>NZ_JBFAHZ010000071.1:0-24026 GCF_040654415.1 Micromonospora sp. NPDC050695
CCGCACAGACCACCGCCTCGCCTGTGCTTAACCAACCAGCAGCACAAAGCTAAACAAAATCAAGAAAATGTCTCAGTTGACTTGACAGGCTCCGGTGCGTCACCGGCGTGCCGTCCTATCGCCGGCTTAGCGGTCCTCGATGCCGGTCAAGACGCGCGGTCAGTGGCGGATCCGGATGGTTAGGCTCCCAGGTGCTCACGGACCTTCGTCCGCCTGCTTGAACGTCGTCAACGACTACTGAAGCGCGAGGAACATGGCCGCCAACCGGATAGTCGTGCTGTCGGGCCCTCCATGCTCGGGCAAGACCACGGTTGGAAAGGCTCTGGCTGAGGTGCGGGCCTCCGCAGGTCTCGGTCGGATCCACCTGGAGGTCGACACCCTGTTCGAGCTTCTGTTCCCTGAGTCCGATCGAAATCGTGACGACCGCTTGCGCGCGTACGCCGGTGCGCACCTGCTCGCCCGGATGTTCGTGGGTGGTGGAGAGACCGTGGTTCTCGAGTGCACCTACGCCCGACGTGACCAGCGAGCCAGTCTGCGGGAAGCATTGGCGGGATCCTCTGCGCTGCTCTGGGTCGTCGAGTTCTTCGTGGCTCCCGACGAGGCCGTCAGCCGGTTCCGGGAGCGCCACCAAGCCACGGATCTCGACGAAGCTCTCGTTTGGGAGCGCGCTGAAGCGTTCCCGTACTTCGACGAGGCCCTACGTATTGGGTCGTCCTCGGGGGCACCCGAGGAACACGCACAGAGCATCATCACGTGGCTGCAACAAGACCCTCGACCGGTGGACCAGGACGAATGGACTCGGGCTGGCAGAGGCTGGAACTGAGGACCGCGCTCAGATCGGGGACAGCGGACAACTCAGCAGAATCGGCCCCATCGCGACCAGAACCAACGGCGCCGATCGATGACGCCGGCGTGACGCGACCGGCAGCCACGCTGTCGGCATGCCTAGCCGTAGAGCGGGTGGCCTGGTGGACCACCGCATGACGACAGCCGGTTACCTAGGCTCTCCTGCGCAGGTATGCCTCGGCCAACTGGTGAAGGCGTGTCCTGTCGAAGCTGTGCCCGTGACCGGGATGGACGACGGACACGTCGAGGTCGGCAAGGAACTCCAGGCTCCGCCGGTAGGCAGCCACGTCGGAGTTCGGCAGGTCGTCGATCAAGGCACCGTCGTAGACGATGTCGCCGGAATACAGCGTCCCGCTGCGCTCCTCCAGCAGGGCGATGCTTCCCGGGGTGTGGCCGGGAAGGTGGAGTACGGTCAGCACATGCCCGCCCAGGTTGATCCGGTCGCCGTCGTCGATCGTGCGCTTCAGGGTCAGGGGTTCGATGCGGTAGGTGGCCGGATCTGGTGGAGACCTCTCGAGGCCGGCCCGCGCCGGACGACGTGAGCATCAGCGACTGGCACTGACTGCGGCTGGCCGAGATCGACTCCGGTTCCGTGCAGGTGGGGTGTCGAGGAGACCTGGACACCCCGGATTCCTGGAACCGGAGTCGACCAACCGCTACTCCGCCCGGTAGACGGAGATGTGCGACGGGCTGTCGGCCTGGAAGGGTCGTCGGTGCCAGTCGGCGTACCGCTCGGTGAGCCGGAGCCCGGCCTGCTGCGCCATCTCGTCGATCTGGTGCGGCCAGGCGTACCGCATGGCGAACGGCTTCAGGTGCACCCCGTCAGCGTCGAAGGTGATGGTCTGCCGGATGAATGTCTGCGCCGGCCGGTCGTACCGGTGCAGCCGGATCGTCGCGGAGTCCTCCGTCACGGCACGCACCTGCACCTGCTCGTCCGAGTCGAAGCTGCGCGGGTCGGGCACGAACGTCTCGATGACGAACGCGCCGCCCGGCGACAGCACCCGGGCGACGTTGCGGAAGCAGTCCGCCTGCCGCTCGGCGTCCACCAGGTTGAACAGCGTGTTGAACACCAGGTACGCGAGCCGGAAATCACCCGTCACCGGCACGTCCGCCATGTCGGCGACGACGACCGGGATCCGATCGCCGCCGGGTTTTGCCCGCATCTGCGCGAGCATCTCCTCGGATGCCTCGACGCCGTGCACGGTGAGGCCGCGTTCGGCCAACGGCAGTGCGACCCGGCCGGTGCCGATCGCCAGTTCGAGAACCGGACCGCCGTCGGCCAGGTCGGCCAGGAAGTCCACGGCGGGAGCCGGGTCGGGGTTGGTGCCGCCGTCGTCGTAGCCGGCGGCCCACAGCCGGCCGAAGAGGCCGGGATCGTCGAAGACCGACATCAGCGGCCTCCGGGGTTGGTGTCAGTGGCGTACGGCAGCGCCGCAGCCAGGGGAACAGTCCTGCTCACGAAGTCTCGATTCCTCAGATCGGATGACGATGGGTTCGGGGGACTTCGTCGTGTTGGGCATGATGGCTGCTCCCTTCGCGTGGCTGTCGACCGAGGACACCAGAGACGGCGAGGGCCCGGCAAGGCAATTACGCCCGCCGGGCCCACCGCGCGACGCGGTCAGGAGATGTGGTGCAGGATCACGTTGTGGACGTGGTGGCTCTTCTGCGCGCCACGGAACTCGACCTCGTAGGTGTGCGTGCCGACGTGGATGGCGATGGCGCCGGTGGAGAAGAACGAGCCTCCCCAGGACTTGTTGCTGACCACGCTCACGCTGGTGATCTTCGAGTACGGGATGCTGGTGATCGCGAACCGCTTGCCGACGAACGAGCGGTCCTGGATGATCACGCGCCGGTCGGTCAGCCCGATGAACCCGGTGCCGGTGCCGACGGCGTCGTAGACGGCGATGATCTGCTCACCGTCGAGCAGGCCGCTCTGGATCTGCTGGACCTGCTCCTTGCGGTCGTACGCGATGTTCCCCATGCGCACCAGGTTAGGAAACCTGTGCCAACGTGCCGGCCCGGGCGAGGACGACGAACTCGCCGTGGCCCACGGGCTCGTGGTGCCAGCCGCCGTAGATCCGGTCCACGCCGAAGCCCGCCACGGCCAGCGAGTCGCGCAGCTCAACCTCGGTGCGGAAGCGCAGGCTCGCCGAGCTGAGCAGTTCCTCGCCGTCGCCGAAGTGGTAGTGGTGGGTGAAGTCGACCACCGCGTCGCGTACACCGGTGACCTCGGTCCACGCGCGGACCTCGCCGCCGTCGCGCAGCGTCACCAGGCGCTGCGAATCCGTCGGGTTCCACCGCTCCCAGCGGCGGTCTGCCGGGTCGCGGGCGTCGAACACCAGCCGGCCGCCGGGCACGAGCGCCCGGTGCAGGTCGGCGAGGGTACGCGACCACTCCGCGTCCTCGACGAAGAACTGCGCGACGTGGCTGGTCAGCACCACCACGTCGAACGCCCGGTCGGGCAGCAGCGCCGAGGTGCCCTCGATCCAGGTGACCCGTCCACCGCCGGGCCGGGTGCGGGCGGCGGTCAGGGACGCGCCGGCGGGGTCGACCCCGGTGACGGTGTGGCCGGACGCGGCCAGGGCGACGGTCAGCCGGCCGGTGCCGCAGCCGAGGTCGAGGACCCGGGCTGCCGGGGTTTCGTCGACGACCGCTCGGAAGAAGTCGTCGTCCGGCCCCCACGGGCACTCGGCGTCGTAGACCTCGACCAGGCGGGGATGCCGGAACTCGGCGTGTCTCATCTCATCGGGCGTTCGCGGGGACGTCAGGCTTCGGTGACAGCCCGGTACGCGTCCTCGATGCGGGCGGCCAGCAGGACCTCGCCCTCGGTCAGCGGCCCGTCGTTGCCGTGCCCGACGCGGATCTGGGTGCTGTCGGACCGGCGGCTGATCTCGGGGCGCAGGTGCAGCGCGTCGGCGACCACTTTCACCCGTTCAGTCAGCGCCGCGTGTTGGGTATCGTCGATCACGAGAGTCCGTCGGATCTGCTCGCCTTCGCGCGTCCAACCAGATAGCAAGGTCAACGCGTCGGAAAGGTAGTCGTGCTTGGCTCGGCTGTTGAACAGCACGCGCATCACCGCACCCCCCAAACGCCGTTGCCGGCTTGTGGCCAAATCGTCGCCATCCCGTGTCTTGTCGGTGCCCTCTAGTCTTCCTTCGCTCGGAAGGGGTGTCCACGCCCACACTTCCGGGTTCTATTGGCCTAGCGGACGGCTACGGTACCCAAACCGCCGATTGATCTGGCACCCTGGACGCCCGTGCGGACCGAACGGGCGAACGACGGCGGGCAGACCGAACGACCGGACCTGAAGGTGATCGTCGGTGCGGCGATCATCCGGGACGGGCGGGTGCTCGCCTGTGCGCGGTCCGCGCCGCCGGAGGTGGCCGGCATGTGGGAGTTCCCGGGCGGGAAGGTCGAGCCGGGGGAGGCCGAGACCGAAGCGCTGATCCGGGAGTGCGCCGAGGAGCTGGCCGTACGCGTCGAGATCGGCGACCGGGTCGGCCGCAACGTGCGGATGGCCCACGGCCGGTCGGTGCTCAAGGTGTACGCGGCGCGCCTGCTCGACGGCGACGAGCCGCAGGCCCTGGAACACGAGGCGCTGCGCTGGCTGGGTGCCGACGAGTTGGACGAGGTCACCTGGCTCCCGGCCGACGCCCCGATCGTCGCGGCCCTGCGCCCCCTGCTGAACCCCCACTCCCCGAACTCAACGAGTTGACCATGGGTTTGGCGGGTCGGTTGAGGCCGGACGCGCCTGTCAACTTCATGATCGACGCCGGACATGGGAAACGGGGCCCGGCTCAGCCGGGCCCCGTTCTGTTGGTCGTCCTCAGTGCTTGTCGTCCTGCTCCGGGTGCGCGAAGTTGAGGTGCTCCGGAGGCAGCGGGAAGGTCACGTCGTCGCCGAACGGCGACGGCGCGGCGGCCCGGTCGAAGGTGAGCTCGGTCAGCGGCAACCGGCCCCGGTCGTCGACCGCCGGCGCGGTCGGGTGGGGCACCTCCCGGTCCCAGTTGACGCCGCTCTGCGCCTGCGCCTCGGCCCGCGGGTCGTGCGAGCCACCCGCGTGCGAGTGGACCCCGCGCCGGGTCGCGCCCGACGACGTCGCCGAGCCCTGACGGGCGGTGGTCACGCTGGTCTGGGGCGTCTCGCCCCGACGGAAGATCTTGCTACCAAGCCACACAAGGGGATCGTACCTGCGGTCGACGACCCGTTCCTTCATGGGGATGATCCCGTTGTCGGTGATCTTGATGTGCTCGGGGCAGACCTCGGTGCAGCACTTGGTGATGTTGCAGAATCCGAGGCCCTGTTCGGCCTGGGCGTACTCCTTGCGGTCGGTCCGGGCGTCCAGCGGGTGCATGTCCAGCTCGGCCGCCCGGATGAAGTACCGCGGCCCGGAGAACGCCTGCTTGTTCTCCTCGTGGTCACGGATCACGTGGCAGACGTTCTGGCACAGGAAGCACTCGATGCACTTGCGGAACTCCTGCGAGCGCTCCACGTCGACCTGCTGCATCCGGTAGTCACCCGGCGCCACGTCGGCCGGCGGGGCGAACGCCGGCGTCTCCCGCGCCTTCTCGTAGTTGAACGAGACGTCGGTGACCAGGTCCCGGATGATCGGGAAGGTGCGCAGCGGGGTGACCGTGACAGTCTCCTCGTCGCCGAAGGTCGACATCCGGGTCATGCAGCCCAGCCGCGGCTTACCGTTGATCTCCATGGAGCAGGAGCCGCACTTGCCGGCCTTGCAGTTCCACCGGCAGGCCAGGTCCGGAGCGTCGGTCGCCTGCAGGCGGTGGATGACGTCGAGGACGACCTCGCCCTCGTTCACCTCCACCAGGTAGTCCTGCAGGTCACCGCCGGTCTCGTCACCCCGCCAGATCCGGAACTGACGCTTCGCGCTCATCGGTTGTCCGCCTCTCCAGCGTCGGCGACGAGAGCGTCGAAGTCGGCGAGCTCCTCGTCGGTGAGGTACTTGCCCAGCTCGGCCCGGTCGAAGAGACCGATCAGCTCCGGCCGCATCTTCGGCAGCGGCTTGCGGGTCAGCCGAACGTGGTCACCGTCCAGCGAGCAGACCAGGTTGACCTGCCGCCACTTCGGCTCCATCGCCGGATAGTCCTCCCGGGTGTGCCCGCCGCGCGACTCCTGCCGCTCCAGCGCCGCCTTCGCGGTGCACTCCGAAACCACCAGCATGTTGCGCAGGTCCAGGGCCAGGTGCCAGCCCGGGTTGTAGCGCCGGCCGCCGGCCGCGCTCACCTTTGCCACCCGCTCGCGCAGCTCGGCGAGCCGCACCAGCGCGTCGGCCAGCTCACCCTCACGACGGATGATTCCGACTAAATCCCCCATGACCGCCTGAAGGTCCTGCTGCAGGGTGTACGGGTTCTCGCCGGTGTCCCGCTGCAGCGGAGCCAGCGCGGTCTCCACGGCGGCCTCGACCGCGTCCACGGCCACCTTCGGCCGGGCGGCCAGCCCGTCGGCGTAGCTGGCCGCGTGCCCGCCCGCCCGCTTGCCGAAGACCAGCAGGTCGGACAGGGAGTTGCCGCCCAGCCGGTTGGAGCCGTGCATGCCGCCGGAGACCTCACCGGCGGCGAACAGGCCGCGGACGTGGCCGAAGGCGGCACCCGAGTCCGGGTCCACCTCGACGCCACCCATCACGTAGTGGCAGGTCGGCCCGACCTCCATCGGCTCGGCCGTGATGTCGACGTCGGCCAGCTCCTTGAACTGGTGGTACATCGACGGCAGCCGGCGGCGGATCTCGTCGGCCGAACGCCGGCTCGCGATGTCCAGGAAGACACCACCGGCGGGGGAGCCCCGACCCGCCTTGACCTCGCTGTTGATCGCGCGGGCCACCTCGTCGCGGGGCAGCAGCTCCGGCGGGCGGCGGTTGTTGTCCGGGTCGGTGTACCAGCGGTCCGCCTCCTCCTCGGTCTCCGCGTACTGCTTGCGGAAGACGTCGGGGACGTAGTCGAACATGAACCGCTTGCCCTCGGAGTTCTTCAGGACGCCACCGTCGCCGCGCACCGACTCGGTGACCAGGATGCCCTTCACCGACGGCGGCCAGACCATGCCGGTCGGGTGGAACTGGAGGAACTCCATGTTGATCAGCGTCGCCCCGGCGCGCAGCGCCAGCGCGTGCCCGTCCCCGGTGTACTCCCACGAGTTCGAGGTGACCTTGTAGGAGCGTCCGACGCCACCGGTGGCCAGCACCACGGCCGGTGCCTCGAAGAGGATGAACTCGCCCGACTCCCGGTAGTAGCCGAACGCGCCGGCCACCCGGTCACCGTCGAGCAGCAGCTCAGTGATGGTGGTCTCGGAGAACACCTTGATCCGGGCGTCGTACGAGCCGAACTGCCGGTGGTCCTCCTGCTGCAGGGACACGATCTTCTGCTGGAGGGTGCGGATCAGCTCCAGGCCGGTCCGGTCGCCCACGTGCGCCAGCCGCGGGTACTCGTGGCCACCGAAGTTGCGCTGGGAGATCTTGCCGTCCTTGGTGCGGTCGAAGAGCGCACCGTACGTCTCCAGCTCCCAGATCCGCTGCGGCGACTCCTTCGCGTGCAGCTCGGCCATCCGGAAGTTGTTGAGGAACTTGCCGCCGCGCATGGTGTCGCGGAAGTGCACCTGCCAGTTGTCCCGGCTGTTCACGTTGCCCATCGCGGCGGCGGCGCCGCCCTCGGCCATCACCGTGTGGGCTTTGCCGAACAGCGACTTGGAGATGATCGCGGTCTTCTTGCCGGCGAGCCGGGCCTCGATCGCCGCGCGCAGACCGGCGCCGCCGGCCCCGATGACGACGACGTCGTAGTGGTGTCGTTCGATACGAGTGGTAGTGGTCATGTCAGGGGCCCTTTAGTTGATGAACCGCAGGTCGTCGAACCAGCCGGCCGCGAGCGCCATCACGTAGAAGTCGGTCAGCGCGAGGGTGCCGAGGGTGATCCAGGCGAGCTGCATGTGCCGGACGTTCAACGCCGAGACGAAGGTCCAGGCCCGGTAGCGCACCGGGTGCCTGGAGAAGTGCTTGAGCCGGCCGCCGATGATGTGCCGGCACGAGTGGCAGGAGATCGTGTACGCCCAGAGCATCACCACGTTGAGCAGCAGGACGAGGTTGCCCAACCCGAAGCCGAAGCCCTCGGGCGAGTGGAAGGCGAGGATCGCGTCCCAGGTGTTGATCAACGAGATGATCGCGGCGGCGTAGAAGAAGTAACGGTGCAGGTTCTGCCCGAGCAGCGGGAAGCGGGTTTCACCGCCGTACTCCTGGTGGCCGTCCGGGACGGCGCAGGCCGGCGGCGACAGCCAGAACGACCGGTAGTACGCCTTGCGGTAGTAGTAGCAGGTGAGGCGGAACAGCAGCAGGAACGGCAGGGTCAGCGCGGCGTCCGGGATGATCCACCAGCCGGGCAGGAACCGGCCGAAGTGCGAGGCTTCCTCGACGCACCGGTCCGTCACACACGGGGAGTAGAACGGAGTCAGGTAGTGGTACTGGTCGACCCAGTACCACTTGTGCATGAAGACCCGGACCGTCGCGTACGCGACCCAGGCGCTGAGCCCGATCACGGTGATCAGCGGGGCGAACCACCATCGGTCGGTACGCAACGTCTTCGCCGCGATGGCGGCGCGCGCCCGCGCTCCCCGCGGCCTCGTTGCCGTTGAAGTCATTCGAGTCGTCTCCTCGACGGGCCCGTACGGGCGGGCTGATCTCTCTCCGGTCGGCACGCGGACCGGCGAACCCGCACCCGCTGCCACGTCATGCGCACACCAACGACCACGCCGGATCGACCGACGCAGCTAAGTGACACACGTTACGCCGATCTTTGCGAGCCGTCCGCGCAAGGGAGTGTCCCGTGTGTCCGGCCTGCGGAAAAGCCCTGGCACGGCGATCGATGGCACGGTGTTAAGAACGTCACTGCCCGCCTCCGGCCGCTCAGCCGGACGCGCCCCCGGTGAAGTGCCAGGACGCGAGTCGCACCGAGGGCGCGGCCCACCAGGCACCGTCCACCCGGTCCGGTTGGCGCACCGGCCGCGCGCCCAGCCCGAGGACCGCGCCCGGCCCGAGGGCCCGGGGGTACGACTCGGTGAACCGCAGGTCGCGGACCGCCCGGACGACCGTGCCGTCCTCGATCAACCAGACGCCGTTACGGGTCAACCCGGTGACGACGAGGCTCTTCGGGTCGAGCACCCGCGTGTACCAGAGGTCGCTGACCAGCAGCCCTCGGCGTACCCCGGCGACCAGCGCGGCGGTGTCCGCGTCGACGACCGCACCGGCCGCCGCGCCCGTGGTGGCCCGGCCCGCCGCGCTGACCGGCCCGGCCACCGCACCGGACAGGTGCAGGTTACGGGCCATCGGGCCCCAGGTGGCGCCGCCGGCGACCGCGTGCCCGGTGGACTCGGCACCCGCCTCGGCGGCGGTCCGCCGGTCGTGCGCCACCGCCCGGGTGGTGCCCGCCTCGACCAGGGTCAGCGCCCGCCGGCCGGTGCCCTCGGCGTCGAACGGCAACCCCGACGCGCCCAGCGGGTCGTCGACCAGGGTCACCGACGGGTCGAACTGGGCCGCGCCCAGCTCGGCGAAGGACTGCCGCTCGGCGTACCGCTTGCCGTTGAAGCCGTACCAGGACAGGTTCTGCAGCAGGTCCGCCACCGCGGCCGGCTCGAACACCACCTCGTAGCGCCCCGGCGGCAGCTCGACCGGGTCGGTCGCGGCCTGCGCCTTCGCGGCGGCGCGCGCGCCCAGCTCGGCTCCGTCGAGGTCGGACAGCCGGTCGGCGCTGTGCCGGGCCATCCCGTCCGCGCCGTCGCGACGGGCGATGCCGTCCATCGCGGCCTCCGCGGAGCGGCCGTGCGCCGAGTGCCCGGCCGAGTTGGCGAACGCCGACGAACGGTGCGCGGTACGGCAGTAGCCGGCCGTGTTGAGGCCCCCGGCGGCGGCCACGAACGCGCCGACCCGGTCGGCCCGCTGATCCGGCTCGGCGTACGCGGTCGCCTCGTCGACGGGTGGCGCGACCGGCGCGGGCGTGGGCGGCGCCAACCCCGGCCAGCCCGGGTCGGGCGGGCAGAGGCGCGCCGCGGTCAGGGTGCGCTCGACCAGCGCGCGCAGCCCGTCGGTGGTGATCACGCTGCCGCTGCCGGCGGCGGTCCGCCCGTCGATGTGCAGTCGCAGCCGGACGCCGACGGTCGACTCGGAGACGTTCTGGTGGATGGCCGAGTTGGCGAAGCGGGTCAGGGCCAGATCCGCCCGGGTCACCACCGCCTCCGCCTGCGCGGCCGGCCCGCCGAGGTGCCGGACCAGCTCGACGACCTGCCCGGCCAGCTCCAGCTCGCTGGCCCCGTTCACGCGGAGCCGCCTTTCGTTCGCGACTGCGGGGCTCGCAAACCCGGCTCACTCCTCGCGCTCACGCTGAAACCCCCACCCGCACGTTGCGGAAGCGGGCCGGTGCCGCCGGATGGCCGGTGTGGCCGATCTGGCCGGGTTGGCCCTTGCCGCAGTTGGGCGTCCCCCAGGGCACCGTCTCGCCGGAGAGCATGTCCATCGAGCGCCAGAAGAGCGGGCCGATACCGGTGTACGTGGGGTTGCGCAGCATCCGCCCCCGCCGCCCTTTCTTGATCTCCCAGCCGACCTCGCAGCCGAACTGGAAGTTGAGCCGCTTGTCGTCGATCGACCAGGACCGGTTGAGGTCCATCAGTACCCCGTCGTCGGTGGCCGCGATGATCTCCTCCAGGGTGTGCGGGCCGGGTTCCAGGCCGACGTTGGTCATCCGCACCATCGGCAGCCGGGCCCACCCGTCGGCCCGTACGCTGCCGCCGTAGTCGAGGCTCGCCATCGCGGCGGAGTCCCGCCCGGCGAGCACACCCACCCAACGACCGTCACGCACCGCGTCCCGTTTGACCGCGGGGGAGCCCTCGTCGTCGAAGCCGAAGCTGCCCAGCGCGCCCGGGATCGTCGGGTCGATGGTGATGTTCATCAGGTCGGAGCCGTAGCGCAGCGAGCCGAGCTGGGCCAGGTCCAGCCAGGACGTGCCGGCGAACGCGGCCTCCCAACCGAGAATCCGGTCCAGCTCGATGGCGTGCCCGACCGACTCGTGGATCTGCAGGGCCAGCTGCTCGCCGCCGAGGATCAGATCCGTCTCGCCGGCCGGGCAGGGCGGCGCGGTGAGCAGCGCCCGCGACTCCTCGGCGATCTGCGCGGCGTGCGCGGCGAGATCCAGCGACTCGACCAGCTCCCACCCGGTGGTGCCGTACTGGCCCCGGTAGCTGGGCCAGGAGCGGCGCTGCGTCTCGCCGTCGCCGATCGAGGTCGCCGAGATGCCGCCACCGCACTCGCGGATCCGTTGGTCGATGCGGTGCCCCTCACTGGAGACGAACCACTTCGCGGTGTCCCAGATCTGGTACAGCCCCTCGGCCAGGTCGGCGCCGTGCTCAGCCATCGTGCGGGTCGCGGCGACCAGCAGATCGCCCTTGTCCGACAGGGCCACCCCGAGCGGGTCGATCTGGCAGCCGGACGCCCAGCTCGCGGTGACCGCCTCGACCGGCACCAGGTCGACCGGGGGGCCCGGCACCCGCGCGCTCGCCATGGCCGTCCGCGTCGCACGTCGGCCGGCGTCGCGGGCGGCGGCGTCCGACAGATCGGGTACGGCGTGGAAGCCCCAGCTCGCGCCGACCAGTGCCCGGACGCCCAGCCCGATGCTCTCGTCCTGGGTCAGCTCCTCCACGTCGCCGTTGCGCGCGGTCATCGACTCGTAGCGGCGGTGCATCACCCGCGCGTCGGCGTACCGGGCGCCCGCGTCGAGGGCGGCCTGGACGGCGGCGGTGGCAGCGTCGAACTCGGTCATGGACCGACCCTAGGCCAGCCAACCGACACCCGTCAGGGGAGCAGATCTTCCGGCCGAATGGCGACCTTCACCGGCTCGGTCGCACCCGACGTGCGAGTACGCCCGACGGGCCGCACGATTCGCGCAACATCCTGGTTGTAGTGGTATCGCCGCGTCGGTGATGCCACTAGATCCTGGTTCGAGCGTGACCTTGACGACGAAGGGCGTGCCGCGCGCGCCGTGCGAGATGAACGGGCGTGGATGGCGAGGTGACGGGGGTGCGGTGCCGATGCCGACTCGTTACGCTCGGGCCCGCTGACACGTGCCGACTTTGTAGCTTATTTTCACCCTCGGGACTTTGTTGTAAGTTCTCTTCGTCACTGAGGGAGGTGGCCGTGGACAGCTCGGAACCGTCGCCGTCCGGGGAACCGGACGACCGCCCCGCCGTGCCGGCACAGCGCTCCGACCAGGACGCCTACCTGCGGGTGAGTGACCTTCGGGTCCGGTTCGACACCTCCGACGGCGTGGTGCGCGCGGTCGACGGGGTGTCGTTCGCCGTCGAGCGGGGCCGCACCCTCGGGATCGTCGGCGAGTCCGGTTCCGGCAAGAGCGTGACCTCGCTGGCCATCCTCGGTCTGCACGATCCCAAGCGGACCACCATCACCGGCGAGATCTCCGTCGGCGGCCGGCAGGTGGTCGGCCTGCCGGACGAGGAGGTACGCCGGCTGCGCGGCCGCGACATGGCGATGATCTTCCAGGATCCGCTGTCCGCGCTGCACCCCTACTACACCGTGGGCCGGCAGATCGCCGAGGCGTACCGAGTGCACCACCCGAAGGCCAACCGGCGCGAGGCCCGGCAGCGGGCGGTGGACATGCTGGACCGGGTGGGCATCCCGCAGCCGGCCCGCCGCTTCGACCAGTACCCGCACGAGTTCTCCGGCGGCATGCGCCAACGGGCGATGATCGCGATGTCCCTGGTCAACGACCCGGCGCTGCTGATCGCCGACGAGCCGACCACCGCGCTCGACGTCACCGTGCAGGCGCAGATCCTGGACCTGCTCGCCGACCTGCAGGCCGAGTTCCACTCCGCGATCATTCTGATCACCCACGACCTCGGCGTGGTCGGCCAGGTCGCCGACGACGTCCTGGTCATGTACGGCGGACGTGCCATCGAGCGGGGCAGCGTGCAGCAGGCGCTCCGCTCGCCGCAGCATCCGTACACCTGGGGGTTGCTCTCCAGCGTGCCGTCGCTGCACGGCGACGCGGACGCGGACCTGGTGCCCATCCCCGGCAACCCGCCCAGCCTGATCAACCTGCCGTCGGGCTGCGCGTTTCACCCCCGCTGCCGCTACGCGGACCGCGCCGGCAGCCGGTCCCGCAGCGAGGTGCCCGAGCTGCGCCCGGCCGGGGACGACGGTCACCTGGTCGCCTGCCACCTGAGCGCCGAGGACCGCGCCGCGTTCTACGCCGAGGACATCGCACGAGTGGGGGTGGCTGTGTGAGGGCGAGGAACGCGGCGCAGCGGAGTACCGCAGTCCCGAACGGAGGACTGTGGAGATGACCGACGAACCACTGCTGCGGGTACGCGGGCTGACCAAGCACTTCCCGGTACGCCAGGGGCTGCGCGCGACCGGTCTGGTGCGGGCGGTCGACGGGCTCGACTTCGACGTGCGCCCGGGTGAGACGCTCGGCCTGGTGGGGGAGTCCGGCTGCGGCAAGACCACCACCGGTCGGATGCTGGTGCGGCTGTTGGAGCCGACGAGCGGCAGCATCGAGTTCGCGGGACGGGACATCACCCACGCCGGCCGGCGGGAGTTGCGCCCGCTGCGCCAGGAACTCCAGATCATCTTCCAGGACCCGTACGCCTCGTTGAACCCCCGGCACACCGTGGGCCGGATCGTGGCGATGCCGTTGCAGGTCAACGGGATCAACCCGCCGGGTGGGATCAAGGCCCGGGTGCAGGAGTTGCTGGAGCTGGTCGGGTTGAACCCGGAGCACTACAACCGGTATCCGCACGAGTTCTCCGGCGGCCAGCGTCAACGCATCGGCATCGCCCGGGCGCTGGCCCTGCGGCCCAAACTGATCGTCGCCGACGAGCCGGTGTCCGCGCTGGACGTCTCGATCCAGGCGCAGGTCGTCAACCTGCTGCGTGACCTGCAACGGGAGCTTGGCCTGGCGTTCGTGTTCATCGCGCACGACCTGGCCGTGGTCCGGCACTTCTGCCAGCGGGTCGCGGTGATGTACCTGGGCCGGATCGTCGAGATCGGCGACCGCGCCGACATCTACGAGCGCCCGCAGCATCCGTACACCCGGGCTCTGCTCTCCGCGATCCCGGACGTCACCCAGCTCGGCCCGGCGGGCCGGATCCGGCTGACCGGCGACGTGCCGACGCCGCTCGACCCGCCGTCGGGCTGCCGGTTCCGCACCCGCTGCTGGAAGGCGCAGGACGTCTGCGCGACCGAGGAGCCCGCGCTGGTGGCGCGCGACGGCGGCAACCAGGCCACCGCGTGCCACTTCCCGGAACCCGCCGGTGCCGCGTTGCAGGCGGAGGCCGCCGTGGTCGGCGCCGAGCCGGCGGGGCGCGGGGTCGAAGCGAACGTCGAGGAGGTGTCGTCGTGAGCCTGTCCCCGGTGGAGGGTGTGGCGCTTGCCGAGATCGAGTCCGACGGCGGGATGGGCGAGCCCGCGGCCAAGGGGGTCGTCGGCCGCTCACCCGGGCAGCTCGCCTGGCTGCGGCTGCGCCGCGACCGCACGGCCGTCGTCAGCGGCGTACTCCTGGTCTTCTTCATGGTGTTGGGGTTGTCCGCCCCGCTGATCGAGGTGGTCTACGGGGTCGGCCCGCGCGAGCAGTTCCAGAACCTGCTGGACGGCTTCGGCATGCCACTGGGCTACGCCGGCGGCGTCACCGGGGACCACTGGTTCGGCCTGGAGCCGGGGTTGGGCCGTGACATCTTCATCCGGTTGATCTACGGGCTGCGGACGTCGCTGTTCATCGCGTTCGCCGCCGCGCTGATCACCGCGACGATCGGCATCGGGCTCGGCGCGCTCGCCGGCTACCTCGGTGGCTGGCTCGACGCGGTGATCAACTGGATCACCGACCTGACCCTGGCCATGCCGTTCCTGATCATCGCGTTGGCGCTCACCCCCACCATCACGCTGCGCTTCTACGGCGAGCGGGGGCAGGTGTCGTCCGCGTTCGGGGTGGGCGTGCTGATCGCCGTCTTCGCCATCTTCGGCTGGACCAGCACAGCCCGTCTGGTGCGCGGGCAGGTGATCGCGCTGCGCGAGCGGGAGTTCGTGGAGGCCGCCAAGGCCAGCGGCGCCGGGCTCGGGCACATCATCTTCCGGCAACTGCTGCCGAACATCTGGGCGCCGATCCTGGTCTCGTTCTCCCTCGCCGTGCCGCAGTTCATCACCAGCGAGGCCGCGCTGTCGTTCATCGGTGTCGGCCTCAGCGACGAGACCCCGAGCTTCGGCCGGATGATCTACGACAGTCTGGATTTCCTCCAGACCGACCCGGCGTACGTGTTCTTCCCGGGCATCACGATCTTCGCGCTGGTGTTCGCCTTCAACCTCTTCGGCGACGCGTTGCGGGACGCGCTCGACCCGAAGTCCTCCCGGTAGGGGTTCGTGTGAGCGCGAGGAGTGCAGCGAAGCGGAGCCCCGCAGTCGCGAACGAAAGGTGGCTCTCATGTCGCGATTCCTGATCAAGCGGCTGTTCTCCGCCACACTGACCCTCTTCGCGGTGAGCGTGCTGACGTTCCTGATGTTCTTCGCCCTGCCGCGCGACCCGGTCAGCAGCATCTGCTCGAAGAACTGCAACCCGGAGCGGCTGGAGCGCGTCCGCGACGACCTGGGCCTCAACGACCCGCTGGTCAGCCAGTACGCCGGCTACATGAAGGGCATCGTCACCGGTCGGGACCTGGGCAGCGCGCAGGGTGGCCGGTGCGATGCGCCCTGCCTCGGCTGGTCGTACGTCACCAACGAGGCGGTCTCGGACACGATCGCCCGGGTGCTGCCGGTGACGCTGAGCATCGTCATCCCGGCGGCCATCCTCTGGCTGCTGCTCGGGGTCGGGTTGGGCATGGTCTCGGCGCTGCGGCGGGGCACCTGGCTGGACCGGGCCGCCATCGGCTTCTCGCTGACCGGCGCGTCGTTGCAGCTCTACTTCGTGGGCGCGGTGCTGCTGCTGGTGTTCGTCTACAACCTGCGGCTGTTGCCGGTGCCCAGCTACACGTCCCTCTTCGACAATCCGGCGAGGTGGGCCAGCGGGCTGGTGCTCGCCTGGGTGGCGCTGGCCTTCCTCTTCTCGGCCATCTACGCCCGGTTGTCGCGGGCGCAGATGCTGGAGACGCTGTCCGAGGACTTCGTCCGGACCGCGCGGGCGAAGGGCCTGGCCAAACCCAAGGTGTACGGGCGGCACGCGCTGCGCGCGGCGATCACCCCGGTGGTGACCATCGCGGGGCTGGACGTGGGCGGGGCGCTGGGCGGCACGGTGATCACCGAGACGACGTTCGGCATCCAGGGGCTGGGGCGTACGGCGGTGGACGCTGTGCGCTCGGGTGACCTACCGACGATCATGGCCACCGTGCTGATCGCGGCCGTCTTCGTGGTGTTGGCGAACGTGCTGGTGGACCTGCTCTACGCGGCCATCGACCCCCGGGTGCGGCTGCGCTGAGCCGAGCGGTGGCCAGCGTGTGGCCGATGGCGAAATTTATCGGCAACTGTTACACAACTCGTAGGTTTTCTTCCTTACGATCCTCGGGACGTCGGCGGTTCTCGCCCCGACGAAACCGCACGACACATGGGTGAAGGGGGTACTTCATGCGACCACGCGTGGCGGTTGCCGCAGGCGGCGCGATCGCTCTGGTGGTGACACTGGGTGCGTGCTCGAAGAACACGGGCGAGGGCACCACGGTGGACACCGAACGGCAGCAGACCGGGGTCATCGCGACCGACCCCAAGGACTCGCAGGGCCCGGCGGCCGAGGTGAGCGGCGCCGCCAAGGGCGGCACCTTCACCATCATCCGGGAGTCGCCGATCTCCCACCTCGACCCGCAGCGGACGTACTCGTTCGCCGGGTTGATGACCAACCCGCTCTTCGCGCGGTACCTGACCACGTGGAAGGACGACGGCAAGGGCGGCCTGGTCCTCGTCGGCGACCTGGCCGAGACACCGGGCAAGAACGTCAACAACGACTGCAAGGTCTGGGAATTCACCGTCAAGGACGGGGTGAAGTTCGAGGACGGCCGGCCGATCACCGCCAAGGAGATCGCGTACGGCATCGCCCGGTCCTTCGACCCGGACCTGTCCGGCGGCCCGACCTACATCCAGGAGTGGCTGGCCGACACCCCGCAGTTCGACACCAAGTGGGACTTCAAGAAGAACAAGACGTCGCTGCCGCCCGGCCTTTCCACGCCGGACGCCAAGACGCTGCGCTTCGAGTTCGCCAAGCCCCGCTGTGACCTGCCGTTCGCAGCCTCGCTGCCGACCACCGCGCCGCTGCCCGCCGACAAGGACACCGGTGTCGACCTGGACAAGCAGCCGTTCTCGTCCGGCCCGTACAAGGTCGCCAAGAACCAGGTCGGCGTGCAGATCACCCTGGACCGCAACCCCAACTGGGACCCGAACACCGACCCGGTCCGGCACCAGTACCCGGACCAGTTCGTCTGGAGCTTCGGCCCGACCGCGGACGCCGCCAACAACCGGGTGATCGCCGACAACGGCGCCGACCAGAGCGCGCTCGCCTTCAACTTCGTGCCCGCCTCACTGGTCGCCAAGGTGGCCGGGGACGCGTCGCTCAAGTCGCGCAGCATCCTCTCCCCGACGCCCAGCGCCAACCAGCTCGTCATCAACAACCAGCGGGTCACCGACCTGAAGGTCCGCCAGGCGCTCAACTACGCCATCGACCGTGAGGGCTTCATCAAGGCGATGGGCGGGCAGACCGTCGCCGCGCCGCTGACCACGCTGATGCCGCCGGCCACCATCGGCTACAAGGCGTACGACGCGTACCCGGCGGGTGCCAACGGCAACGTCGACAAGGCCAAGGAGCTGCTCGGCGGAAAGACTCCGGAGCTGGTCCTCGGTGTCGCCGACAACTCGACCGAGCAGCAGCAGGGTGCCCAGCTCAAGGCCAACCTGGAGCGGGCCGGCTTCAAGATCACGCTGCGGAACATCTCGGACGACGCCAAGCTCGACGAGATCAAGAAGAAGGACAACCCCTGGGACCTGTACATCGGTAACTGGGCGGCCGACTGGCCGAGCGGCGCGTCGATCCTGCCGGTGCTCTACGACGGCCGCACCATCAAGGCCGAGGGCAACAGCAACCAGTCGTACTTCAACGACCCGACGATCAACGCCGAGATGGACCGGATCCTCGCCCTGGAGCCGGCCGCGCAGGGTCCCGAGTGGGCCAAGCTCGACGAGCGGATCATGAAGGAGTTCGCACCGGTGGTGCCGCTCTTCGTCGACGTGGCCTACAACGTGCACGGGTCCAAGGCCGGCGGGATCTTCATCTCCAGCGTCTTCGGCTACCCGTCGTTCGTGAACGCGTACGTCAAGCCGTAGGTCGTCGCACCGCAGGCAGGGGCACCTGTCGGCTAACATCGCTCGCTCGCCGACCGGTGGCTCTGCGATGAGGGCACAAGCCAGTCGGCCGGTTGTCCGCGGCACCGCGGACAACCGGCCGAAGCATTACTGCCGACCGCTAGCAGGCCGAGGCCGCGGTGCCTGCGAGGTTGCCATACTTGTCGCCCATCCGGATGTGGGACAAGTTGACGGTTGCGTCAACGAAGACCATGCCCAGTTGTCCGCTCAGCCATGTCTTGTCGGAGACGAACATCAGACTGTCGGTCTTGTTGACCATCGAGGCGACCCGGTTCTTCACCGGCGTGCCATTGGCGAACTTGTTGTCGCTGAAGTCCATGTCACAGGGGTAGCCATCCCTTGTGTCGGTGATCACAAACACTGACCCGGTGGCGTTTTCCCCCGTGTACGCGCAGAGCTGACGGTCCCTGCATGAATAGGGGGCGGCCTGTGCGGTCGACGCCTCAAGTCCGAGACCTGAGAGCGCGAGCGTGAGCGTTGCAAGGAAGGCAGCGGCTCGTCTGGTGTTTTTCATGGTTCGGTGTCGCTCCATAGGTGGATCAGAGGGTCTTTTGGTTGCCACGTTGGTCGCGTCGGCTGCTAATGATCACACGGTCGTGTGGCGTAGCCTGCACCGTCCACGCTGAGCACCGAGCGGGTTTGATCAAGAAGAGGGGCTACCCCTGGGACCTGCGCATCGGTAACTGGGCGGCGGACTGGCCGAGCGGGGTGTCGATCCTGCCGGTGCTCTACGACGGCCGCACCCTCAAGGCCGGAGCCGGCGTGACGGGGTGGCTATGTCGGCTCCGCGGCCGCCTCGCTGAGCTGTTCGGCGATCTGTAGGAACGCGCGGATCGGTGTGCTGAGATCGCGGTCGGCGGTGGCCAGGGAGATGACGAGCCGGGGCGCGTACCGGCCGATCGGTACGCACACGAGATCGGGGTCGGCGAGCGCCGAGGGCCCGATAGCGACGCCGAGGCCATGCCGGACGAACTCACGCACCCCGCATGCGTCCGCGATCTCGTAGCTGACCATCCGCGCGGCCTCCGCGCGGATGAACGCCCGATCGATGGCTACGCGGGTGCCCCAAGTGGGAGGCGTGTCCACGAAGGGCTCGTCCGCCAGCTCGGTCAGCTCGACCCGTTGCCGCCCGGCCAGGCGGTGATCCGGCGGGACGAGCAGCACCATCGTCTCGGCGTGGACCGGGTGCAGCGTCAGACCTGCCGCCTCCTCGGGCGGCAGCGCGACATAGGCGAGATCGAGCCGGCCTCGACGTAGTGCCTCGGCGTGCTCGACGCTGCCGCCCGTCCGGACGTCGACGGACATGCTCGGATGCGCGGCGAGGAAGCTGGAGATCACGCGCGGCGGGCTGGCACCGATCAACACCTCGGACAACATCGTCCCGATCCGTAGCGTGCCGCGAAGGCCGCCGCGCAGCTGCTGCATCACATGCTGGGCCTCGGCCGCGGCGGCCAGCACCCGCCGCGCCTCGGGCAGCAACACCCGCCCGGCCTCGGTGAGCTCGACCCGATGCGTGGTGCGGGACACCAGCTCCACGCCGAGTTGCCGCTCCAACGTCCGCAGCGTCGCCGACACGGCGGACTGTACGACTTGGCTCCGTGCCGCGGCCCTGGTGATGCTCAACTCTTCAGCGACCGCGACGAACACCGCGAGCTGCCGCAACTCCATTTTATCACCCAAAGAGATAACCGATATCTTGTTTTTTCGCTTCCTGTGTATATCAGACCGGCGTTAACTACAGAATGTCAACCACGGCAGCGAAGGGGACGTACGAGATGAGTGACTTCAAGGGAAAGGCCGCATTGATCACCGGTGGCTCGCGCGGCATCGGCGCGGCGATCGCACGCCGGCTCGCCTCCGACGGGGCGACCGTCGCGATCACTTATCGGTCCCAGGCCGAAGCGGCGCAAGCCGTCGTCGCCGACATCGTCGCCGCCGGCGGCCAGGCGGTCGCGGTGCAGGGCGACGTCACGTCGCCCGAGCAGATCAAGTCCTTCGTGGACCAGGCCGTCGATCGGCTGGGCCGCCTCGACATCCTGGTCAGCAACGCCGGGGTCGAACACTTCGGCGCCCTGGAAACGGTGACCGCGCAGGACTTCGACCGCGTCTTCCACACCAACGTCCGCGGCCAGTTCCTCGCCACCCAGCACTCCGTGCGGCACATGACCGACGGTGCCCGCATCGTGCTGACCTCCTCCGCGAGCGCGCACCGATCGTTGCTGCACCACACCCTGTACGCAGCGTCCAAGGCGGCGGTCGAGTCAATGGTGCGCAACCTGGCGCCGGAGCTGGGCCGGCGCGGCATCGCCATCAACGCGATCGCCCCCGGCGGTACCCTGACTGACATGGCCGCGGGTGCCGCACAGGACTATCTGGGTGGCCGCGACGACCTCGACGTGGCCACCGAGATCAAGCACGTCATGGCCCTGGGCCGTCTGGGCCGCCCCGGCGAAATCGCGGCCGCAGTCGCCTTCCTGGTATCGGACGAGGCCTCCTACATGACCGGCCGCACCCTGACGGTGGACGGCGGCTGGGCGTAGGCCATTGCCGAGTTGGCCAGGGCCGGCGTGCATTCAGCCGTTGCGGTGCTGCTTCACGAAGGTGAAGGAGCGTCACCTGCATCTCGGGCATGTCTGTACACCGGCCCTGCCGGAGGCGCGCCCGCCGCCACCGCCCCGTGCGGTCAGGCGAAGCGGGAACGTCAATGAATTCAGTGGTGGTGCCCACGGGAATCTCCCGAGGACTGGGGCGGGGACGAGCTGAGAGGTCAGGCTGCGGGTACGGGCGCGGCGTCGGCGATCAGCTCATCTTCGCGCAGCGCCGTCCAGAAGGCAGCCGGCACCGGTTCGTTGAGGGCGGCCACGTCTTCGGCGATGCGGCTGGGCTTCGTGGCGCCGGGGATCGCGGCGACCGTGGCCGGGTTGGCGAGGGCGAACTGCAGCGCAGCGGCCTTGACGGTAATCCCGTATTGCTCGGCGAGTGCCTTGATCCGCTCCACCTTGTCGATGATGGCCGCAGGTGCCTTCTGGTACTCGAAGTGCGTACCTCCGGCGAGGATCCCCGAGCTGTAGGGGCCACCGACGACGACGTCCACGCCCTGGGCCGAGGCGGCCGGCATCAGGCGCTGCAGGGCTCGGTCGTGGTCGAGGAGGGTGTAGCGGCCGGCGAGGAGGAAGGCGTCGGGCTTGGGCTCGTCGAGATCGAGGGTGATCTCCAGGGGCTCCACCCGGTTGACGCCCAGACCCCAGGCCTTGATGATGCCCTCGTCACGCAGCCTCTGCAGGACGCGGAAGGCACCCGTGCGGGCCGACTCGTAGACGGCCAGCCAGTCGTCTCCGTAGAAGTCCTGGGCCACGTCGTGCACCCAGACGATGTCGAGGCGGTCGGTCCTGAGGCGCTTGAGGCTGTCGTCAATGGAGCGCAGGGTGGCGTCGGCGGTGTAGTCGTTGAGGACCTTGTTCGGGCGGCCGTGCTCGAAGAGGCCACCCTTCTCGCCGAGGTCGCGGGTGGCTGGGTCTTCGATCTCGTCGAGGACGACGCGGCCGACCTTGGTGCTGAGGACGTACTCGTCGCGTGCGTGCTGTGCCAGTACGTCGCCGAGCCGGATCTCGGCGAGGCCCGCGCCGTAGAACGGTGCCGTGTCGAAGTAGCGGATGCCCTGGTCCCAGGCAGCCTCGACGGTGGCCGCCGCCTCTTCGTCGGGAATGTCGCGGAACATGTTGCCGAGCGGCGCGGTGCCGAATCCGAGTGCACCAGGAAGGAGAGACCTGATCGTCATGGATAACCTCTTAATGTAAATTCATGCGATACATGAGCGATTGTACGATTGACCGGCCTTGCGGATCCAAGGTTATGATCCACTTATGAGACTGTCCAGGACTCACTCGGACTCACTTGAGTCCTTTGGGGTCCAGCTTGCTTGACCTCCGACAACTCCGGTACTTCGTGGCCGTCGCCGAGGTCGAGCACGTCGGACGGGCTGCCGGCCAGCTGCACATCTCCCAGTCGCCGCTCAGCCGGCAGATCGCCCAGCTCGAGATGCACCTGGGTCTCACCCTTTTCGAGCGGAGTCAGCAGCGCATCCGGCTGACCGCCGACGGCCGCGTCTTCCTGACCGAGGCCCGCGCTCTGCTGCGCCACGCGGATCGGCTGGAGAATCTCGGCCGGCGGCTCGGCCGCGGCGAGGAGGGCGGCCTGTGCATCGGCTACGTGGCCAACGCCATGCACACCGGCGTCCTGCCCACTGCTCTTCGCGCCCTGCGCGAGGAACGCCCCGGAATTCACGTCGCACTGTACGACCAGGAGTCGGCCGAGCAGTTCGAAGGCCTACGCCAGCGCAGTCTGGACATCGCACTGGTCCGCACGCCGCCACCGGAGGACGACCCGGATCTGAAGGCGTCTCCGCTCCTGACAGATCCGCTGCTGCTCGCGCTGCCCGCGAGCCATCTCCTTGCCGCGCAGGAGGAGGTGATGCCCGACGACGTGAACGGGCAGCCGTGGATCATGGTTGGCGACTCGCAGGACCAGGGCTGGCGTGACACGTTCGTCACGTCGTGCGTGGCATGCGGCTTCACGCCGGATATCCGCCTCACCGCGGCCGATCCGCTCACCGCACTGGGCCTGGTCGCCTCCGGTCTCGGCCTCGCGCTTGTCCAGCGGAGCATGGTGCGGGGCATGACCGAGGGCATCGTGGTGCGGGAACTTCCCTGGTACGGGGGAGCCGTGCAACTGTGGGCGGCCTGGCACCGGATAGATCTTCGGCCCGTGGTGGCGTCATTCCGCGAAACAGTCCTCGCGGGACAGGGCGCGATCTGAACGAAGGGGAGTACGAGGGTCCTGCGCTGAGTCGGAGTATCCGCGCAGCCGTCGGTTGACGGTTGGCTAAAGGGCATGTGCGAGCGAGGTGTTGTACTGATCGAGCGTCGCCTTGGAGGTCGAGGCATCCCGGAAGGTCAGCTCCCATGGGCCGGTGTGACGTCCATGTCCTTGCCGAAACCGACCCACTTCGTCTCCATGCGGCGGCATGGTGGCGTGTTTGCTCGATGTACGGTCCGTAGCAGTGGTCCGCCGAACCGGTATGAGCTGTGCTGCGTGGCAAGTGGGGGTGCCCGTAGTCCTGGCGGAAAAATCAACGGATTTGGCTGACCAGGGCGAACGCGCTGCGGGGTGAGGTGCCGGGGACGCTCCTGGTTTACGGGGCTGGCGTCTGGGCTGGAAGCTTGTCCAGGTGGCGGTAGATGGTGGGGCGGGTGACGCCGAACTCGGCGGCGATCTGGGCGACGGTGTGTACCCGGCGGCCGTCGGGGCCGGTCTCCTCGTACATCTCCTGCGCGATCTTCGCCTGACGCGGAGTCAGCTTCGGCTTCTGCCCGCCGGTGCGGCCGCGGGCCCGGGCGGCGGCCAGCCCGTCGAGGGTGCGCTCCGACATCAGCGCGTGCTCGAACTCGGCGATGGAGCCGAGGATCTGGAAGAACATCCGGCCCATCGCGGTGGAGGTGTCGATCTTCTGGTCGAGCACGACCAGGTCGACGCCGCGCTCCTGCAGCCGGACCGACAGTTCGATGAGGTGCTCGAGCGAGCGGCCGAGCCGGTCGAGCTTGGTCACCACGAGCTGGTCCCCGGGCCGGTGGGCGACCACGGCCCCGGCGTTGTTCCGGCTTGAGATGTTCTGTCCAGGTTCAGGATGGGTCCAAGGTAGTTGTGGGACGAGCGCGACTCTGATGATCTTTCGGGTGTCTAGACCTAAAGATCGTTCCAGGAGCCGCGCTCGTGTCCTCATCTTCCCCGATCC
>NZ_JBFAHZ010000072.1:0-23524 GCF_040654415.1 Micromonospora sp. NPDC050695
CGTGCGAGCCCGCGGGCACTTCCCGAACGAGCAAGCCGCACTGAAATGCGTGTACCTCGCCGTGATGGCCCTGGACCCGACCGGCACCGGTCAACGCCGCTGGATCACCCGCTGGAAAGCCGCCCTGAACGCCTTCGAGATCACCTTCGAAGGCCGCCTGTCCGCAGGCCGCAAGTAACCCATCAAGATCCAGTTACACCGTTAAGTTGACAGTCCCTCGAAGGTCGCTAACTTCATGATCGACGGGGTTCTGTGGATGGGGAGGTAGGGGAGATGGACTCACGGGTTGCGGTTGTCAGTGGGGGCGGGACCGGGATCGGGGCGGCGGTTGCGGGGGCCTTGGCCCGGGATGGGTACGACGTTCTGATCGTTGGGCGGCGGGCCGATGTGTTGGCGGATGCCGCTGCGCGGATCGTCGCTGAATGCGGTCGTCCGGACGCCGTCAAGGCCGTGACCGCGGACCTGACCGATCCGGAGCAGCTCGACGCGGTCCTCACGGCGGTTGGTGACCGGCCGGTCGACGTGGTGGTCAACAACGCTGGCGGTTACCTGGGCGGGAGTACCGACACGTTGGCCGGGACCGCCGCGCACTGGCGGGCCAACCTCGACGCCAACGTGCTCACCGCCGTGTTGCTGACCGAGGCGCTGCGGCCGGCACTGCGTCGACCGGGCGGGCGAGTGATCCTGGTCAGCTCGATCGCCGCCGAGCGTGGCGGCGGTGGGCCGTACTCGGCGGCGAAGGCGGCCCTGCACGGCTGGGCGTACGACCTGGCAGCGCAGCTTGGTCCGGAGCAGATCACCGTCAACGTGGTGAGCCCCGGCTACGTCGCCGAGACCGAGTTCTTCGGTGACCGGATGACCGCCGAGGGGCACGCCAAGCGAGTGGCGGCGACCCTGGTCGGACGCGCTGGGCTGCCGGACGACATCGCCGAGGCGGTCCGCTATCTGGCCAGCCCGGTGGCGGGTTTCGTCACGGGTCAGGTCCTGGGCGTCAACGGAGGCTCGGTCCTCGGCCGCTGACCCCCGGCAATCCTTGTTGTTCAAGAGGTTTGCGTCAGGATTCGACCCGAGAATGACGCAAACCTCTTGATCAACAGGGGAATGACGGACGGCGCTGGTAGACATGTCGGGTGGAGACAGCGGAGCGGGCAGGGGTACGGGAGCGGGCCGAGGCGGTATTGCGCCGGTTGGCCGGTGACCACGCCCGGCTGCGCGAGGACCAGTGGCGCGCCATCGAGGCGCTGGTCGTCGACCGGCGACGGGTGCTCTGCGTCCAGCGCACCGGCTGGGGCAAGTCGGCGGTCTACTTCGTGGCCACCGCCCTGCTCCGGGAGCACGCCGGGCGGGAAGGGCAGGCCGGGCCGACAGTTATCGTCTCGCCGCTGCTGGCGTTGATGCGTAACCAGGTCGAGGCGGCCGCGCGGGCCGGCATTCGGGCCCGCACGATCAACTCGGCGAACCTCGACGAGTGGGACGAGATCACCGCCGAGATCCAGGGCGGCGCGGTGGACGTCCTGCTGATCAGCCCGGAGCGGCTCAACAACCCGGACTTCCGCGACGGCGTCCTGCCGAAGCTGGCCGCGACCACCGGTCTGCTGGTGGTCGACGAGGCGCACTGCGTCTCCGACTGGGGGCACGACTTCCGGCCGGACTACCGGCGGCTGCGCACGTTCCTCGCCGAGCTGCCGGAACGCACCCCGGTGCTGGCCACCACCGCCACCGCCAACTCCCGGGTCACCCAGGACGTAGCCGAGCAGCTGGGTGACGCCCTCGTCCTGCGCGGCACGCTGGACCGCGAGTCGCTGCGCCTCGGCGTGCTCGACCTGCCCAGCCCGGCGCACCGGCTGGCCTGGCTCGCCGACCACCTGGACGAGCTGCCCGGCTCGGGCATCGTCTACACGTTGACCGTCGCGGCAGCGGGGGAGACGGCCGAGTTCCTGCGCTCCCGGGGCTACCCGGTGGCCTCGTACACCGGTCAGGTCGAGGACGCCGACCGGCGGGCCGCCGAGCAGGACCTGCTCGACAACAAGATCAAGGCGTTGGTCGCGACCAGTGCGCTCGGCATGGGCTTCGACAAACCCGACCTGGGCTTCGTCGTCCACCTCGGCGCGCCACCGTCGCCGATCGCGTACTACCAGCAGGTCGGCCGTGCCGGCCGCGCTGTCGAGCACGCCGAGGTGCTGCTGCTGCCCGGTGCCGAGGACACCGCCATCTGGCGCTACTTCGCCTCGCTGGCGTTCCCACCGGAGCAGCAGGTCCGGGCCGTGCTGGCCGCCCTGCACACCGACCGCCCGCTCTCCACCCAGGCCCTCGAACCGCTCGTCGATCTGCGCCGGGCCCGCCTGGAGCTGATGCTCAAGGTGCTCGACGTGGACGGCGCGGTCCGCCGGGTGCGCGGTGGCTGGCTCGCCACCGGCGAGCCCTGGGTCTATGACGAGGCCCGGTTGCGCCGCGTCGCCGAGGCACGCACCGTCGAGCAACAGGCCATGCGGGAGTACGCGTCGACGCCGGACTGCCGGATGCGGTATCTACGGGAACGCCTGGACGACACCGGGGCCACCGACTGCGGCCGGTGCGACCGTTGCGCCGACCCGCTCTTCTCCCCGGACGTGTCGACGGCCGCGCTCGCCGCCGCGCAGACGTTCCTGGGCCGCCCCGGCGTGGAGATCGCGCCGAAGAAGCTCTGGCCGACCGGGCTGGACGCGGTGGGCGTACCCCTGAAGGGCCGGATCGTTCCGGCGGAGCAGGCGCTGCCGGGCCGTGCCGTCGGGCGACTCTCCGATCTGGGCTGGGGTGGCCGGTTGCGCGACCTGGTCGGCCCGGAGGCACCCGACGCGCCGGTGCCCGACGACGTGGCCGCCGCCGTGGTGGAGGTGCTGAAGTCGTGGGCGCACGGCGACGACCCGTGGCCGCGACGCCCGGTGGCGGTGGTCGCGGTCGGTTCCCGCGGGCGGCCTCGGCTGGTCGGCTCGCTGGCCGAGCGGATCGCCGCCGTGGGCCGGCTGCCGTTGCTCGGCGAGGTCACCCCGAGCGGTTCGGGCGGGGCCGGCGGGCCGCGCGGCAACAGCGCCCAGCGGGTACGCACGCTGCACGACGCCTTCACCGTGCCGGCCGACCTGGCCGATGCGCTGGCCGGGCTGACCGGCCCGGTGCTGCTCGTCGACGACCTGGTCGACTCGGGGTGGACGATGGCGATGGTGACCCGGGCTCTGCGCCGCGCTGGCGCGCCCGACGTGCTCCCGCTGGCCCTCGCCGTGGCCGGCTGAGTCCGCCGGTGCGGAAAAGTTCCCGGGCACGGCGGATTGCGACCGTCGCCACGCCGTCCGGGCGTCGTCCGGGGGCCGCCCGGTGCGGCGGTACCGTGGGCGGCATGACCGATCAGCAGCCCGTCACCGTCCACGCACTGGACGCCGGCGGTGCCTGACCAGGTCTCCGCGGCGCCGGATCGGGGCACGCTCCGGCTGGCGCTGGTGGTCGGCGGGCTGGTGCTCGCGGTGCTGCTCGGCTTCGGCCTCGGCCGTCTCGACACCGGCGCCGCCACCGGCGCGGGTGCCCCGTCACTCGCCGCCGATCACACCGATCCGCCGGGCAGCGCCCCGCACAACCACGGCGCGATGCTGAGCGGGGACCATGGCGCGGGCGCGGAGCCGGGCGGCCTGTCGGTCAGCTCGGCCGGGTACACGCTGGCCCCGTTGGCCACCGAGTTCCCGGCCGGTCGGCCGGGGCAGCTCCGCTTCCAGGTGCGCGACGCGCAGCGCCGGCCGGTCACCCGCTTCGCGGTCGTGCACGACAAGCCGATGCACCTCATCGTCGTGCGGCGCGACCTGACCGGTTACCAGCACCTGCACCCGAGCATGGCGTCGGACGGCACCTGGTCGGTGCCGTTGACCCTCGCCGAGCCCGGCGTCTGGCGGGCGTACGCCGACTTCACCGCCGTCGCCGACAACGGCGGCCAGACCGCGGTGACCCTTGGCGTGGACCTGGTCGCACCCGGCGCCTACCAGCCCCGTGCGCTGCCCGGGGCGGCCACCTCGACGACGGTGGACGGGTTCACCGTCGGCTACCAGGGCAGCCCGCAGGTCGGTGCGACCGTGCCGCTGACCTTCCGCATCGACGGGGCGGGCGGTGCCGCACCGCTGGAGCGCTACCTCGGGGCGTACGGGCACCTGGTGGCGTTGCGCGAGGGCGACCTCGGCTACCTGCACGTGCACCCGGAGCCGGAGTTGGCAGACGGCCAGGTCACGTTCTGGGTGACCGTCCCAGGCCCCGGCCGCTACCGCCTCTTCCTGGACTTTCAGGTGCGGGCGGAGGTCCACACCGCCGAGTTCACCCTGACCGTCCCCTGACCCGGGTGCGTCAGCCGGCGCGGCGGATGGGACGGCGGGCCAGGTAGCGGAGCAGGTCGCGAATGTGGTGCTTCTCCTCGGCGGGGACGTTGGGGTCGGCCAGACGGTCGAGGATCGCCCGGACGTCGGCCTCGACCGGGCCGTCGTCGTGGCGGCGGCGGGGAGCCGGGCCGGCGTCGGGCAGGCCGAGCGCCCGGAACGCGGCCGCCACCGGCAGATCCAGGGCGGCGCAGAAGCCCCGCACTTTGGCCAACTCGGGATAATCCTGCCAGTCCCCGGCCAGCCAGCGGAACACGGTGGAACGGCCCACGCCCGTGTGCGAGGCAAGATCGGTGACGGTCCATCCGCGTTCATCGCGGGCGTCGTCGATGGCACGCCGGACGAAGCGGGCGAAGGCCATCTGCGGCGAAACCTCTGCGGAACCCATCCCTGCGGGTCTTCCCTCCCGGCCGGAGCACTGGGCGATGCGCCTTCCGAGGGTAGTACGCCCCGGGCCGGAAACAATTGACTGACCGCACAATCTGTCCCGTGGACGGGACCTTTTTCCGGGCAGCATCGATGAGCAGCCGGGTCAGGTGACCAGTAATCATTGCTGTTCATCAACTAAGCTCTGGTCCCGGCGTAGCGCCCGTCCCGTCTGCCGTTTTCGACCGCAGCACTGCCGAGGAGCAGCACCATGGCCGAACCGAGCCGTCCGCAGCCGTACCAGCCCGGTGCGGTGAGCCTCTTCTTCGTCGCCAAGGCCGGCGTGTTCGCCGCCGGGTTCTGGATCTGGCTGCTGGTCCTGGTGCTGCGCATGGATCCGGCGACCGGCCTGCAGGTGTTGGCCGCCACCGGCGCGATCACCACCACGCTGGTCGGCGTGGTGCTGGGGGCCCGGATGGCGTTGCAGCACAACGCCGCGGTGCGGCACGCCGAGATGAAGAAGTTGCTGGTGGACATCTCCTGGAACGCCTTCGCCGCCGCCGGCAACGCGGAGAGCGCGGGCAAGGTCGTGCCGTTCCCGTCCGGCTCGGGGGACAGCGACTGGGCCTCCCAGCGGGCCGGCATCGAGCGGGTGCCGACCCTCGACCGGGGCGCCGGCGACCGGGTCGGGCGCGACCGGGGCGGCGACCGCCGCCGCTAGCGGTGCGCCGCAGCCCGGCTAGGCGACCGGCGTCGCCAGCCGTGCGCGGCAGCCCGGCTAGGCGACCGGCGTCCTCTCGGACGACAGCAGTGTCTCCAGCCGGGGCGTGACCCGCCACTGGTCGACCAGCTCGCGGTACTCCGCGCGCTGCGCATCGGTCGGGTCGCTGCCCGTGCGACGCGCCCGGATCAGCAGGTTACGCGGGGTGTGCTGCGAGTCGACGAACTCCACCACCTCGGCCCGGTACCCGTGCACCCGCAGCAGCCCGGCCCGCAGCGCGTCGGTCAGCACGTCGGCGAAGCGCTCCCGCAGGATGCCCTGGCGGGTCAGCAGCTCGTACGGGCCCGGGGCGGGCTGCGCGCGCAGCTGCTTCGCCAGATCGTGGTGGCAGCACGGTGCGGCCAGCACCCAGCGGGCGTCCCAGCGCACCGCGCGGGCCAGCGCCTCGTCGGTGGCGGTGTCGCAGGCGTGCAGCGCCAGCACCAGGTCGGGGGAGGGGTCGACGGCCGCGTCGGCGATCGTGCCGGCGACGAAGCTGACCTTGTCGGCCCAGCCCAGACGTTGCGCCAGTTCGGTGTTGCGCTGCCGCTGGTCCTCCCGGACGTCCACGCCGACCAGCTCGACGTCGAGGCCCCGGCTGGTCAGGTAGCGGTACGCGGCGAACGTCAGGTACGCGTTGCCGCAGCCCAGGTCCACCACCCGCAGCGGGCCGCTCAGGTCGTCGGGCAGGGTCGCGGCGAGGGCCCGCAGGAACGCGTCGACCTGGCGGCGCTTGGCCGCCGATCCGCCGATCTCGGCGAAAATCTCATCGCCCGGGTCGAGCAGGTACTCCTTCGCCCGGTCGTTCCCGCTCGGCGTCGCCGCCGGCCGGGTCGTCGCGGCCCGGTGCACCTGCGCCTCGCCGGACTTGGTGACCCGCAGCTGGAGCGTCGCGTCGGCCGTCTCCACGTGCCAGTTGCCGAACGGCTCGGCCAGCAGCTCGTCGACCGCCGCGCTGGCCTCCGGCCCGGGTGCGACGTTACGGGTGTACGGGCGGGCGCCGTCGGAGGTGGCGATCTGAAGTCGGGGCCCGGCCTTGAGCGTCACCGGCCGCAGCTCGGCCCGCACCACGGTGGGGCGGCGCCCCCGACGGCGACCGGCGGCGACCGCCCGGGTCAGCGCGGGGTCGAGCAGCAGTGCCCGGACCTCGGTCAGGGCGGCGTCCAGTGGTTCCGGCATCGTTCCATCTTCGGCAGGTGGGGTGGGAAGGGAACATCCCCCGTACCGCGCTGAGGCGGTGCGGGGGATGTGGGTGTCGCTGTGCGTCAGTCCGCGGTCGCCTCGGCGGGCGTACCCGCGCCGGAACCGCCACCACGACGGCGCCGGCGGCGACGCGGCTTCGACGGCTCGCCGTCGACGGCGGCGGCCGGCCCGGACGGACCCGCGTCGGCGGAGATCACCGCGGTCGGCTCGCCCACGACCACCTCGCCGGCCCGGCGGCGACGCCGGCGACGCGGGGTACGGGTGCCTTCCTCGGCGGTGTCGTCCGCGGGCGCCTCGGCGGCGACCGGCGTGCCGGCGTCGGAGCGGTCCCGACGGCCGTCGCCCCGGCCACGGCGCTCACCGCGACCGTCGCTACGGCTGTCACCGCGCCGGGAGCCCCGGCCGCTGCTGTCACCGCGGCGCGAGCGCGTCGTGCCGCCCAGGTCCTCCTCGATCTCGGCGGACAACCCGGCCCGGGTGCGCTCGGCGGTGGGCAGGGTGCCACTGACCTCGGTGGAGATGTGCAGGTCGGTGTAGAGGTGCGGGGACGTGTGGTACGTCTCCGGCGGCTCGGGCATCTCCAGACCGAGGGTCTTGTCGATGATGCGCCAGCGCGGCATGTCGTCCCAGTCGACGAAGGTCACCGCGACGCCGGTCGCCCCGGCCCGGCCGGTACGACCGATCCGGTGGGTGTAGGTGTCCTGGTCTTCCGGGCAGTCGTAGTTGATGACGTGGGTGACGCCGGTGACGTCCAGACCACGGGCCGCCACGTCGGTGGCCACCAGGATGTCGATCTTGCCGGCGCGGAACGCCCGCAGCGCCCGCTCGCGGGCACCCTGGCCGAGGTCACCGTGCACCGCGGCGACCGCGAACCCGCGGAAGTCGAGGTCCTCGGCGACCCGGTCGGCGGCCCGCTTGGTGCGGGTGAAGATCATGGTCAGCCCGCGGCCCTCCGCCTGGAGGATGCGCGCCACCACCTCGACCTTGTTCATCGAGTGGGTGCGGTAGACCAGCTGCTCGGTCTGCGGCGACGGCCCGGTCTCGGCGGTGTGCCCGGCGTGGATCGTCATCGGCTGGCGCAGGAAGCGCCGCGACAGGGTGACGATCGGGTCCGGCATGGTGGCCGAGAACAGCATCGTCTGCCGGTCCTCCGGAAGCATCGCCAGGATCTTCTCGACGTCGTCGAGGAAGCCCAGGTCGAGCATCCGGTCGGCCTCGTCCAGCACCAGGGCGTGGACGCGGTCGAGGCGCAGGTGCTTCTGCTTCTGCAGGTCCATGAGGCGGCCGGGCGTGCCGACCAGGATCTCGACGCCCTTGCGCAGCGCCTCGATCTGCGGCTCGTACGCCACACCGCCATAGATCGGCAGCACCCGGACGCCGCGCGTGCGGCCGGCGGCGGCCAGGTCCTTGGCGACCTGGATGCCCAGCTCACGGGTGGGGACGACGACCAGTGCCTGCGGCACCCCGTCGCTGCCCTCGCCCGGCGCGAAGACCCGGTCCAGCAGCGGTACGCCGAAGCCGAGGGTCTTGCCGGTGCCGGTGGGCGCCTGGCCGATCAGGTCGACGCCCCGCAGGGCGATCGGGATCGCGTACTCCTGGATCGCGAAGGCGCGGGTGATGCCGGCCGCGGCCAGCGCCTCGACGGTCTCGTCGCGGGCGCCGAGTGCGGCGAACGTGGGGGCCTCGGGTCGAACCGGGGCGGTGGGGGCCAACTCCTGGCCGTCCATCAGGTCTTGAGTCAGATCGCTCATCTGGATGTGGGGGTGCCCTCTCGTGGGTGCGCCCCGTCTCGTCCTCAGGGCGCGTTCGGTATGACGCGGGCCACACGGTCGGGGGCAGACTGCCGAGCCGGACCGGGCCGCACGCGCGCCGCGGGCTGAGCTTCGATCAGATCGGCGCCCACGGCAACTGCTCTATGCTACCTGAACAGGCATGCCCACGTCCCGATTCCCGGTCGGCCAGCCGCCACGCGGGGGCGCGCAATGTGGCCTGTGTCACATCTTCCGCGCCGAACGATCCTCGGGCGCTCTCCGCTGGGGCTGACGGCGAAGTGCCGTCCCCGGTCGGCCGTGTCGCCGCCGAGCGGGCCGTCCGTCCCGCGCTGAACGGGCGGGGCGACCGGGTCGACATCCCCGCGCTGAACGGGCGGGGCGACCGGGTCGACGTGCCGGGGGTGTTCGGGGGTGTTCGGGGGGATCACCGCGCACACCGCGCGGATGGCCGCCGCCGGCCTCAACAGCCGAGCTGCGGCACCGGCCCGCGGCAGGTGGGACTGCGCCGACCTGCCGCGACGGCCGGACCGTCAGCGGACGGTGAAACCGACCGCGCGGGGCGACGCCTCGGCGATCTCGACGTACGCGACCTTCTCGACCGGCACGATGACCCGCCGGCCCTTCTCGTCGGTCAGGGAGAGCGTGCCGCCGTTCCCGGCGAAGGCGTCGGTCACGATCTGCTCGATCTCGGCCGGCGACTGCGCGCTGTCCAGAACCAGCTCGCGCGGCGCGTACTGCACGCCGATCTTGACCTCCACTGTGCCTCCTCAACTGGGGCGAAAGAACCGCCCTGCGAAGGCTATCCGATCACGGGGCCGGCGGTCAGGCTGACTCACCTTGCAGCGGGAAGCTGGCGATGCCCCGCCAGGACAGCGCGGCCACCAACGCCTCGGCCTCCGCCTTCGGCACCTGCCGGCCGCCGGCCAGCCAGAACTGGGCGGCCGTCTCCGCGGCGCCGACCAACCCGGAGGCCAGCAGCTCCGCGTGCGCCCGGCTCACGCCGGTGTCGGAGATGATCGTGTCGGTGATCGCCGCGATGCAGCCCTGCTCGACCCGCTCCACCCGCTGCCGTACCGCCGGGTCGTTGCGCAGGTCCGACTCGAAGACGAGCCGGAACGCCTCGCTCTCGTGGTCGACGAAGTCGAAGTACGCCCGTACCGACGCGCCGACCCGCTCCTTGTTGTCGATGGTGCCGCGCATCGCGTCCTGCACTTTGGCGACGATGGCGTCACAGTGCGTGTCCAGCAGGGCCAGGTAGAGATCCATCTTGCCGGGGAAATGTTGGTAGAGCACGGGCTTGGAGACCCCGGCCCGTTCGGCGATGTCGTCCATCGCGGCGGCGTGGTAGCCCTGCGCGACAAACACCTCCTGCGCCGCCGCGAGCAGCTGCTTACGGCGCGCCGACCGGGGCAGACGGGTAGGCCGTCCGGCGGTCTGTGCGCTGTTCCCCGCAGCGGTCATGGGATCCTCCGAGTTCTCCGTACGAGCCGGCATTTTTCCCCCAGACCGGGCGAGGCCCGTGTCCCTCGTTGTGGAAATGGCCCGCCGCTGTAACTTATCGCCACTGTCGCCACACGGTAGCCTCAGCGGGGGCGACCAAGGAGCGCGCGGTGAGTGAAACAGGGCAACCCGGAGCCGCCACCCCGGGAGAGCACGGTGACGGAGCGGGTCAGCACGACGACCCGAGCCGTTCCGGCGGCGGTTGGGCGCCCCAGTCGGGCGGGTGGTCCCGGGCCGCCGAGCGCGAGGACGACCCGGAGCAGGCGGCACGCTGGCAACCTGACCCCGCGGCCGGGTGGCGTACGTCATCCGCGCGGCACGGCGACCTGCCACCGCCCCTGGCCGGGCTGCCCGATGGCCCCGAGCCACCGGTCCGTGTCAACGGCCACCACGCCAACGGCGTCCGCCACGTCGGCACCGAGGCCAATGGCGCGGCGGGTCGTCCCGCGCCGGTGAGTGCCCCGCCCGGGCTGAACGGCGAGGACCGGCCCGCCGCGACCGGCGACCGGCTGGTGGTGCCCGCCCAACGTCCCGCGCCGCAGCCGGAGCAGAGCGTCGGCGACCCCGGCCCGGCCCGCCGCGCCACCGCCGACCCGGCCGACACACGCGCCGCCCGCTGGGCCGAGCCCGGCCTGCCCACCTCGGCGCCACCGGCCGTCCAGGTGCCACCCGTGGGCACCGCGGCGTCGGGTTTCGAGGTTCCGCCCGGATTCCACGCACCCACCGTCGATCGGCTGGCCGCCGACGAGCCGTCCGCCGCGCCACGCGACTGGCGCGACCCGCTCCCGGCGGAGGCGGCCACCGATCCGGGCCATACCCCGGGTCGCCCCACCGACGACCCCGCCGAGCCGACCCGTCCCGCCGAGGGCTCCCGCGCCGCGGACGCTCCCCGGGCCGGGGAGCCGTCGGCGATCGAGCCGGACTGGTCCGGCCCGAGCTGGAACCGCCCGAGCTGGGGCGGCGGCTGGGCACCGCCCTGGTCCAGACAGGATGACGAGCCGACCGGCCGCCGGGCCCGGGACGAGCCCGCGCCGGGCTGGGTCGCCGAGCCCAACCTGCCGTACGAGCCGGTACGCGCCGAGCCCACCCGCCCGTACGAGCCGGTGCGCGCAGACCCGCCCCGGGCGTACGACGTGGAGCGGGATGGGCCCGATTCCGAGGCGGCCCCCGAGCGGCCGACCTGGGCCGGTGAGCGTCCGGCGGGCAGCCCCGCCGCCCCGCCGCCGGAGCCGCCCGGAGCCGCGCCCGCGGTGCGACCCTCGTGGGCCGGTGGACCGGCCGAGCCGACCAGCGCCCCGCCGCAGGACCGCCCGTCCTGGGCCGGTCCGGCCCCCACCGCCACCCCACCGCCCGGCCGCCCGTCCTGGGCCGGTGGCGCTGATCCGGCGCCGACGAGTGGTGCGCCGTCGCGTCCGTCCTGGGCCGGTGGTGCTGATCCGGCGCCGACGAGTGGTGCGCCGTCGCGTCCGTCCTGGGCAAGTCGACCTGACCCGGCGGCGACCGGCGCACGCACCGGTGACCGGCCGGCCTGGGTCCGCCCGCCGGCGACCGATGCGGCACCTGCCGAACCGGCAGCGGCGCCGATGGTTCCGGCCGACGTGCCACCGACGCCGGTCGTGCCGCCACCGGCTCCGGCCGGACCGGCCCTGGTGGCGGAACGGCCCTCCTGGACCGGTGGGTCGTCGGCGGCCTCGCCCGGCACTCCGCAGCGAGCCGAGCGGCCCGACTGGTCCGAGGGGCGCATTCCCGCGTCCCAGGGCGAGCCTCCGGCCTGGCCGGCGAGCGCGCCCCGGGCGAACGAGGCGGGCGAGCAGCCCGCTCCGCCGCGACCCGAGCCCCGGTCCGCCGCACCCTTCCGACTGCGCCCGGCGAGCCCCGAGCCGCCCGAGCAGACCCGCGCCGCACCGACCTCCGGCGCCGTCCCACCCTCCGCCACGAGCGGGGGCGGACGCCGTGACCGGCCCTCACCCGTGTCCGCCCCTCCCTACGCGGCACGCCGATCCGCCCCCGATCCGGCGTCACCGGCCGAGCCGGCGGACACCGGTGGTCGTGCCGAAACGACGCCGGCGGTGCTGCCGCAGCGCGTCCCCGCGGAACCGGACGTGCCCGTCGTGCCGGAGCCGCCCACCGTGGAGCCCCCCGCCGAAACCCCGGAACTCGCACGTATCGCCACCCACCTGCGCCGCGACGACGAACCCGCACCCCTGCGGGAGCGCCCCGAGGGGTTCGACGTCAACGCCATCCTGGACGCTGTTCGGGAGGTGGCCGGCGTCCGGGACGCGGCGCTGCGGCGTACGCCGGCGGGTGCGCACAGCCTCCGGCTGGACCTGGCCGACGGTGCCGACCCGGCCGAGGTGAGCCGACAGGTCGCCCGGCTGCTCCAGGAGCGGATGGGTCTGGCCGCCGCCCCACAGAACCTGCCCGGCCTGCCCAGCACGCCAGCCCCGCCGGCCCGCCGCCGTGCTGCCGAGCCGCGTGCTGTCGAGCGGCGTTCCCCGGAGACGCGGGACGCCGGCGCGGAGCCGCGAACCGGGGAGATGCGTGCCGCCGAGCCGACCGTGGGCGGACGGTTCGATGCTCCGCCCGGCGACGCGTCCCGTCGGCGCCGGTCGAACGCACCGCACCGGGGTCGTGCCACGGTGGAGGAGCCGGGTTCGGTCTCGGCCGCGCCCGCCGGCGCCGCCACCGGCAGCCCGGCGACGCTGGGTACGTCGTACTCCGGTGGTCAGGTGACCACGACGGAGTCGGCACCGTCGCGACCGCTGGACACCGGCGGCGCGCCGGGTCCGCGGGTGGTGATCGACCACGTGCAGGTCAGCACGTTCGGGCTGGACGCGAACGTGGAGGTCCGGCTGCTGGCCGGCGGCGAGACGGCCTCCGGGTACGCGACCGGGCCGGCGGTGGACGGCTACGTGCTGAGGCTCTGCGCGGTGGCCGCGGCCGCCGCCGTGGACGAGTTGCTGCGTGGTGCCGAGAATGCCGAGCGGGGGCGCTGTTTCGTCGAGCACGCGGCCGTGGTGCCGTTCGGCAACTGCGAGGTGGCGACAGTGGTGGTGCTGCTGGTCTGCGAGGGGTGGGTCGAGCAGCTCGCCGGTTCGGCGCTGGTCGCCGGTGATCCGCGGCAGGCGGTGGTCCGGGCGACGCTGGCGGCGGTCAACCGTCGGCTGGAGGCGCTGCTGTCCTGAGTGGTCCGGGGCAGACTGGAACGATGAAACGCGCCATCCTCTCGCCGGATGAACTCCTCCCGGAGCACCGGATTCCGCCGCCGTGGCCGGGGCGGGAGGTCCGTCTCGGCAGGTCGGTCACGTACGTGCGGGACACTCCGGCCACCGCCGCCGGTGCCGAGCCCGCGTTGTACGTGCACGGGCTGGGCGGCTCCTCGCAGAACTGGACGGACCTGGCCGGGCTGCTGTCCGACCGGCTCGACGGTCAGGCGATCGACCTGCCCGGCTTCGGCCGCAGCGAGCCGGGTCGCCGTTACACGATCCCCGCCTTCGCCGACCTGGTCGTCCGCTGGATCGAGCACTCCGATCGGGGGCCGGTGCACCTGTTCGGCAACTCGTTGGGCGGTGCGGTCGCCGTCCAGGTGGCGGGGCTGCGCCCCGACCTGGTGCGCACCCTCACCCTGATCTCTCCGGCGCTGCCGTTCCTCGACTTCCGCCGCTCGCTGCAGGGTCGGATGCTGCCGGTGCTGGCCATTCCCGGGGGTGAGCGGCTGGTCGCCCGGCGGCTCACCCAGCTCGCTCCCGAGGTGATGGCCGAGCAGGTGTTGGAGGCCTGCGTGGCCGACCTCAGCCGGATCTGCGAGCAGCGGCGGGCCGAGGCGTTGGAGGAGATCCGGGTGCGCTACGAGGCGGAGCACTACGCCGCCGCGTACGTCCGGACGTTCCGTGGGCTGGTCTCCAGCTTTCTGCGGGCGTACCTTCCGGGGTCGGGGTCGCTGTGGCGACTTGCCGGGTCGGTGCGGGCGCCGACGCTGGTGGTGGGCGGTCGGCAGGACCGGCTGGTCGACGTCCGGGTCGCGCCGCAGACCGCCCGGGTCATCCCGGACAGCCGGCTGCTGATGCTCGACGGCGTCGGTCATGTGGCGCAGTTGGAGGTGCCCCGGCTGGTCGCCCGGGCGGTGGTGGGTCTGCTCACCGAAACGGAGGACGCCGTCGGGCGGTCTGATCTGGCAGGCTGAGCCGGATGCCCAGGTCCTTCCGCCGTCAGCGACGCTTCGCCCTGTTCGCCCAGCTGGTGGCGGTGGGGTTGGCCATCGGTGCGGTGGTGAGCGTGATCGCCGAGGGGCCGGGTGGTCGTCCCGCCGCGGATCGGCTGGCCGCCGACGAGATCCCGAGCGTGGCGCCGCTGGTGGCCGCGCCGCTGCCGTCGTCGGTCGAGCCGTCGCTCTCGCCCTCGGCGTCGCCGAGTGCGCCCCCGGTGCTGCGGCTGCCCGGGGCGGTGCCGAGCGCGGGCACCGGCCGGTTCGGCTACGACGACCGCTCCGGCCCGGTGCTGGGTCGGGCGGGTGAGCTGCGGCGTTACCGGGTGGCGGTGGAGTCGGGCAGTGCCGAGGACGCCGCCGGGTTCGGTGCGGCGGTCGAGACGGCGCTCGCCGGGCCGGGCAGCTGGGTGGACAGCGGCCAGCTGCGGTTGCAGCAGGTGCCGGGCAGCGCTCCGCGCGATTTCACCGTCTATCTGGCCACGGCCCGTACCGCGGGTCGGATGTGCGTCGAGGGTGGGGTGGACATCCGGATCGATGGTCGTCCGTACACCTCCTGCCGGGCGCCCGGTCAGGTGATCATCAACCTGGACCGGTGGCGGTTGTCGGTGCCGCACTACGTCTCGGCCGGTGTGCCGCTGTCGGTGTACCGGACGTACGTGGTGAACCACGAGGTGGGTCACCAGCTGGGGCATCGACACGAGGGCTGCCCCGGTTCGGGTCGGCCGGCGCCGGTGATGATGCAGCAGACGCTCTTCCTGAACGGGTGTCGGGTCAACCCGTGGCCGTACCTGGACGGGCGTCGTTACGCCGGTCCGCCGCTCTGAACATCCAGGGCGCATTGCGTTAATAGCGGCAAAAGAAGCGGAATGCCCGAATAATCTGGCACGCTGGACGTCATGACGCCGTCGTCCCCTTACGGCCCGCCCCAACCACCCGACCCGTCGGGCCCGCCGGCGTACCAGCACGCGCGTCCCACTCTCGTCCGCATGCGTCGGCGTCGTCGCCGTACCCTGCTGCTCGGCGTGCTGGTGCTCGCCACCGCCGTCGGGGTGACCCTCACCCGGGGCGGTGAACCGCCGGCCGAGGTGCCGCCCGCCGCCACCGAGGGCGGGATGGGGCACGGCGGTGGGGGCGCCCACCCGGTGCCCAGCAGCTACCCGTCGGTCGGCGCGGGACGGTTCACCGCCGCCGACGGCGGAACCGGCGTGTACGGCGAGGACGGGCCGCTGCACCGCTACCGGGTGGCGGTCGAACGCGGCACCGGCCAGGACGTCGACACGTTCGCCGCGCGGGTGGACGAGGTGCTGGCCGATCCGCGTAGCTGGATCGCCTCCGGCGAGCTGCGGGTGCAACGGGTGGCCGACGCGGGGGCCGCCGACTTCACCATCTACCTGGCCACCCCGGTCACCTCCGAGCGGATGTGCGCCGAGGGCGGGCTGACCACCGAGCGCTACACCTCCTGTCGGCTGCCCGGCCAGGTCATCATCAACCTGGCGCGCTGGATGGAGGCGGTCCCCGACTACGGTGCCCCGCTGGACACCTACCGCACCTACGTGATCAACCACGAGGTGGGCCACGAGTTCGGCGAGCAGCACGAGGCCTGCCCGGGCCCGGGCAAGTCGGCGCCGGTCATGCAGCAGCAGACGTACGGCCTGCAGGGCTGCGTCGCCAACGCCTGGCCCTACGTCGACGGCCGCCGTTACTCGGGGGACATCGTCCCCTGAGTTATTCCCGCTCCCGCATCGCGGACCACGTGTCCTCCCTCATGGCCGAGCGGGCCCCCGGCGAGCAACAATGGCGCGGTTCACACCGCCGATCCCGGGGAGTCCACCGTGTCGTTGCCCCCGCTCGTCGAGCCCGCCGCCGAGCTGACCGTTGACGAGATCCGCCGCTACTCACGCCACCTGATCATCCCGGACGTCGGGGTGGCCGGGCAGAAGCGGCTGAAGAACGCCCGGGTGCTCTGTGTCGGCGCCGGTGGCCTCGGGTCTCCCGCTCTGATGTATCTCGCCGCAGCCGGCGTCGGCACGCTCGGCATCATCGACTTCGACACCGTCGACGAGTCCAACCTTCAGCGTCAGATCATCCACGGCGTGTCCGACATCGGCCGGTCCAAGGCCGAGTCCGCCGCCGCGTCGATTCGCGAGATCAACCCGCTCGTCAACGTGGAGATCCACAACACCGCGTTGGACCGGGAGAACGTCCGCGAGATCTTCGCCCAGTACGACCTGATCGTCGACGGCACCGACAACTTCGCCACCCGGTACCTGGTCAACGACGCGGCGGTGCTGCTCGGCAAGCCGTACGTCTGGGGTTCGATCTACCGCTTCGACGGTCAGGCGTCGGTGTTCTGGGCCGAGCACGGCCCCTGCTACCGCTGCCTCTACCCGGAGCCGCCGCCGCCCGGCATGGTCCCGTCCTGCGCCGAGGGCGGCGTGCTCGGTGTGCTCTGCGCGTCGATCGGCTCCATCCAGGTGAACGAGGCGATCAAGCTGCTCACCGGCATCGGTGAGCCGCTGGTCGGCCGCCTGATGGTGTACGACGCCCTGGAGATGGAGTACCGCAAGATCAAGGTTCGTAAGGACCCGAACTGCGTGCTCTGCGGCGAGAACCCGAGCGTCACCGACCTCCTCGAGGACTACGAGGACTTCTGCGGCGCGGTCTCGGTGGAGGCCCAGGAGGCGGTGGTCGACTCGACCATCACCGCGCTGGAGCTGAAGGAGTGGCAGGACGCCGGCAAGGACATCTTCCTCGTCGACGTCCGGGAGCCGGCCGAGTACGAGATCGTCCGGATCCCCGGCGCCACCCTCATCCCCAAGGGCGACATCATCTCTGGCGAGGCGCTCGCGAAGCTGCCGCAGGACCGGCAGATCGTGCTGCACTGCAAGTCCGGCGTCCGCTCGGCGGAGGCGCTCGCCGCGCTCAAGGCCGCCGGGTTCCGCGACGCCGTGCACGTGCAGGGCGGCGTGCTGTCCTGGATCAAGCAGATCGACCCGTCGCTGCCCGCGTACTGATCGAGTGAGCCGGGGCGGCCCACACCACCGCCCCGGCAAATCGACGCAGATGGCCCCGACCAGCCCCGTTCCCGGAGCGACGCAGCCATTCCCGGCTGGCCGATTCCCCGAGGCGGGATCGCGTCTTCGCAGGTAGCGTTCCCGCCGTGGTCGACTTGGATGCCGCGATCGGGTTCGTCGTGGCGCATGGGGATGCGGTGGAACGCGCCCGTCTCTCCTGGCTGCGCAACGGCACCCCGGTGCCCGTCGAACTGTTGGAGACGGCCGAGGTCGGTCAGTCCTCCGACGGTGGTTGGCCGGCGATCTGGGGTGGCGAGGTCGCCTCGATCGATGCCACCTGCTTCCGGCTCGCCGAGCTGGACGACCTGGGCGCGCTGGGCCGTCCCGCCGCCCGAAGGGCACTGGACTGGCTGGCGTCCCGGCAGCAGGCCGACGGCGGCTGGGACGAGGACATCTCGCTGGCCGGCTCGGCACCCGAGTGGGCCCGCCCCGGCGACCCGGAGGCGAAGCTCTTCGTCACCGCCAACGCGGGCTTCTGGCTCACCGTCGCCGGGCTGGACGCGCGCGCCTCGGGGCCGCTCGACCACCGGGTCGGCGGGGCGTACGCCGGTGTCGTCCAGGCGACCGCCCACTCGCTCGCGGCACGGCTACGCCCGGACGGCAGCTGGCCGTCGTTCCTCGCCGCCGGCTGGCTGAGCGCGGCGGTGCTGCACCGGCAGGACATGTTCCACGAGTCGGCGCGGATCCAGGTGGTGCTCGTCGATCGGATGCCCAAGATGTCCCCGGGTGACGTGGCCTGGCTGGCGGCCACGCTGCGTCGGGTCGGCATCGACGCGCAAGACTGGATCATGGTGCGGGCGCTCCGCCGGCTGGCCGAGACCCAGCGCAGCGACGGCGGTTGGGAGAGCGAGGACGGCCACCAGTTCGACGTACACGCCACCCTGTCCGCGATCCGGGCCTGCCGCCCGACGGCGTCCGCCTAGCGCACCTGCCCGTTGCCGGTGACTACGTACTTGGTGCTGGTCAGCTCGGGCAGACCCATCGGGCCGCGGGCGTGCAGCTTCTGCGTGGAGATGCCGATCTCCGCGCCGAAGCCGAACTCACCGCCGTCGGTGAACCGGGTCGAGGCGTTCACCATCACCGCCGCCGCGTCCACCCGGGCGACGAACTCCCGGACCGCACTCGCCGAGTCGGTGAGGATCGCCTCGGTGTGCCCGGTGCCGTAGCGCCGGATGTGCGTGACCGCCGCGTCCAGCGAGTCGACCACCGCGACGGAGATGTCCGCCGACAGGTACTCGGTGGCGAAGTCCTCCTCGGTGGCCGGGACCACCGCGGCCGAGTAGGCGGCCACCTCGGGGGAGCCGTGCACGGTCACTCCCGCCTCGGCGAACGCGGCCAGCACGGCCGGCAGAAACGCGTCGGCGACGTCGGCGTGCACCAGTAGCGACTCGGCCGTGTTGCAGGTGGACAGGCGCTGCGTCTTGGCGTTCAGCGTCACCGCGACGGCCTGGGCCACGTCGGCGGCGGCGTCCACGTACACGTGGCAGTTGCCCACCCCGGTCTCGATCACCGGCACGGTCGACTCCTCGACGACGGTACGGATCAGCGACGCGCCGCCGCGCGGGATGAGCACGTCGACCAGCCCTCGGGCACGCATCAGCTCCTTCACCGACTCGCGGGAGCTGGCGTCGAGCAGCTGCACCGCGTCGGCCGGCAGCCCGGCCCCGGTGATCGCGTCACGCAGCACCGCGACCAGCGCGGCGTTGGAGTGCGCGGCGGAGGACGACCCCCGCAGCAGCGCTGCGTTGCCGGACTTGAGGCAGATGCCGGCGGCGTCCACGGTCACGTTCGGCCGCGCCTCGTAGATGATGCCGACCACCCCGAACGGCACCCGGATCTGGCGCAGCTCCAGGCCGTTGGGCAGGGTCGAGCCGCGGACCACCTCGCCGACCGGGTCGGGCAGCGCGGCCATCTGGCGCAGCGCGTCGGCGATGCCGCCCACCCGGCCGTCGTCGAGGGCGAGCCGGTCCAGCACGGCCGCGCTCAGCCCGGCCTCCCGGCCGGCCGCCAGGTCCGCCGCGTTCGCGGTCAGGATCTCCGGGGTACGCGCCACCAGCGCGTCGGCCATCGCGGCCAGCGCGGCGTCCTTGACGGTACGGGTGGCCACGGCCAGGTCGGCGGCGGCGTCCCGCGCCCGTCGCGCCTGCTCGATCACGCTCATCATCGACTCCTTAGAGCAGTACCAGGTCGTCGCGGTGAACGACCTCCCGTTCGTACGCCGGGCCGAGCGCCGCGGCGAGTTCGGAGGTGGAGCGACCGAGTAGCCCGGGCAGTTCCACCGCGTCGTAGTTGACCAGCCCTCGGGCGACCGACGCGCCGGCCGTGTCCACCAGGTCCACCGGGTCGCCGGCGGTGAACGTGCCGTCCACGGCGGTGATGCCGGCGGGCAGCAGCGACTTGCGCCGCCCGACGACGGCGGCCACCGCGCCCGGGTCGAGGTGCAGCCGACCTCGGGGTGAGGTGGCGTGGGCGAGCCAGAACAGTCGGGCGGTGGGGCGTTTCCGCTGCGGATGGAACAGCGTGCCGACCGGCTCACCCGCCAATGCCGGTGCGGCCAGGTCGGCGGCGGTGAGCACCACCGGGATGCCGAAGCCGGTGGCGATCCGGGCGGCCTCCACCTTGGTCACCATGCCGCCGGTGCCGACGCCGGAGCGGCCGGCCCCGCCGATGGTGATTCCGGCGAGGTCGGCGTCGCTGCGGACCTCGGCGATGCGGGTGGAGTGCGCTCGGCTCGGGTCCCCGGTCCAGAGGGCGTCCACGTCGGAGAGGAGCACCAGCAGGTCGGCGTGCACCAGGGCGGCCACCAGGGCGGCCAGCCGGTCGTTGTCGCCGAAGCGGATCTCCTCGGTGGCCACTGTGTCGTTCTCGTTGACGATCGGCACCGCGCGCAGGTCGAGCAGCTTGCGCAGGGTCCGGTACGCGTTGCGGTAGTGCGCGCGCCGGGTCACGTCGTCGACGGTGAGCAGCACCTGCCCGACGGTGCGACCGTGCCGGGCGAAGCTGGCCGCGTACCGGCCGATCAGGAGGCCCTGCCCGACGCTGGCGGCGGCCTGCTGGGTGGCCAGGTCGCGCGGGCGTCGGGTCAGCCCGAGCGGGGCCAGGCCGGCGGCGATCGCGCCGGAGGACACCAGCACCACCTCGCGTCCCTCGGCGGTGAGCCGCCCGAGGGTGTCGACGAGCGCGTCGACCCGCTCGTCGGCCAGCCCGCCGGTGGCGGTGGTCAACGAGGAGGAACCGATCTTGACGACGACCCGCCGGGCCGCCGTGACTGCGTCGCGCACCCGCCCATTCTGCGCGGTCACGGCCGCAGCGCCCGGTGGCGTTCCCATATGGTGGCCGATTGTGACTCCTGACGAGTACGTCGAGGCGGTGCTCGACCTGGTCGAGCGGATCCCGGAGGGTCGGGTGATGTCGTACGGCGCGGTGGCCGACGCCCTGGCCGAGTGCTCGGGGCGCGCGTCGGCCCGGTTGGTGGGTGCCATTATGGCGCAGCACGGTGGCTCGGTGCCCTGGCACCGGGTGGTGACCGCGAGCGGCCGGCTGCCCCCGGGGCATGAGCGGGAGGCGCAGGCCCGTCTGCGTGCCGAGGGGGTGCCGCTGCGCGGTGCGGGGGTGGACATCGCGGCCGCGGGTTGGTCGCCTGATGAGGGGATGTGGCCTCCAGAAAAACGTGAGTAACGTTCAGCCCCATGAAAACGCCGCCCGGCACCGGCTCGTCGACCACCGGTCCGCTGCCCCGGACGGTGCACGCCGGATACGCGCTCGGATCCCTGGCCACCGGCGCGTTCGGCACCGTGCCCGGTCTGCTGCTGCTGCCGTACCTGACCGACACGCTGGGCGTCGCCGCCGGGCTGGCCGCCCTGCTCGTCCTGCTGCCGAAGGCATGGGACGTGCTGGTCAACCCCGTCGCGGGGCGGATCTCCGACCGCACCCGGTCGCGCTGGGGCGCCCGCCGGCCGTACCTGCTCGTCGCCGGTCTCGCGCTCGCCGTGCTCTTCGCCGCCATCTTCGCCGCCCCGTTTGGTCACGGCGCGGGTGCCGCGGCGTACGTGGCGCTGGCCTTCCTCGCCACCGCCACCGCGTTCGCCTTCTTCCAGGTGCCGTACGTGGCCATGCCGGCGGAGCTGACCGACGACTACGCCGAACGCACCCGCCTGATGACCTGGCGGATCGCCGTGCTGGCGTTGACCATCCTGGTCTCCGGCGCGATCGCCCCGCTGGTGGTGACCGCCGGTGGCGACGGCCTGGCCGGGCACCGTTGGTTGGGCGTGTTCGTGGCGGCGCTCATCGCTCTCGGTGCCGTCGGCGCGTTCGTCGGCACCCGTTCCGCGCCGTCCGGCACGGTGGGCGGCAGCGAGCCGACCCTGCGCGCCCAACTCGCGGTGGCCGGCGCCAACCGGCCGTTCCGGGCGCTGCTGATCTGCTTCGTCGTGCAGTCCGCCGGGGTGGCGACCATCCTGGCCGGGGTCAACTACTTCGCCGGGCAGATCCTGCGCGGCGAGAAGATCGGCCCGACCCTGCTCTTCGCCTGCTTCGTTGGGCCGTCGCTGCTGGTGATGCCGATCTGGAGCCGGGTCGGTGCCCGACTGGGCAAGCGGACCGGGCTGGTCGCCGCCTCGCTGTTCTTCGGTGCCGGGGCGTTCGTGCTGGTCGCCGCGCCGGTGCTGCCGTCGGTCGCCGTCTATCTGGTGGTGGCGTTGCCGGGGAGACGCTCGGCCTGGCGCTCGGCCCGGGCATCTACGGCGTGGTGCTCCAGCTCTCCGGTTACGTGTCATCCGACACGGGCACGGCCGCCGCCCAGTCCGACGGCGCCCGCCTGGGGGTCCTGTTGGGCTTCACCGTCCTCCCCGCGCTCCTGATCACACCCCCGATCCTCCTGCTGCGCCGCTACACCCTGACCCCCGCAGCCCTGGCCGCCGCGACGAGCGCCCCCACGCCCGACGGACCGGTCGATCATGGAGTTGTGGTGGGGGACGAAAGCCGTTGACCGTCACGAGAAGGGCACCATAACTTCATGATCGACGAGAGCAGGGTTCTACCTTCCGGGGTTGCCGCTGACGTTGCGCTTTCCGAGGTTCGGGGGCTTCGGTCTGGGGACCGGCCCACGCACGGGGGTCGGCTGTTCGCGTACGTGTACGACCCGGCGGTGCCGGGGCTCGACGAGTTGGCCGCTGCCGCGCACCGGGAGAGTGCCCACGTCAACGGCCTCGACCCGACCGCGTTTCCGTCCCTGCTGGCGATGGAGAACGCGCTTGTCGGCGCCGCCGCCCGGGTGCTCGGCGGCGGCCCCGGCACCACCGCACCGGACGTCGTCGGCAGCGTCACCAGCGGCGGTACCGAGTCACTGATCCTCGCCGTCAAGACGGCCCGGGACGCCCACCCGGAGATCGCCGCACCCCGGATCGTGGTGCCGTCGACCGCGCACGCCGCGTTCGCGAAGGCGGCGCACTACCTGCGGGTGGCGGTGGACGTGGTGCCGGTGTCCCCGGGCACGCTGCGCCCCGACCCGGCCGCGATGGCCGCCGCGATCGGGCCGGACACGGTGCTCGTGGCCTGCTCCGCGCCGTCGTACGCGCACGGGGTGGTGGACCCGGTCGCCGAGATCGCGGCGGCCGCGGCCGAGGCCGGGGCGCGCTGCCACGTGGACGCCTGCTTCGGTGGCTGGACCCTGCCCTACCTGCGTCGCCTCGGGCAGTCGGTGCCGGCGTTCGACTTCGCGGTGCCCGGCGTCACCTCCATCTCGGTGGACCTGCACAAGTACGCGTACGCGCCGAAGGGGGTGTCGGTGCTGCTGCACCGCGACGCCGCGCTGCGCGCCCCGCAGTACTTCGCGTACGCGGACTGGCCCGGCTACACCATGATCAACCCGGTGATCGCGTCCACCCGCTCGGGCGGGCCAATCGCCGCCGCGTACGCCACCGTGCGGCACCTCGGCGACGACGGCTACCTGCGGCTGGCCGCCGTCACCCGGGACGCGGTCGCCGGCCTGGCCGACGCCGTCCGCGCCGTCGACGGGCTGCGGCTGATGGCCGAGCCGGAGTCGACGGTGGTCTGCTTCACCGCCACCGAGGGCGGCCCGGACCTGTTCGTCCTGGTCGACGAGCTGACCGCGCGCGGCTGGCACACCCAACCCCAGCTCACGTACGCCGGTCTGCCGGCCAGCGTGCACCTCACGGTGACCGCCTCGGTCGCGCCGCGGGTCGCCGAGTTCGGGCCGGACCTGGCCGACGCGGTGGCCGCCGCCCGGACGGCCGGTC
>NZ_JBFAHZ010000073.1:0-22313 GCF_040654415.1 Micromonospora sp. NPDC050695
CAACGACCGACCCCGTAAGATCCACAATTGGAAGAAGCCCTCCGAGATTTTCGCCGAACTCGTAGAGACAAATGCTTCGACTGTCTGAACCTGCCTTCTTCTCATCTCGCGCGATGTTGCGCGCGACTTTAGCGGACCAGTAGGCGCTGTTCGCCGCAGGCCTACGATAGTGCTGCGGACAGCCGTGCCAGAAGCAGCCTTTGATTTCGACAGCAACGCGCGCGGGCCGAAAAACGATGTCTGCTTTCATACGAAGATCAGGGAGCGGCTTCGTGCAGACCCTGTAACGAAGTCCCCGTGCATGAAGGGCGCGGCGCAGCACCAACTCAGGCTTGGTGTCTCGGCTCCGGTTGGACTGCATCGACCGGCGAACGACTGAGTTCGCCGCCCACGACTCGTCAGACACGAGGTCCACTATACGACGGGGAGTGCGTTCGGCCGCATTCGAGACCGACAGGCTGGCCGGCCGGGCGGCCGACCTAGTCCTCGCCTTCTTCGTCTTCCATGTCGTCCTCGTCCGTTCGCCCGTACGGGTCAGTCCGCTCGGCAAGCACACTGCCGACCAGGCCAGTCACATCGATCGCGGAAGGCACGGGCTCTGGCCTGCCCTCGACGTGCGCAAGGCGGGCCGCGGAGATGTATGCCAGCCGGACGGCCTGAATGACCAGTACACGGCGCAGCCCGGGCGACACTTCACCCCGCTCGTACGCTACTGCCGCAAGCCGCGCAATCGTTTCAGCCCGTCGTGCAATCCGCACATCGGGGTGTCCCCGCTCATCCCGCGCCTCTCTACTGATTAACTGGAACCGCCGCGAGGCAGGCAATCTGACCGTCGATGAGACGGGTGGGATCTTTTCATTGAGGATTGCGCGAAATCGGCTGACCTCAATCGCATTTAGATAAGCTGTGTACTCGACCGCATCCAAACGCTCTTGCGCTAACTTAAACCCGCTTGGATCGCGCTTCTTTGTGACGTCCTCGAACTCCCACAGCGGCCAGAACTCGATCTCGGCCACCTCGAAGACGTCTAGAATCCTCATCGCCACGGCGTCGGTGCGTTGGTTCGTCAGATGCCGTCGGACACGGGTACGCAGCCTCTCGTTCGTCTGCCCGACATAAATAGGTTCTCCGTCATAGTCGAAAAACGCATAGCAGCCCCACCGCGCGTCGGCCCACTTGCGGCCCTCACTATCGCGAGCAGACAGCGCTTCGTCGAGCAGCGATCGGAACTCACGGACGGAGTTCGCGGGGAGCTTGTTCCTGGCCGGCCGCTTGGCGTCAGCCATTGACGACTGCCAACTCTAGCCGAGCGGACGACGCATGCATCTCTCCGCGGACCAGGGGCAGCAGGTAATGCTCGGCCAGCCACGACACCACCGGCACGCACACCGCGTCTCCGAAGCCAAATAGAGCTTGGTTGTTCCGGAGATCCGTCAGGGTGTAGTCACCAGCACCCATCAACCGCGCATACTCAAGCGGCGTCATCCAACGGACGCGCACCTGGTGCCTCCCGGCTTCAACCACTGCCTGCTTCGACGAGCCACCGCGAGCCGTGCGCAAGCATCCAGAGATGTCGTCAGGTCGGATTTCCCAGGTCGGCTTACCCTTCCGCGTCCGACGGTATGCAGTCCGGTATGACGGCATCGTCTGCTTCTTCAGCACCGCGAGGCGCTCTGCCTGAATGGGCGACAGCGAAGCGAGGAAGGCCTCGCGACGTTTGTCGTCCCACCAGCCGTCAGGCCCGACCTGTTCGACGAGAGCCGAGAGACCGGACGTCAGCGGAGGCGGCGGCGCAGGAAGCGCTGCGCGGTGAGTCCTCAAGGTCGGATCGCCGAAGGGCGCCTGGAGCCAATCGGGACGCAACTCGCCGTTAGGCATGGGCTCGTCGTCTGGCGGGTTGAGCGCTGCGACGACGAACAGACGCGGCCGCGACTGTGGCACGAACCGTCGCGCGTCCAGCGTCAGCACGTCCGCCGAGTAGCCCAGACGGTTCAGCTCACGGATCGCTGTCGCCAGGTCCTCGCCCCCATGGCTAGTGGCGAATCCGACGACGTTCTCCAGGGCAACTACCGACGGACGCGCGTCGCCCATCTGCTCCAGCACCTTCGTGAAGCCCCAGAAGGTCGAAGACTCGCTACCACTGAGGCCTCGACGCCAGCCCGCCAGAGAAAGATCGGTGCAGGGGAAGGAGGCCCAAGCCACGTCCAACCCGTCGGGCATGTCACTGCCCTTGACGTCACCGACATCACCAAGGTTGAAGGCGTGTGCATCGTCCTCACCAAAGTGGCCGACGTACATCTCCTTCTTGGCAGGCTCGATGTCGTTGGACCACACGACCCTGATGCCCGCCTGTTCCAGACCGAGGCGCACCAGACCGATACCGGCAAAGAACTCGGCCGCCCTGGGCATGACGCTGCCCGGTCCGGCAGGAACACTGATCAGTTGTGGCGCGATCATCACCTGGCGACCCTAAGACAAATTCCGCCGCAAATCGATCCTGCGTGCTCAGTGTCGCAGCGGCCAGCACCGGCTCGCTCTGCCCGGAAAGGGACAGCCAGCCCGCACGCCGGTGGGGCCACCACGTGCCGGTGCCAGTCTTTAACTGGCGCGTTCTGCTCTCGGGGATAGCGCAGCGTCAACGCGGGCGTGATCAGCCCGGCGCTCGGCAGGCGGCGTCGATCCGGTGCACCGGGCGGACGCGGCGACCCATGCCCTCCAGCAGCGAGTCCTCGACGTGGAAGTCGTGGATACGCAGCCGGTGCCGGGGCAGTTCCTCCTCGCTCGGGCAGAGCACCTGCGCGCGTACCAGGTCGACCGGGACGTACCGCACGCCGCCGCGCTCCTGCAGGATCACCATGTTGACGTCGTCGGTGGTGATCACGTGCCCGCGTACGTCCTCGGTGGGGCCGCCCGGTGCGCCCACGGTGGTGACGGTCAGCGGCAGCACCGGGGTGCTGATCACCGGGACCGCGGCCCAGACCAGCATGGCCAGCACCGCCACCTCGGTCACCGTCGCCAGCGGTCGGATCACCATGCCGGGCAGCGGCCCGGCGATGAACACGGCCAGCAGCGGCGGCACCACGACGAGCGCCAGCACCAACCACTCGCGCTGTGCCGTTGCGTCGCGCAGCGTGGGCAGCAGGAGCCAGCCGTACCCGGCGAGCAGAGCGACGATCAGGAGCACACGGGGCAGGTGCCGCTCATGCAGCCGCTCGGGGCGCAGTTGGAACGCGGCCACGAACGCGGGCAGCAGCAGCGGCAGGTAGAGCAGCGGCCAGGTGAGCAGGGCGAGCAGGAAGCTGGCGAGCACCACCCAGGCGGGGGTCACGTCGGCCCAGCGGGCGAAGAGCGGACGACGACGGGTGCCCGGCGGCAGCCGGTCCGCGCTGACGGCCAGCACCGCGCCGAGCGCGAAGACGGCGACCAGCCCGGTGGACAGCAGCCGGGCGGCGGTGGTGAGGAAGCCGGCGAGCAGGTTGACCGGGCCGACGTTGGCCACCAGCAGCAGTGTGGTCTGGAGTTCCCCGCCGGCCTCCACGCCGAGTCGCAGCACCGAGAAGATCGCCGGTACGCCCACCACGGCGGTCCAGAACGACTGGCTGGCCCGCGCGCGTCGCTCCGCCGGATCCCACCGCACGCGCCCCGGCTCGGCCCGGTCGGCGATCGGCTCGGCGGGTTCGGCCACCGGCACGGCGGCGGGCCACCCGGCCGGTACGGCGCCGGCGTCGGGTGGCACGGCGGCCCGGGGCGGTGGGACCGGACTGTCGCCACCGATGGCGGTCGGTGCCGTGCTCACTTCGAGGGCGCCTTGTCGTCGAAGTCGACCAGCTTCGGCACGTCCAGCGGCTGCGGCTGGCGCTTCTCGGCGCGCAGCCACGGGCCGAGGGTCCGGTTGTACGCGGTCTGCCACGGGCTCGCCTGGCCGTCCCGGCCCTGCTGGTAGCTCTTCTGCAGGATGAACGCGACGAGGTCGCGCAGCGCCGGGTCGCCGATCGGCACGCCGATGCCCAGCAGTTCGCTGGTGCCGAAGGGCAGGTCGACGATCTCGAACTCCTTGGGATAGCTGGCCAGGAATCCGGCGAGGATCGTCTCGTCGGAGCTGACCGCGTCGTAGCGCCCTTCCCGGATGCCCTCGACGCAGTCCGCGACGTCCTTCACCACCAACGCCTTGACCTGGCGCTTCTCCAACTCGGCCTCGGTGGTGGAGCCGCCGCTGGTGCAGATCTTGTAGGCCGGATCGCGCAGGTCCTCAATGGTGTGGATCTTGTCCTTGAGTCGGGTCGTCACCATCACCTCCTGCGTGGTGACGAAATACGGCCCGGCGAAGCTCACCAGCTTCTTGCGCTCCTCGGTGATGGAGAAACTGGACACCACCAGGTCGACCATGCCGCCCTGCAGGGCCGGGATGCGGTCCTCGGTGGCCACCGAGACGAACTCCAGACGCTGGTCCCCCTCGTAGCCGAGGGAGGCGGCCACGTAACGGCCGATCTCCACGTCGAACCCGACGTGTTGACCGTTGCGCAGGTCGCCCATCAGCGGCTCGTCGGTGGCCACGCCGATGCGCAGCTTCGACTGACCGTAGATGTGCGTCTCGCGCAGCTTCTCCCGCACCGACGGCAGGTCCGGTTCCTTGCGACTGTCACAGCCGCCGGCGGCGGCCAGGGTGAGGGTCAGGGCGACCGCCAGCGTCGTCGCGACGGCGCGGAGCCGGGACTGGAATCTACGTGGGTTCATGGTGACCTCGCTGACGCAACAGCCTGCGGAACACCGAGAGTAACCACTCCGGTCCACTGCGTACGCGCACGCGCCGGGCCACCCGGCGGGATTGGACGATCGGCGCGGCGTCGGCTCTCCGGTTGACAGCCGACCGGGGCCGGACATGCTGGAGGGGTGAGTCAACTACCCAGGCCCGATGCGCGGACGGTCGCGGTGGTCGCGGCGCTGGGAGCCCTCGCGCTGCTGGCCACAGTGATCGTCTGGCGTCGGCAGGATCTGCTCGGCGTGGTGCTCGCGCTGCTCTGCGTCCTACTGGCCACCGTCGCCGGGGTCGCCACCTCCGCCGCCCGACAGCGTGACACGCCCGAGCCGGCGGATCGTCCGGCAGCGGCCGGCCCACCCGAGTTGATGCCGTACGGGATCGACGCGGACACCCTCGACGCGCTGGACAGCCGGGACGCGTTACGTGCGGTACGCGACCGGCGGCGCGGGTCGGACGGGCTCAGCGATCGGTGAGGGTGGGCGCGCTGAGCGCGTTCACGCCCCGCCCGGCCAGACAGCGGTAGGCGCGGTCGACGCTGCCCTCGACGGGTGGCAGCACCTCCAGGTGCCAGCCGGTCGGTTCGGCGATCCCGGTGGTCAACCGGAAGGTGGTGGCGCTGCACACCTGCCGTACCGGCTCGGCGGCGACCACCTCGTCGTACTCGGCGCCGACCAGCGACACCGGCAGCAGACCCTCGGCGTACGTCTCCCAGGTGTGCGTCCCCGCGCACGGGACGCGGGCCGCCTCGGCGCGGGTCCCGCGGATCCGCATCGGGCCGAAGCACTCCAGCTCGGGCAGGCAACGGGCACCGTCGGGCAGGGCGGTCGGTGCCCCGGGGCCGGTGGTGCAGCCGGGCAGCGGCCCGGTCGCCAGCGCGGCGACCTGGCTGGCCGAGGGCGACGGGTTGGCCGGCGGCGAACTGTCGGCCACCCAGGCACCGGCGGTGGCCGAGGCGGCGAGCGCGAGCGCACCCGCACCGCCGAGGAACCAGCGTCGCCGCCAGCGCCGACCGGCGGGGGCCGTCGGATGGGCATCCTCGACGGCGGGGCGGGGAAGCGGCTGGCTGGTGACGTACGGCCCGGCGTAGGTCGCGCCTCCGCTGACCGGGGCACCGCTGACCGGCGCCGACGGTGGGCCGAGGGGCAGCCCGGCGAGCATCTCGTGCAGTTCGAGGGCGGAGGGCCGCTCGGCCGGATCGTTGGCCATGCCGGCGCGCAGCACGTCGATCAGTTCGTCCGGCACGCCCGGCAGGCCGGGCAGCGGCTGGTTGAACATCTCCAGCACGGTGACCAGGCTGGGATTGCGCTCGGACTGCCAGCGCGGCGGCCGGCCGTGCATCACCGCGTAGAGGGTGGCGCAGAGGGCGTACACGTCGACGGCGGGCGACGGCGGGCTGTGGCTGAACATCTCCGGCGGCGCGTACGCCGGGGTGAGCACCTCCAGGGTGACCGAGGCGTCCCGGGCCTCGGCGAGCACGGCCAGGCCGAAGTCGGCGAGCACCGCCGAGTTGAAGTTCGAGTAGAGGATGTTCGCCGGCTTCACGTCCCGGTGCAGCACTCCGGCTGCGTGGGAGTGGGCGAGCGCGTCAGCGATCTTCATGCCGAGATCGCGGGCCTCGACCGGGCCCAGCGGCGAGGTGCGCATCCGTTCGGCGTACGACCCGTCGCAGAGTTCCATGATCAGGTAGGGGTGCTGGTCGACGGTGACCCCGACGTCGAAGAGATCCACCACGTGCGGGTGCGACGACATCCGGCCGGCCGCCCGCGCCTCACGCAGGAAGCGGGCCTGGTCGCGCTCGTTGCCCAGCGTCCGGTTTTCCACCTTGACGGCGACCTCGCGCCCCACCGAGATCTGGGTGGCCTGGTAGACGGTGGCGTAACCGCCCCTGGCAAAGACCCGCAGATCGGTCAGACCGGGCACGATCGGCACCGGCGAGCTGCCGGTCGGGGTGTCGGTCACTGCTCGAAAATACCCAACCCGGCCGGCGGCTCAGCGCACCGCGTCCGCCGGAGCGGGCCCGGCGTCCCCGACATCGCCCGCCGCACCGGCGCCGCCGGACGTCGCGTCGCTGCCAGCCGACGTCGCGTCGGTGCCGTCGGACGTCGCATCGGCCCTGCCGGACGTCGCACTGGTGGCGCCCGACGCACCCCTGCGGGCGTCCAGGCGCAGACCGATCGCGGTGGCCACCGCGCCCAGCCCCTCCCAGGCCGCCACCCCGAAGAACCGGTCCGGTGCGATGTCGGCCAGCACCGCGATGGTGAACACCGTGAACGTGACCAGCCGGAAGACCACCGTGAACCGGTAGAACACCCGCCACTCGGTGACCGTGGCGAGCAGGTAGTAGACGCCCATGTTGAACGCCGCCATCGAGGACGCCAGCAGCAACGTGCCCGTGTAGTCACCGGCGGCACGGGTCGCCGGCACCTCGAACCCGAGCATGCGCAGCTGCGCCTCCGGCCAGAGCAGCCCGAGCGCACCCATCACCAGCGCCAGCACACCGAAGACCGCGATGGTCCAGCCCGCGATGGAACGCGGCAGCTTCATGAAGGGCCTCCCCAGGCACGACGGCGACGGCCACTATGGACCGGTCGACGGTGCTCACACGCTAGCCCTTGGGCCCGAAGAACCACATCCCCGAAACCGCCAAAATCAGGTCACGAAGAGAGGCGAAGGCGCAGCGCGTCCGCAGCGGCACGTTCGCTGCGTTGCTCGGTGGCGTACGCCAGGCGGACCGCCTCGTCCGCGCAGGACCGGGCCTCCTGCGGGTGACCGCAGGCCGCCAACGCCTCGGCCAGCACACCGGCCGCGATCACCTGGCTGCGCACGTCCTCGGCCGGTGCGCTGACCGCCCGCCGCGCCCAGTCCAACGCCTGCTCCCGCTGGCCGTGCGCCAGCAGCGCCGACGCGTACCGGGCCATCGTCTGGCGACGGGAGAAGAGCAGTGACGGCGCGCTCGCGGCGGCGGTCGCCACCGGTGCGAGCAGCCCGACCGCGGTCGCCGAGTCACCGCCGGCCAGCCGGGCGGTGGCCAGCAGCACCCGGGGCGCGACCTGCGCCGGTGCCTGCGGGTTGTGCGGCTCCACGGCGGTCAGCACCTCACGGGCCACCCGCTCGGCCGTCTGGCAGTCGCCCATGTCGAGGGCCACGAAGCCGCGCAGCGTCCCGGCCATCCCGGTGAGCAGCGGATGCGAGGTCAGCTCCGCGTACGACAGGGCGTCGGTCAGCAGGTCCGCCGCGTGCTCCGGCTCGCCCAGCCCACGCGCCACCACGGCCCGGACCACCAGCGCGAACCCGCGCCCCCAGTCGTCGGACGCGGCGGCGAACTCGCGGTACGCCCGACGGGCCTCCCGGTCCGCCTCGGCCAGCTCACCCAGCTCGGCCGTGGCGTACGCCGCCACCGCGCGCAGCGTGCCCACCGCCCACGCCTCGCCGACCCGCTCACCGAACGGCAGGAAGACCTGCGCCAGCCGACACGCCTCGCCCAACCGACCGGCGAGCAGGCGCGCGAACGCGGTGGTACCCCGCAGCCAGGCGCGCCCGTACGGGTCTTTCAGCTCGGCGAAGAGCCGGGCGGCCCGGCCGAGCACCGCGTCGGTGCCGGCAAAGTCACCCCGGGTGGTGGTCACCCAGGCCAGGTTCTGCAACGACCAGGCCTGCCCGTGTCGATCCTGCGCACTGAGACTCACCTGGTACGCGGCGGCCAGCCGGCTGCTGGCCTGACTCAGCCGTCCAGCCACGAAGTCGGCCATGCCGAGCCGGCGCATCGCCGAGGCGCGCAGGGTGGGCAGCTCGCCGGCCGTGGCGACCTGCAACGCCTCCTGCCAGGCGGACACCGCCCGGTCCTGGTCGCCGAGGGTCTGCTGGGCCTGACCGGCGAGCAGCAGGGCACTGGCCCGCACCGCCTCGTCGCCCGTGTTCGCGGCGATCTTCTCGGCGAACGCGAGCGCGTCGACGACCCGGCCGATCTGGAGCAACGCCCGCGCGTGCACGACCCGGTCGGCCGGCGGCACCCCGTCGCGGGCCAGGTCGGCGGCGCGTTCGGCGTACTCCACGGCCATCGCCGGCTCCCCGGCGGACAGCGAGCGGCGGGCGGCCCGACCGAGCGCGGCGACGCCGAGCGGGCCCACCGCCCGGGCCGACGCGTCGGGGCGCAGCTTCACCGCGTCGGCGAGCCTCGCGGCCCGCTCGACGTGCGTCGCCACGAAGTCGTCGCGGGCCTCCTCGCTGAACCCGCCCACCGTGCCGGCCGTGGTCCCGTCCACCGGTGCCGCCCAGCGGGCCAGCGCGGCGTGTCGCTCGGCCAGCTCCGCCTTGCTCACCCCGGCGTACGCGGCCTCCCGCATCAGGGGCGTCGCGAACGCGTAGCCGGCACGGGTGCGGTGCAGCATCCGGCGTTGCAGCAGCTCCTCCACGGCCCGGTCGAGTTCCACGGCGACCACCGCCGACGGTCGGCCGTCCCGGCCGGCGCGCTGCTCCCGCAGCGCCTCCAGCGCACCGGTCGGCACCGTGTCACCGACGACCGCGGCGTCGCGCAGCACCGAGCGGGCGTCCGTCGGCAGCGCGTCGATCCGGGCGGCCAGCACGGCGGCGAGGTCCCGGGAGAGCAGCCGACTGCCCAGTGAGCCGGGCACCAACCGCCAGCCGGACGCCGGACCCTGGTCCCGTACGCCGGGGGCGGGCCGTTCCGCGGTGGTGAGCGCGCCCCGCTCGATGAGCAGGGTGACCAGCTCGGCCAGGTAGAACGGGTTGCCCTGAGCGGTGGCGAGCAGCCGGTCGGCGTCGGCCTGGGGCAACTTGCCGCCGCCGAGATAGCTGGTGAGCAGCCGGGCCGCGTCGGCACCGCGCAGCGGCGGCAGGGAGTGCACCTCGGCGTCCGCGACCCGGGTCAGGGCGCCGGCGGTACGCACCAGCTCGGGCCGACCGAGCAGCAGCACCAGCACCGGGCCGGTGAGCCGGGACAGGGTCACCCCGAGGGCGCGGATCGTCTCGGCGGTGGCGTCGTGCAGGTCGTCCACCACGATCACCAGCGGTGCCTCGGCGGCGAGCCCGCTGAGCAGGTCGGCGACCGCGTTCGGCACCGCCTCGGCGTCGGCCGGCACGCCCGCGCCGCCCCACTCGCCGTTGTCGGTGCCGGCGTGCACGGGGAGTTCGGCGTAGCCGAGCAGGGCGAGCAACTGGTCGACGGCGATCGGGGGCGCGTCCGCGTCGGCACGGACGAGCCGCTGGCCGAGCCGACGCAGCCGCTCCTCCACGGCGGGGCGGGTCAACGCGGTGGCCGCGTCACTCGGCAGGCCCACGGCGGCGCGGACCAGGTCGGCCAGCGGCGCGAGTCGGCGTCGCTCACCGAAGGCGGCGCAGCGCACCGAGAGCACCCGGGCGCCGGTGTGCGCGGCGTACCGGCCGGCGCCCACGTCGTACCCGGCGGCGAGGCGTTCCACCTCGGCGGCGAACCGGGACTTGCCGATGCCCGCCTCGGCCGTCATCAACAGCACCCGCGGGTCGCCCTGGTCGATCACCTCGGCGAGCCGGCCGGCCACCCGGCCGATCTCGGTCTCCCGGCCCACGTACGGTGCCTCGTCGCCCAGCCCCGAACGGGTGCCCGGCGCGTCCAGCAGACCCAGCAGCTCGTACGCCTCGACCGGCTCACGCTTGCCCTTGAGCCGCAGCGGACGCAGCGCCCGCCAGGACGCGACGTGCCGGGTGGCGGCGGCGGTCCGGCCACCCGCGTAGACCGCGCCCACGGCGGCGGCGTCGGCCAGTCGAGCGGCGGTGTTCACCGTGTCCCCGATGACCGTGTACTCGATGGCGGCCTGGATGCCCGCGATCACGTCACCGGTGTTGAGCCCCACCCGCAGCCCGAGCGGCGCACCGCCGCCCCGCTCGTCGTCGAGCACCCGGCGGACCGCCCGCTGCATGGACAGGGCGGCACGGACCGCGCGTTCGGCGTCGTCCTCGTGCGCGACCGGGGCCCCGAACACCGCCATGATCCCGTCGCCGGTCAGCTTGTCGACGTGCCCACCGAAGGTCTTCACCGCGCCCGCGAGGGCGGCGAGCACCCGGTCGGTGACCGCGCCGACGCGTTCCGGATCGAGATCCTCCGACCATGAGGTGAATTCGGAGAGGTCGCCGAAGAGCACGGTGACGACCCGGCGCTCGGCCGCCGGCAACGTCGCGGCGGCCGGCAGCGCGGCACCGCAGTTGTGGCAGAACCGTGCGCCGGGTACGGCGACGGTTCCGCACACCGGGCAGGTCACGTGTGCTCCAACCCACTGACCCCCGGCGCTGATTCCCCGGTGCCGACGCCCAGATACTCCAGTTGGGCACGGACCGACCATTCGGCCGCCCACCACAGCGAGCGGTCCACGTCCGCGTAGACCGCCCCAACCACCTCGGCGGGGGTGTGGGCGCCAGCGTCGACGGCCGCCCGGACCTGGTCCAGCCGGGCGTGCCGGTGGGCCAGGTAGAAGTCGGCGGCGGCGGCGCAGTCGGCCAGCGCCGGGCCGTGGCCCGGCAGAGCCGGGATCCCGGCGTACGCGGAGAGCAGCTCCAGGCTGCGCAGGTAGTCGCCGAGGTGCCCGTCCGGGTGGGCGACGACGGTGGTGCCCCGGCCGAGGATGGTGTCACCGGTCAGCACCACCCGCTCGCCGCCGTGCTCGACGAGGAAGCAGACCGAGTCGGCGGTGTGCCCGGGGGTGTTCAGCAGGCGGATCTCCAGGCCGAAGCCGCCGAGCTGCTCGGCCGGCTCGGTGAGCGGGTCACCGCCGATGGTGTGTGCGGAATCGACGGCCAGGACGTGCACGCCGCCGAGCAGCTCGCTCAGTCGGGCGGCGCCCTCGGTGTGGTCGAGGTGGCCGTGGGTGATCAGGATCAGCCCGACCGGGCCCTGCTCGGCGATCCGGGCCAGGTGCCCCTCGTCGGCCGGCCCCGGGTCGACCACGACGCAGTGGTCCGCCTCCGGGGCGCGCAGCACCCAGGTGTTGGTGCCGTCGAGGGTCATCGGCCCCGGGTTGGGAGCACGCAGCAGCGAAACCCAGCGGGGCAGCTCGTCGGCAAGCGCCGCCACCGCCCCCGTCACGTGCCCACTCATGGCTGCGATCGTACGACCCCGCTCGCCACGCCCCGCGATCTTGCACTTGCGGCACCTGATTCGTGCCCGTTCACGACATTCGTCGGGGCAGAAAGTGCAAGATCGCGGGAGGCGGACGGGTCAGGCGACCTCGACGATCAGCTCGATCTCGACCGGGGCGTCCAGGGGGAGTTCGGCCACCCCTACGGCACTGCGGGCGTGGCGTCCGGCCTCGCCGAAGACGGTGCCGAAGAGGTCGGAGGCGCCGTTGATGACGGCGGGCTGGCCGGTGAAGCCGGGCGCGGAGGCCACGAATCCGGTCACCTTGACCACCTTGACCACGTTCTCCAGGCCGACCAGCGAATCGACCGCCGCCAGGGAGTTGAGCGCGCAGCGCTGGGCCAGATCCTTCGCCTGCTCGGCAGAGATGCCGGCGCCGACCTTGCCGGTCGCCAGCAGCTTCCCCTCGGCGATCGGAAGCTGACCGGAGACGTACACGTGCTGCCCGGACTGCACGGCCGGCACGTAGCTGGCCACCGGCGGCACCACCTCGGGCAGTTCGAGACCCAACTCGGCGAGCTTCGCGTGCGGGCCGCTGCTCATCGCGTCACCCCGTTGTTCGCGACTGCGGGGCTCCGCTGCGCTGCACTCCTCGCGCTCACGCCTTGGGCCGCTTCAGGTAGGCGACCAGCTGGTCCGGGTTCGGGCCGGGGACCACGGCGACGAGCTCCCACCCGTCCTCGCCCCAGTTGTCGAGGATCTGCTTGGTCGCGTGGACCAGCAGCGGGACCGTGGAATATTCCCACTTCTGCATCGCTGAAGGGCTCCCTCTCGGTGCGGAATTGTTCGAGGCACAGCCTACGGTCCGCTGGCCGAGCGAGGTGCGGGACGTTGCTCCGGCGGTGCCGGAAGCTCACCGCACGGCCCGGCGTGCTCGTACCCCTGGGGACAGCGCGACCGGTCGGGCAGCAGCAGGTCGCAGAAGACCCGGTGCCGGTTGTTCTGGTCGTCGGCGTTCGACACGGTGGTCTCGCCGGCGTCCAGCTCCGGCAGGAAACCCAGGGATTCCGCGACCCGACCGGCCAGCACGGTGGCCGCCGCCAGGTCGGGCACCCGGATCGGCAGGTGGATGACGAAGCCCGGCTCGTCGTCGTCCCGGACCCGCTCGTTGGGACGGCTGGACGCGCGGACGACCTCCGGCGGCTCGGGAAACCGACGGTACGACCGCTCGTTGACAGGCAGGCTGCCGAACAGCCCGCTGGCCGCCTCACCCACGGAACCCGTCCGGCGGAGCCGGTCGTTGGTCGGGAACTGGGTGCGAGGGATGTTGTCCGCGTCGCGCATGCATTGCCTCCGGTCGTACCAGTCGGATCTCGCTTACCGTCCGGACGATTCGTCCATTCCGGCCCCCCCGCACCGGGACGAAGGTAGGTCCGCAGTGGCAGTCCCGCCAACAGGGCGCGCACGATCAGTCACGTAGAGTCACATATGTGACACATTGGAGGTAGGAATCCCGACTGCGACTGTTTTCGCCGCCCGGTCGGTCGAGCCGATGGGCCGGACGGCGCAGTAGGGGCGACACCGACCCCCTGGTTGACCGCTACCCTTCCGGTCGGACGGTCGCGCTGCGCCCGGCCGCCCGCTCGATCACGCTCGGCGCCACCGGTGGCGGCCGGGCGCCGCACCCCCGGGGGAACGAGATGACCCAACCGCCCAGCGGCGACCAGGCCGGCCCGCGCGCTCTCCCGTCGGCCGACCACCCGGACACCGCCGGCCAGCCCGGCGCTCCGGCAGCCACCTCCGGCCAGCCCGGCGTCCCGGCAGCCACCTCCGGCCAGCCCGGCGCTCCGTCCATCCCCGCTCAGCCCGCGCAGCTGCCCGCCGCCGAGCAGCACGGCCAGCTCGCCCTTCCCGCGCAGCCCGCCCGGCCGGCGCTCCCGGCGCAGCCGACCGTCCCCACCCAGCCCGGTGCGCCGGCCGGTGTCCCCCAGCCGGACACCTCCGGCGGCGCGGCGGCCCCGTCGGAACCGGGCACCGAGGCCCCGGGGTCGATCCCGCCGCCACCACCTGCCTACCCGCCCTACCAGGCTGCCGTCGAGCCGCCGAAGAAGAAGCGCGGCCTGCTGATCGCGGCGATCGCACTGGTCGTGATCATGGTGCTCTGCGTGGGCGGCGGCGCGGTGGCGTTCCTGACCCTGCGTAACGCCGAGAACGGCGAGGGCGCCAAGGAGCCGGCTGTGGCCGTCGACGAGTTCCTCACCGCGATCTACAAGGATCGCGACGCCAGCAAGGCGGCCAGCCACGTCTGCGCCGCGTCCCGCGACGACAAGAAGATCTCCGCGAAGGTCGCCGAGGTGCAGAAGTACGCCTCCGAGTACCAGAACCCCCGTTTCCGGTGGACCACCCCGAAGGTGGACAACCAGACCGGGGACCGGGCCACCGTCTCCACCCGGGTCACCATGACCACCGCCGACGAGAAGGTGGCCGACCAGGACCTGCGCTTCACGGTGGTGCAGAAGACGGGTTGGTGGGTCTGCGAGGTCGCGTGACCCGCGGGCCTGGATAGGCTCGACGGGTGCGTGCAGCTGAGCGGCCGACCGACCCGGCCGGTACCGGATGGTCGGCGCGTCTCCACGTGGTGACCGGCAAGGGCGGCACCGGCAAGACCAGCGTGGCGGCGGCGCTGGCCCTGGCGCTGGCCGCCGGCGGCCGGCGCACCCTGCTCGTGGAGGTCGAGGGCCGGCAGGGCATCGCCCAACTCTTCGGCATCGACCCGCTGCCCTACGAGGAGCGGCACCTCACGGACGCGCCGGACGGTGGTGAGGTGCGCGCGCTCGCGGTGGACGCCGAAGAGGCCCTGCTCGAGTACCTCGACATGTTCTACAAGCTGGGTGCGGCGGGCCGGGCGCTGCGCAAGCTGGGTGCCATCGACTTCGCCACCACCATCGCCCCCGGCCTGCGCGACGTGCTGCTCACCGGCAAGGTGAAGGAGGCCACCACCCGCACCTCGGGTCAACGGCGCGCGTACGACGCGGTGGTGCTGGACGCCCCGCCGACCGGGCGGATCGGCCGGTTCCTCAACGTCACCGCCGAGACGGCCCGCCTGGCCAAGGTCGGCCCGATCAAGACCCAGAGCGAGGGGGTCGCCGCGCTGCTGCGGTCCCCGATGACCGCGGTGCACGTGGTCACGCTGCTGGAGGAGATGCCGGTGCAGGAGACGGTGGACGCGATCGCCGACCTGACCTCGCTCGGCTTCGGCGTCGGCAAGGTGATCGTCAACGGCACCCGCCCGCCACTGCCCGCCGGTCGGGCCGTCACCGCGGCGGAGCTGAAGCGCGGGCTGGTCGCCGCGGGTCTGCCGGCCGACCGGGACATCGTGGCCGGTCTGCACGACGAGGCCCGTGACCAACTCATCCGCCGCGAGCTGGAGGATTCGCTCCGGGCCGACCTGGTGGAGTTGGGGCTGCCGATGGTGGAGCTGCCGTTGCTGCCGGACGGGGTGGACCGGGCGGGTCTCACGACACTGGCCCAGGCCCTCGTCAGGGCGGATTGACTCACACCTGAGCTCGGCACGGGCGCACGGACCCACGCGGCCCGATACGCTCGATTGGTGCCTTCCGAAGACGCGGCGCCGCGGCTGGACGTCGACCAGATCCTCGCCGACCCCGGCGTGCGGATCATCGTGTGCTGCGGTGCCGGCGGGGTGGGAAAGACGACCACGGCCGCGGCGCTGGCGCTGCGGGCCGCCGAGCAGCACGGCCGGCGCACGGTGGTGCTCACCATCGACCCGGCCCGCCGGCTCGCCCAGTCGTTGGGCCTGACCGAGCTGGACAACACCCCCCGCCAGGTCAAGGGGATCGACGTCGAGACCAGCGGCGGCGAACTGCACGCCATGATGCTCGACATGAAGCGCACCTTCGACGACGTGGTGCTTCAGCACACCGATCCGGCGAAGGCCGCGGAGATCTTCGCGAACCCGTTCTACCAGGCGATGAGTTCCACCTTCGCGGGCACGCAGGAATACATGGCGATGGAGAAGCTGGGCCAGTTGCACGCCCGCGGCGAGTGGGACCTGATCGTCGTGGACACTCCGCCGTCGCGCTCGGCACTGGATTTCCTGGACGCGCCGGCCCGGCTGTCCCGCTTCCTCGACGGCCGGATGCTGCGCCTGCTGCTGGCTCCGGCCCGCAGCGGCGGCCGGAGCATGTTCACCCTGGTCACGGCCTCGTTCGGGATGTTCTCGAAGGTGGTGCAGAAGGTGCTCGGCGCGCAGCTGCTCACCGACCTGTCCGGGTTCGTGGCCGCACTGGATTCGATGTTCGGCGGATTCCGGCAGCGCGCCGAGCAGACGTACCGCATCCTGCAGGCACGGGAGACGGCATTCGTGCTGGTCGCGGCCCCGGAGCCGGACGCGGTCCGGGAGGCCGCCTACTTCGCCGGCCGGCTGCGGGAGGAGAAGATGCCGCTGGCCGGTCTGGTGCTCAACCGGGTGCACCGGCCGGCGGTGCCGGAGCTGGACGCCGCGCAGAGCCGGGCCGCCGCGGAGCGGCTGACCGAGCTGGGTGGGCATGAGGCCACCGCTGACGTGCTGCGGGCGCACGCCGCGTTGGCCCGCCAGGCGGTACGCGAGCAGGAGGTGGCCGCGCGGTTCACCGAGGCGTTCCCGGCCGTGCCGGCGGTGTCGGTGACGGCGCAGCCCGCCGACGTGCACGACGTCGACGGGCTGCGGACGATCGGCACGGCGATCAGCCGGCCGTGATCGGCGTCAGGTGGTCGCGCTGACCAGGATCTTGTCCTTACCGGACTTGTCCTTGCTGTTCTTCTTCATCGCGGCCTCGAACATCTTGCGCCAGCTCGTCACCTGAGGGTGACGACGCAGCAACGCCCGGCGTTCGCGTTCGGTCATGCCACCCCACACACCGAACTCGATCCGGTTGTCCAGCGCGTCGGCCAGGCACTCGTACCGAACTGGGCAGCTCCGGCAGATCCGCTTTGCCACGTTCTGTTCGGCGCCCTGTACGAACAACGCGTCCGGGTCCCCGTTCTGACACGCCGCCAGCGACGGCCAGTCAGTGATCATGCCCATGTGTACACGTCCCCCCTTGCAGTACCTACCGACCTCGATGCACGTCAGCCGGCAATTCCCCCCGATCGCCCGGCCCGCCTTCCCCAAGGCGGCGCGGACGACATGTGGCGCTGTCGCCGCCCCCATCATGCTCTGTAGTCGACTGATTACGCAACGTTGTCGACGAAATCCATCATTCCGGACAGTCCCGGCTTCCCGGGCGCTCGACCGCCGGTTACCCCGCCGAGGTCGACGAAAACGCTGCGCGGCCTCTTCCGATCGGAGGAGACTCGCGGCAGGTCACACGCAACCACGCACCGGGGGTCGTGCGTTTAGCACAACGAGGGCAGCGCGCGCAGGAAATGGGGAAAGAACGCCCCAGCGCCCCTCGTTCCCTACTCGCGTACCCTGTCGAGGTGACCTGGATGCGGAAACGTGACCACAATGTGCTGACCAACGCCGCATCGCTGCTTGTGTGTGGCCTACTGGCCGGCGTGGTGGTCGCAGCGGCGGCCTTCCCCGCGGTGGCGATGTCCGGCTTGGCCGCGAAGGCCGGCGCCGAGACCTTCGGCGCCCTGCCGACGGAGTTGACAGTGGCCCGCGCGCCACAGATCAGCTACCTGCTGGCCTCGGACGGCAAGACACCGCTCGCGACGATGTACGACGAGAACCGGCGGGACGTGAAGCTCGCCGACATCTCCCCGTACATGCAGAAGGCCATCATCGCGGCCGAGGACCATGAGTTCTACAAGCACAACGGCGTCGACATCAACGGTGTCGCCCGCGCGTTCGTCAACAACCAGAGCGAAGGCTCCGGCCGGCAGGGCGCCTCGACGCTGACCATGCAGTACGTCCGGCTGGCCATCGCCTACTCGGCCACTCACCCGGCCGACGTGGTCGCGGCGACCGAGGACACCAGCGCCCGCAAGCTCCGCGAGATGCGGCTGGCCCTCCAGGTCGACAAGGAGTTCTCCAAGGACGAGATCCTCACCCGCTACCTCAACCTCGCCTCGTTCGGCAACGGCGCGTACGGCATCTACGCCGCCAGCCAGGTCTACTTCGGCAAGCCGCCGAGCAAGCTCAAGATCGAGGAAGCGGCGCTGCTGGCCGGCATGGTGAAGGCGCCGACCACCAACGACCCGACCACCAAGGCCGGCTACCCGCTCGCCCTGGACCGGCGCGACTACGTCATCCAGAACATGGTCGACATCAAGGCCATCACCCAGCAGGAGGCCGACGCCGCCAAGGCGACGAAGCTGACGGTGAAGGACAAGCGCACCCCGAACGGCTGCATCGCCGCCAACGTCAACAGCTGGGGCTTCTTCTGTGACTACTTCTACCGCTGGTGGATGCAGCAGGAGACGTTCGGCTCGACCACGTACGACCGGGAGCGGCGGCTCAAGAGCGGCGGTTACACCGTCGTGACGTCGATCGACGTGCAGGCGCAGCGGAGCGCGGACAAGGCGGTCCGCAAGGCCAAGAGCGAGAACAGCAAGGAAGCCGCCATGGTCGCGGTGGTCGAGCCCGGCACCGGCCGGGTACGGGCGCTCGCGGTGAACCGGCAGTTCAAGCTCGACGACCCGCGGCACCCGAAGAACAAACTGTCCAGCGATCCGGCGAAGAGCAAGCAGGGCATCCGGGGCAACTACCCGGCGACCGTCAACCCGTTGATCACCGGTGGTGACGGCGTCGCCGGGTACCAGGCCGGCTCGACGTTCAAGCTCTTCACCATCGTCGCCGCGTTGGAGAAGGGCATACCGCTCAGCTACACCATCAACGCGCCACAGCAGTTCAAGTCGGAGTACATCATCGACAGCAGCAGTCCGGCCGCCTGTAAGGGCACGCACTTCTACTGCCCGACGAACGCCAACCTCAAGGCCGCCGGCCCGCAGAACATGTGGACCGCGTTCGCCCAGTCGATCAACACCTACTTCGTGCCGCTACAGCAGCAGGTCGGTGCGGAGAACGTGGTCGACGCCGCCAAGCGGGCCGGCATCCAGTTGCGGTCCAGCAGCGACGCCAAGTTCGGCGGGACCAAAGAGGCAGCGCACCAGTGGGGTGCCTTTACCCTGGGCGTCTCCGCCACCACGCCACTGGACCTGGCCAACGCGTACGCGACCTTCGCGGCAGACGGCAAGTACTGCGATCCGATCCCGGTGCAGGAGATCCGCGACCCCGAGGGCAAGAAGCTGGACGTCGCCAACCCGCGCTGCGAGAAGCGGTTCAGCACCGACGTGGCCCGGGCCGCCGTGGACGCCGCCCGCTGCCCGCTCGGCGACAACTCCTCGACCAGCAAGTGCGGCAACAGCCGCACCGCCAGCGTGGTCAAGGGCATCGTCGACGCGCCGGTGGCCGGCAAGACCGGCACCACCGACTCGGGAAAGACCGCCTCCATCGTCGCGATGACCAAGCAGTACGCGGTGGCCGGCATCATGGCCGACCCGGACTGGCCGCAGACCAACGTCAAGATGAAGCACGCGGAGAAGGACGGCATCAACCCTCCGGTGTACGAGACGCTGCGCGACGCCATGAAGGGCAAGCCGCGCATCAACTTCGAGCCTCCGGGGCAGAAGATCTCCGAGGGTGACCAGCGCAGCATCCCCGACGTGAAGTGCCAGCCGGTGGACACCGCGAAGTCCCGGATCAAGGGCGCGGGCTTCGAGCCGGTCGTCTCCGACACGAAGGTGGCGTCGTCCTGCCCGGCGGGCACCGCCGCCGGCACCAGCCCCGACGGGCGCACCATCAAGGGCGGCGTGGTCAGTATCCAGGTCAGCAGCGGCGGTGGCACCCCGCCGGCCGGCAACAAGCCCGGCCAACCCGGCAACCCACCTGGCCGCCCCGGCGGCTGATCGACCAGCAGTACGCGCGAACGGGCGGGCACCCACGTCGGGTGCCCGCCCGTTTCGTCTGGCCGGACCTGCCGCTGCCGGACGGCCGCGAGCAGAGTTGCCGATCCACGCCGCAGGGCCGCGCCCGCTGCCGGGGGCAGGTGCCGCGCGCCGCAGAGCCGACGGGTCAGAGACCGAGCTGTCGGCGTACCTCGGCAGCCACCCGGCCACCCTCGGCCTGGCCGGCCACCGCGGCCTGGGCCGCCTTCATCGCCGGGCCCATCTGGGCCTTGCCGGTGAAGCCGCCCTCGGCGAGCGCCCCCGCCACCAGCTCGGTCAGCTCGGCGTCCGAGAGCTGCCTGGGCAGGTAGCGGTCCAACACCTCACCCTCGGCGGTCTCCTTCGCGGCCTGCTCGGAGCGACCGGCGTCGGCGAACGCGGTCGCCGCTTCGCGGCGCTTCTTGGACTCCTTGGTCAGCACCGCGAGCACCTCGTCGTCGGTGAGCTCACGCTTGGCCTTGCCGGCGACCTCGGCGGTGCCGACGGCGGCCAGGGCCATCCGCAGCGTGGAGGTGGTCAGCTCGTCGCGCGCCTTGAGCGCGGAACGCATGTCGGCGGTGAGGCGGTCCTTCAGCGTGCTCATGGTCGGTCAAACTACCCTGAACGCCATGCGAAAGCGCACACTATTCCGGCTTGCCGCCGGAACCGCCACGGTCGGCGCGGCCACCCTCGCGTACGCGTCGCTCGTCGAGCGCAACATGTTCACCCTGCGGCGGTACGACGTGCCGATGCTGCCGGCCGACGCGGAGCCGCTGCGCGTACTGCACCTGTCGGACCTGCACATGATGCCCGACCAGGCGCGCAAGCAGCGCTGGGTGGCGTCGCTGGCCGCTCTCGACCCGGATCTGGTGGTCGTCACCGGCGACAACATGGCGCACCCCGGCGCGGTGCCGGGCGTGCTGCGGGCGCTGCAACCCCTGCTGGACTTTCCGGGCGCGTTCGTGTTCGGCTCCAACGACTACACCGGGCCGGTGTTGAAGAACCCGTTCACCTACTTCCTGCCCGACCGGGAGTACACCGAGGGCGTCGACCTGCCCTACGAGGAGCTGCGCCAGGTGTTCGCCGGCGCCGGCTGGATGGACCTCAACAACGCGCGGACCACCCTGAAGGCCGGCGGACGGCAGATCGACGTGGTCGGCGTGGACGACCCGCACATCGACCGGGACGACTACCCGGCCGTGTCGGGCGCGGTCTCGTCCTCGGCCGACCTGTCCATCGCGCTGACGCACTCCCCCGAACCGCGGGTGCTCGACCAGATGGCGGCGGACGGCTTCGGACTGCTGCTGGCCGGGCACACCCACGGCGGGCAGGTCTGCGTACCGGGCTACGGGGCGCTGGTGACCAACTGCGGGCTGCCCCGTTCGATGGCGCGTGGCCTGCACCGGTGGCCGGGATCCGACTCCTGGCTGCACGTCTCCGCCGGCCTGGGCACCCACCCGACCGCGCCGGTCCGCTTCGCCTGCCCCCCGGAGGCCAGCATCCTCACCCTCATCCCCCGCTGACCCGCACCCCCGCCACCGCCGGTGGCACCCCCGCCGGCGCCGCCGTCCCGGGCCGTCCCCGGTGGCGGGATCCGCACAACGTCAGGGATGTTGCTGCCGACCCGTCCGGGCGGGGTACCGAGTTTGACCATCGGGGCGGATGGGCTACTATTTGTCGGCACGCCTCGGGGTGTGGCGCAGCTTGGTAGCGCGCTTCGTTCGGGACGAAGAGGTCGTCGGTTCGAATCCGGCCACCCCGACCAGAGGTCAGAGGGCACATCCGATCCATGGATGTGCCCTCTGGTGCGTCCTGGGTGACCAACTGAGTGACTACGCCTCACTGGTCGGCGCGAAGATGCGGTCCATGACCGCCGCGCCCTGGAGCAGCACCGGCCGGAGCTGGTGACGGTAGACCAGCTCGGTAACGGTGGTGCCGGAGTGCCCGCACAGGTCGGCGATGTCCTCCAGGCTCACCCCGCTGTCGGAGAGCAGTGACACGAAGCTGTGCCGCAGCTCACGAGGTGTCCAGGCGGCCGGATCGAGGCCAGCCAGGGTGACGACTCGGCGGAAGGCCCGGCGGACGTTGGCCGCATCGAGGGCAGTGCCGACAGTCAAGGCGAAGACCAGCCCGAGCGGCTGCCAGTCCTTGCGGAGCACGCCCGTCCAAGAGCTCCGAGCCGTGCGGCCGGGTTTGCGAATCGCACCGAGCCTTGAGCGACAGGGTTCCCGCACAGTCTTCGACGTGCTGGGCGCATCGCACGCCTCGGTGAACCGGGCAGGGCGTTCGCAAGGTGGAGGTATGCCCGTTTAGTCGATTCCGAGTAGTTGTAGGGATCGGTGCGGGTTCCCGGCTGTTTCGTCGTAGGGTTTGCGCGATCGAGGTGATGCCGGCCAGGCGGAGCAGGCTGATCGCGGTGTTGCGGAGGGTGGCCAGGGCGCGGGGTGCGTTGCCGGTCCGCAGGCGGCTGGCGTCTTCGCGGTAGGTGGTGTCGCGGATGTGGTGTAGGACCTCGATGGACCAGTGACCGCGTAGCCAGTCGGCTAGTTCGGCGGG
>NZ_JBFAHZ010000074.1:0-21944 GCF_040654415.1 Micromonospora sp. NPDC050695
CCGGGGCGGGGCTCCCCCGATATCACCGAAACCGAGTCGGTCAACGAGATTCGGGCGGGTGGGTCAGTCGCGGGTCTGCATTCCGGCGCGGAGGTTGCGCATTGCGCATCAGGCTGCCGGCGTCGCTGACCGAGTTTGCGGCCCGTGAGCCGGTTCGAAGCGGGCAATCACCCCGGCATGATCGTGCTGGATCCAGGAAACAGTTCTCTCCTCGTGCGGGCGAGGCCACTACAACCACGATCCAGCACGATCATGCCGGGCAGGTCGGTGCGTGCGTGCGCCGCCGCGGTATCGGCGGCGAGTTCATGGGCCCGCTCGAAGAGATGTGGCATCCGCCGCGCACCGACTCCGCGCCGAGGTCCGCGTGCAGGACGAGCGTGTGATCCCGCTGCCTCCGCAGGGCGGGAGGCGCCAGGCGCAGGGCGGCAGCCCCGGTCAGTCGACCTCCTAGCGAGAGGTCGCTCAGGACGGGCGAGAGGTCGCTCAGGACGGGCGAGAGGTCGCTCAGGACGGCTTCGGGCCGCAGACGTAGCGGGGCTCGGCGTCGTAGCGCCAGCTGAACTTCTCCCGCTTCACCACCACGCCGCCCTTCTTGATGACCCGGAAGGCGTCCTGGGTGAAGCCGTTGATGCCGTTGCTCGGAATGCACGAGGGGCCGGGTTCGAGGTGGATGAGCTTCGGCGTGGTGATGTTGCGACGCGGGCCGTACTCCGTCTTGACGCTGTCGTAGATCTTCGTGCTCCAGATCGACACGGTCACCGAGCTGGACGTGTACGAGGTGTCGATGAGCAGGCCGTACTCGGTGTTGTTGCGGAACTTGAAGTCCAGGTCCGGCCAGAAGATGGTCGACTCGATGACCGCCGGGTACCGGTCGAACCAGTACGAGTGCGGTTTGTGCTCGACGTCCTCCATGCCCGCGTAGTAGGAGGCGTTGAACAGCGTGGTGGTGAACTGCGAGGAGCCGCCACCGACGCCCGGCACCAGCTTGCCGTCCAGGATGACCGGGGCGTCCCGGTATCCCTGCGCGTAGCCACGCTCGCCGGTGTGGCCGTTCAGCGAGAACGTCTTGCCCGGCAGGACGACGGTGCCGTCCACGTCCCTGGCGATGGTGGCGATGTTCTGGCTGCGCGACGATGCCATGCCCCCGGTGAACCGGGTGGTGAACGTGGACACCCGCTCCTTGATGCCCAGGCTGGCCAGCTTCTTCGCGGTCAGCTCCGGTGGCGTGGGCTTCAGCTCGCCGGTGACCTCGCGGCCCTCCGACTTGGGCAGCACCGCGAGCAGGTCCCGGCCCAGCGTGGCCGTGTCGAGCTGCTGGCCAGGCTTGCCGTCGGTGACCTTGGGTCGGCCGCCGGAGATGGAGACCGTGGCGTCCTTCGGCGGCACCTCGATGGCGTTGAGGTCGTCGCCGAGGGCCGCGCGCAGCCGCTTGACGTCGACCGTCGGGGTCAGCGTGCCGGCCTTGTCGGCGGTGAACCGCAGGCTCTTCGCGATGGCGGCGGGCGGTACCTTCACCGAGCCCTTGTCGGTGCGCAGCGTGACCGGCGCGGCCACCGCCGGCTTCGCCAGCTCGTTGACGAGCCTGTCCAGCTCCTCCGGGGTGGTCGCCGGGTGGCTCTCCACCAGCGGCACGGTGATCGGGTCGCCGGCCAGCCAGCCGGCGCGGACCACGTCGGCGGAGCGCTGCGGGTCGAGGGCCATCCCCGGCTTGGGCTGGACGACCTTCGGCGTGGTGCCCTGGTACGTGATCGCCGGCATGGTCATCCCGCGAGCCTCGGTGCCGAGCGCCTTGCTCAACGTGGCATCGAGCCGCTCGACGTCGACGGTGACCACCGGGTCGACGGTGCGGGAGCCGACCAGTCGGCTGACCGGGTGCGCGGCGGCCTCGGCCGCCGCCGCGACGGTGGCGGGTACGTCGATGGCCAGCCCCACGTCGGCCGGTTTGATCTCGGTGGTGCGCTGCCCGACGGTGACCCGCAGCGGCGCGGCGAGGGTCGCGGCACGCCGGTCCAGTTCTGCGCGCAGTGCGCGATCCGCGTCGGTGCGGCTCCGGCCGCCCAGCTCGGCACCGAGCACGGTGGTGCCCCGGGGGACGTCTCCGGCGTACGCCCAGGCACCGGCGCCCGCGACGGCGGCGAACACGCCACCGGTGACGCCGGCGGCGAGCAGCATCCGCATGCGGCGTCCATGACGAGGGTCGTCCGTGGGCTCGGCGACGGCGGGTGTCGTCACGGTCTCCGGCCCGTCGTCCGGCCAGGTGACCGCGGTGACCTGCACGGTGGGCCGGTCGTCGGCGGGTGGAGTCTTTTCGCCGTACAGCGTCACTGCAACCTCGATCGCCAGGGTGCCGCGGGAGGTCCCCCTCCCGGAGGACACCTACGGTAACGAATGCCCGGCCGTCCCCGCGGGCTGCGCCCACCTGCGGGGCTGCGGCGTGTCCGAGCCGGGTGGGGGTGGTGCCGGCGGCACACCGGTGACCTGGCACGGTGACGGGGTGGGTGTTGCGGAGCGGATGCTGGCGTACGGCGGTGGACGGTTGGACCGGGCGGGTGCGCTGCGCACCGATCCGACCCGGCTGAACGCGTTGCTCGACGAGCCGGGCACCGTCGTGTTGCCGCTGTGGCGGGACCGGTGTCTCGTCGACGGGGACGGTCCGGTGCGGCTGACCGCGGAACGGGCGGCGCTCGTCCGGTCCGTCGCCGGCGAGACCGTCTTCCTGGGTTTCGACGGCGACGTCGCCGTGTTCGCCGTGGACCTCTCCGCGCTGGATGAGCGGCCCGCCGTCGAGATGGCGGGTGCGGCGAAGTCCGTCGACGTGCGGGCGCTGGTCGGTCGGCTCGACGCGGACGGCGCGGCCGTCCAGGCGTACGCGCGGGGGTTGCTGCACTGGCACCGGCAGCAGCGGTTCTGCGGCGTGTGCGGTGCCCCGGCCGTCACCGGCGGCGGCGGACACGTCCGGACGTGCACCGGTGCGGAGTGTGGGCGGTTGCTGTTCCCCCGCATCGAACCGGCGATCATCGTGCTGGTCGAGGCACCCGGCCCGCCGGGGCGCTGCCTGCTGGCCCGGCACGCCGGTGCGGCGGAGGACGCGTTCTCGACGTTGGCCGGGTTCGTCGAGGTCGGCGAGAGCCTGGAGGACGCGGTCCGCCGCGAGATGGCCGAGGAGGCCGGGATCACCGTCACCGACGTGACCTACCAGGGGTCGCAGGCGTGGCCGTTCCCCGCCGGCCTGATGGTGGGCTTCCGGGCCATCGCGACGTCCGACGAGGTACGCGTCGACGGCGAGGAACTGCTGGAGGCGCGCTGGTTCACCCGTGCGGACCTGCGGGACCGGCTGGCCTCCGGTCGTACGCTCGGCCGGGTCGACGCGATCGACCACCGCCTGCTGCACGACTGGCTGTCGGGGAACTAGACCGATCGGCGGGCGGGCAGGGCCATCAGCAGGGTCGTCACGATGGCCGTGCCGAGGGCGGCGAGCAGGAGACCGGAGACGGTACGCGGTCGCACGATCGCCGCGACGCTGACCAGGGCGGCCGTGCCCACCCACAGTGGTGCCGCCGGCCACCGCACGCCGGCCGCGAGGCGGTCGTTGAGCAGCACGAACGTGACCGCGTAGAGCGCGCCGACCGCGGCGAAGATCGGCGCGTACCGGCCGAGGTGGGTGTACTCGGGTCCGCCGGCGAGGCGGAAGGCCAACCCACCGGCGAGCGTCGACGCGAGCACCAGCACTAGACCGCATCCGCCGGTCACCGCGAGCGCCACGGTGCGGCTGCGGCGGTCGCCGCGTGCCAGCCGTGGGAGGGCGAGGACGGCGGCGACCTGCGGCGCCCAGAGGGCGCCCTTGCTCAGGACCGTGCCCACCGCGTACGCCCCGGCGCCCGTCGGAGGGAGCAGTTGCCGGGCCAGGAGCAGGTCGGCGTAGGAGACGACGAGCATCGCCAGGGTCGCACCGCAACCGGCGGTGACCTGCGCGACGGTCAGTCGTGGTGTGGTGGCCGGTCGGTCGGGTGTGCGGGCGAGTCGGGCCAGTACGACGGGGGTGAGCGCGGCGGTCAGCGCGCCGGCCACGAGCGCGCCGGTCAGTCCCGCGCCGAGCAGCAGTGCGGCGATCACCCCGCCGTAGCGGCCGGCGGCGAGCAGTGCCATCGCGGCGGCGAGTCGCAGGAATCGTTGACCGCCCTGCAGCTCGCCGAGTGAGCGGGAGGACAGCACGACCGCGGCGGTGGTGACCGCCAGTAGCGCGGGCACCTCGACCGGCAGGTCCAGGGCGGCGACCAGCAGCGGCGTCGCCACGATCATCGCCGCGGCGCACACGGCGGCGGTCACCGCGGTGAGCCGTCGGGTGTCGGACGACCCGTGCCGGGCGTGGTGCACGGCGACGGCCAGTTGCAGACCGAGGCCGGGCACGGCGGCGATGGCCACCAGGCCGAGGGCCGTGGCGAGCGCGCTGAGGTCGGCCGGGTCGAGCCGTCGGGCGGCGAGCACCGGCACCAGGTAGGCCAGGCCGTTGACGAGGACGCCGGCCAGGGTGACGGCGGCTCCCGCCGCGCCCAGGCCGGTCGGCCGTGTGCCGGTCGGCTCCGTCCCCGCGTGCGGGGCGGGTCGCTCGGTGCTCACGTGATCTCGGAGAGGGCGGGGACGGCCGGCTCGTCCGCTTCCGGAGTCGTGGGCGGTGCCGGTGCCGTCGGGGTCGGTCTGGTTCGGCGTACGGGTCGTCGCCGGGCGGCGGTGGAGAGCCAGCGGGCGCCGAGGGCGACGACGATCGCGAGCTGCGAGGCGGCGTCGGTGTACCGGTGCGCCGATTCGAGGTACAGCCAGCCGGCGAGCACCACGAGCGCACCCGGGAGCCACGTCTCGACGGCCCGGCTGATCGTCCGGGCCCGTCGTGGGTCCGCCGTCCAGGGCAGGCGGCGTGGCCCGGGTACGGCCAGCATGAACCCCGCCGCGACGAGCAGGCCGCCGATGAGTCCACTTCGACAGCACCAGCGCGGCGGCGCCCACGGCCAGCAGCGGCAGGGAACGGGTGAGGCGGCGTCGGCCGCGCGGTACCGGCGTGCTCCCCGTCGGCTTTCGCTGCGGCAGCACCGCGAGGAGGACCACCACCAGCAGCAGGATGCCGCCGAGCAGCAGTCCCGCGCGGTACGTCGTGTCCGGGGTGAAGCTCAGCAGCACCTCGCCGGAGGCACCGGCGGGGAGGATCCAGCCCTGCTGCCAGCCGTCCACCACCAGCGGCGCGAGTGTCCGCCCGCCGATGGTCGCCTGCCAGCCGGTGTTGGTGTTCTCACGGACGGCGAGCACCCGGTCGACGGGGTGCGCGGACACCCGTACCCGTCGCTCGGTGGCCGCCCACGACTCGACCTGGATGGTGCTGGCGGCCGCCGCCGGCGCGGGCGTGGGCGTCTGCGGCACGAGGGCGACCAGGGTGGGCGAGGCCAGCGTGCTGGCGGTGGTGACGACGCGGTGCTCGCCGCGGCCCAGATCGAGGCGCCGGGCCCGACCCGCAGGCCAGCTTGAGGGGCGTGTCGAGGCGGGGTTCGACGGTGGACGCCCCGGGCAGGACGGTGACCTCGCCGACCGCGATGGGCAACGACTCCGGTAGCCGCAGCTTGTACGGGTCGAGGCTGCTGGCGGACGGCTTGTCGAGGAACTGGATGGTGATCTCGTCGGTGCGCATCGGCGGATCCAGGCGGAGCAGCCCGTCGTCGCCGAGCAGGCTGCTCCGGAACCCGTCGTCGCCGACCACCCGGACGCTGCCGAGCCGGGTGGCGGCCACCTCGTCGTCGACGGCGAAGCGGAGCCCGGTGATGGTCTGCGGCTTGAGCCACTTGAGGCGCAGGATCGGTGCCTCGTCGTTGACCGCCGGCGTGCTCGGTCTGCTCGCTGTCATCGCGGGCGTGTGGCTGGTGACACGGCCCAGTGGTGGTTCCGCTTCCGCCCGGCACCGCGCCGAGCCGGCCCCGGTCGCGCCGGTCGCCGACCCGACTCCGACCCGGGTGGACCAGGAGCCGGTGCGCGACACGGACACCGTCGAGCAGCCCACGCCCCAGCCGGTGGGCGGTCCGCTGAGCGACGAGATTCCGCCGGCGTCGACGAATTGGAAGTCCGAGGACCCGACGGTGCCGACCCAGCGTCCGGCCCCCGGCGAGGTGGATCAGCGCTGACGCGCGCACGACCGAAGGGGTGGACCGCATCGCGGTCCACCCCTTCGTGCTGCGCCAACCTGCGCACCTTACATTTGTTACCTGATTGTAATTGGTCAATGTCTCGTCACTTTGCGTCGCTCGACCGGGGGTTTTTGTCGGTTTTGCTGCCACTTTGGACGCTTCGCTGCTGGGCCGGTTCGACGCATCGTGATGCCGGGATGCCACTCGGTGGCACCGGTGTTACCGCCCGGTAATTGGGGGGTTGTGAGCTGCGCCGCAACGGGTGCACCATCAAGCTCGATCGTTACCCGCCGGTAACAGTTGCCCGGCCCCAGGCGGGGCCGCCAGTTCGGGACCGGCCCGCGCGCATCCACTGAGGAGGAACCCGTGCAGGAGCGGTTGAACAATCAGGGGCGTACCCGGTGGCGGCGGTTCGCCGCCATGATGGTGCCCGCGACGGCGGCCGCCGGCGCCATCCTGTTCGGCATGTCGAGCGGCGCGATCGCGTCCGACATCACGGTCTCCGGACAGACGTTCAAGATCGGTGCCGACCGCCTGGAGGGCGACGGCTTCAAGCAGTACGGCGGCATCGTCCGCGAGAAGGGCAAGGCCGGCAAGGCCGGCAAGGTCCACCCGGTCGCCCTCTCCGAGATCAGCAGCGCCGAGCTGTACAACCTCTGCCAGTCCGTCCGCGCGGACCTGCCCGGCCTGCCGGTGGTGCTCACCATCAACGCCGGTGAGGGCAAGGAGCCCGCCCGGGCCAAGGACCTGCTGATCGCGATGGACTCGCTGGACGGCAACGCCACCTTCACCAACATCAAGATCGGCCGGGACGCGAGGGACCTGAACCCGACGGCGCAGGCCGGCTCGTTCGGCCAGAACTCCGAACATGTCAGCATCACCAACCTGCAGCAGGTGTCCCGCTACACCACGGCGGCCACCTTCAACCTGGTCGGGCTGCGCCTGAAGGTCAACGTGGGCGACGACGCCAAGGGCAAGGAGTGCTTCTGAGGTGAGTCGCGGCCCGCGGTGGTCGACCACCGCGGGCCTGCCCCGGTCCCCGTCCCCGCTCCGCCAGGAGGAGTACGTGACAACCGCGAACCCGTCCCACGCCCGGCCCGGCCGTCCGGCTCAGGCCTGGCGGAGCTTCCGCCGCTGGCAGCGGAGCCGGCCGTTCGCCGGTGGTCTGCTCACCGCCCTGGCCGGGGTGGAGATGTTCGCCTCCACCCGGATGACGCTCAACGGCCTGAGCTTCCACAGCGGAGCCAGCGGTCTGCTCTCCCTGCTGATCCCGGTCATCCTGGTGACCTGCGGCCTGCTGCTCTGGCTCACCCCGGCGCAGCGGCTGTTCTACTCGGTCGTCGCGGCGGTCACCGCGGTCTACTCACTGATCGGCCTCAACCTCGGCGGCTTCTTCGTCGGCCTGTTGCTCGGCATCGTCGGCAGCGCGCTCGCCTTCGCCTGGACGCCGACCAGCCCGGCCCCGTCGGCTGCGGCCGAAGCAGAGACCGCCGAGCAGGCCGGTCCCGAGCAGGCCGGTCCCGAGCAGGCCGGTCCCGAGCAGGCCGGTCCCGCTTCCGAGCGGGCGGTGCCGGCCGACGCGAGCGCGCCGCCCGAGTGGCCGGGGCGTGCGGCTGATCCGCGGTCGTTCGGCATCACCCTGCTGGTGCTCGGCCTCGCCGCCGCTGGTCTGGCCGTCCAACCCGGAGCGGTGCAGGCCGCGCCGAGCCGCCCATCCGCCACCGCCTGCCCCACCCCCTCCCGGACCGTCACCCCGTCGCCCAGCCGCAGCGCGGCCACGCCGACACCGACGCCGAGCCCGACGCGCGGTGGCAACGTCATCACCGACATCCTGGACGGGATCGGTGATCTGCTCACCGGGGGGCGCCGTACGCCCAGCGCGACGCCGTCGGCGAGCCCGACCGCCCAGCCGAGTGGCACGCCGACGACCCGACCCGGGTCGGTCACCTGCCCGTCGTTGCCCCCGGGCAGGCCGGGCAAGCCGGGCGGGCCGGGGAAGTCCGACAAGCCGGGCACGGTCGAGCCGGGCAAACCGCTGCCGCGCATCGCCGCCGACCCGGCCCTGCCGACGGTCGCGCAGACACCGTCCAAGCTCACCGGATCCTCGGTGAAGATGACCGGGCTGCGGTTCGAGGGGATCACCGAACTGCACACGGTGAAGGGCGACCTCGAGGTGCTGAAGTTCAGCATGCGGGAGGCGGTGACCGAGGACTTCCTCCTGCGCGCCGACGGCCCGCAGGGGCGCAGCCAGCGATATGCGACCGACCGGCTGACCGTCAGCGGCGACGTGGCCTTCTACGCCACCCGGTTCGTCGGCCGGTTGTTCGGCATCAAGATCACTCTGACTCCGGACCTGCCGTTGCCCAACGGCATCCCGGTCACCTCACCCATCCCGATCACGTTCACCGACCCGGTCATCGACCTGGCGTTCGTCACCAGCAACACGCTGACCGCCCGGCCGGCGCTGGCGCTGAGCCTCGCCTGAGCGAACGGCTCCGGCTGCCCACGGCTGGTCGTACCGCCGGCAACCGGAGCCGTCGACGGCTCAGAGCCGGGCCAGCGCCCGGCGCAGCGGGTCGAGGCCCAACGCTCCCAGGTCCAACGCCTGCCGGTGGAACTCCCGCAGGTCGAAGTCCGCGCCCTTGCGGGCCTTCGCGTCCTCGCGGGCCTGGAGCCAGATCCGCTCACCGACCTTGTACGACGGCGCCTGCCCCGGCCAGCCCAGGTAGCGGTTCAGCTCGAAGCGCAGGTTCTCGTCCGGCACCCGGCAGTGCGCCCGCATGAACTCCCAGCCCAGCTCGGGCGTCCACCGCTCGCCGGGGTGGAAGCCGAACGGATTGTCCTTCGGGATCTCCAGCTCCAGGTGCATGCCGATGTCGACGATCACCCGCGCGGCACGCATTGCCTGGCCGTCGAGCATGCCCAGCTTGTCGCCCGGATCCTCCAGGTAGCCCAGCTCGTCCATCAGCCGCTCCGAGTAGAGCGCCCAGCCCTCGCCGTGCCCGGAAACCCAGCACAGCAGACGCTGCCAGCGGTTGAGCAGGTCGGCCCGGACGGCGGTCTGCGCCACCTGAAGGTGGTGACCGGGCACGCCCTCGTGGTAGACGGTGGTCACCTCCCGCCAGGTGGAGAAGTCGGTGATGCCCTGCGGCACCGCCCACCACATCCGGCCCGGGCGGGAGAAGTCCTCGCTCGGCCCCGTGTAGTAGATGGCGCCGTCGCTGGTCGGCGCGAGGCAGCACTCGATGCGGCGTACCTCTTCGGGGATGTCGAAGTGGGTGCCGTGCAGCTCGGCGATCGCCTTGTCGGCGAGGGCCTGCATCCAGTCGCGGAACGCCTCCTTGCCCTGGATGGTCCGCGCCGGGTCCGCGTCCAGCTTGGCCACCGCCTCGTCGACCGTGGCACCGGAGCCGGCGATCCGCCCGGCGACGACCCGCATCTCCGCCTCCAGGCGGGCCAGCTCGGCGAAGCCCCAGGCGTACGTCTCGTCCAGGTCGACCTTCGCACCGAGGAAGTACTGCGAGGCCAGCTCGTAGCGTTCCCGTCCGGCGGCCTGCTTGTCCCGGCCGTTCGGGGCCAGCTCGGTACGCAGGAACTGGCCGAACTCGGCGGTCGCCGCGGTGGCCGCCGCCGCTCCCCGACGCAGGTCGGCGCCGAGGGTGCCCTCCGCGCCCAGCCGTTCGACCAGCCCGTGGAAGAAGTTGTCCCCGGTCGGGTCGGTCCAGATGTCGCACTGCTTGGCCACCTCGACCAGCTGCACCTTCGAGCTGACCTGGCCGGCGGCGAGCGCCTCGCGCAGGGTGGTCTTGTAGCCCTCCAGCGCGCCCGCCAGCCCGTTCAGGCGGGCGGCGATGTTGGCCTGTGCGTCGGCCGTGGCGGTCGGCATCAGGTCGAACACCATGCGGATCTCGTGCAGCCCGCTGGTGATGACGCTGACCTCGCTGGTGGCTTCACCGGCGTCGTAGCGGGCCAGGTCGAGGCCGAGTCGTTCCTGCATGGCCTCCTTGGCGATCCGTTCCGCCTCGGTGTCCGGCTCGGTCACCTCAAGCTCGGCGAGGGTCCGACGGGTCAGGTCGGCGCGTGCCCGGTAACCCTCGGGTGAGAGGTCGTCGAGCTGGTCGTCGTGGCCGGCGATGCCGACATAGGTCGCGCCGGTGGGGCTCAACGGCGCCCACTCGGCCACGTAGCGGTTGGCGAGTTCATCAATTCGTCCCACGGTGCGACACTACGTGACCAGCCCGCCCCGGTGTCGATGACGTTTGTCGTGTTCAGGCGGCAGATGCAACGGGTGAAAGTCACGCGACTTTGTCGTACGCCTGAGGCAGAGTGTCAGGGGTGACCACCGATACCGCTCCTGACAAGGCGCCGCTGAGTGCCTGGCTGCCGGGGTTCCTCGCCCTCGCCGCCATCTGGGGATCCAGCTTTCTGTTCATCAAGATCGGGGTGGCCGAGCTGCACCCGGTTCAGCTCACCCTCTACCGGGTCGTCGCCGGCGCGCTGACCCTGCTGGTCGTCCTCGCGGTGCTACGCGACCGGCTGCCCCGCGAGCCCCGGGTGTGGGCGCACCTGACCGTCGTGGCCGCGTTCGGCGTGGCCGTGCCGTTCACCCTCTTCGGTTACGGCGAGCAGCGGGTCGAGTCGATGCTGGCCGGCATCTGGAACGCGACGACTCCGCTGATCGTGCTGCCGCTGGCGGTGCTGGTCTTCCGCACCGAGCGGTTGACCGCGCGCCGGGCCGTCGGCCTCGGGCTGGGCTTCCTCGGGGTGCTCGTGGTCCTCGGGGTCTGGGAGGGCCTCGGCGGAGCACACTTCGTCGGGCAGTTGATGTGTTTCGGCGCGGCTGCCTGCTACGGCGTCGCGATTCCGTACCAGAAGCGGTTCGTCGCCGGCAGCGCGCACTCCGGCCTGTCGCTCTCCACCGCGCAGCTGCTGCTCGCCGCCGCGCAGTTGGCCATCGTCACCCCGTTCATCGCGGGCGCGCCGCCGCTGCCCACCGAGCTGTCGCCGAAGGTGGTCGCCAGCGTCCTGACCCTCGGGGCGCTCGGCACCGGTCTCGCCTTCGTCATCAACATGCGCAACATCCGGGTGGCCGGTGCGAGCACCGCCTCCACCGTCACGTACCTGATCCCGATCTTCGCGGTGCTGATCGGGGCCCTGGTGCTCGACGAGCGGCTCAATTGGCACCAGCCGGTCGGCGCGCTCATCGTGCTGCTGGGCGTCGCGGTCGCGCAGGGCGTGTTCGCCCGCCGGAGGCCCCGCCCGGTGCCCGGCGTCGGCCTGCCCGCCGCGCTGCCGTCAGGCTCCGCCGCGCTGCCGTCAGGCTCCGCCGCGCTGCCGTCAGGCTCCGCCGCGCTGGACGTCAGGCCCCGGCGTGCGTCCACTCCACCAACTGCTCCGCCGACCAGGTGTTGACCACCCGATCGGCGGGGACGCCGCAGAGAGCGGCCCGCTCGCAGCCGAACCGCTGCCAGTCGAGCTGACCGGGCGCGTGCGCGTCGGTGTTGATCGCGAACCGGCAGCCGGCCTCCTGAGCACGCCGGATCAGCCGCTTCGGCGGATCCTGCCGCTCCGGCCGGGAGTTGATCTCGACGGCGGTGTCGTGCTCCACGCAGGCGGCGAAGACCGCGTCCGCGTCGAAGTCGCTCTCCGCGCGGGTCCGGGCACGGTGCCCCCGGTCGCCGGGACCGGTCACCCCCGCCGGCCGGGACGACACCATCCGACCCGTGGGGTGCCCGAGGATGTCCAGGTGCGGGTTGGCCACCGCCCTCAGCATCCGCCGGGTCATCCGCGCCCGGTCGTCCTTCAGACCGCTGTGCACCGAGCCGACCACCACGTCCAGCCGGGCCAGCAACTCCTCGTCCTGGTCGAGTGAGCCGTCGGCGAGAATGTCCACCTCGATCCCGGTGAGGATCCGGAAACCCTCCGGCAGCGCCTCGTTGACCTGCGCCACGTGGTCGAGCTGGCGGCGCAGGCGGGCCGCGGTCAACCCCCGCGCCACCGTCAACCGCGGCGAATGGTCGGTCAACACCATGTACTCGTGGCCCAACTCCACCGCGGCCAGCGCCATCTCCTCGATGGGTGAACCGCCGTCGGACCAGTCCGAATGCGTGTGACAGTCACCGCGCAGGGCGGCACGCAGCGCCGTGGCCTCGGCGTCCAGGTCGCTGCCCTCGGTCGCCACCAACCGGCGCAGGTAGACCGGTTCCTCACCGGCCAGCGACTCCGCCACGCACCGGGCCGTCACATCGCCGACGCCAGTCAGTTTGGTGAGCGTGCCGTTGCCGGCCCGCTCGGCCACCTCGGCCGCCGGCAGGCCCGCCAAGGCGGTCGCCGCCGAGCGGAACGCCCGCACCCGGTACGTGGCCTCGTTGGCCCGTTCCAGCAGGAACGCGATCCGGCGCAGGTCGGCGATGGGATCCCGGGCCTTCATCCCACCGAACCTAGTCGCTGCGGGACCGGTCAGGGAGCCTTCGGGCAGCCGTGTTTGCGCTGCCACGCCGTGACCTCGGCGGCCGGTTCCCGATTGCCGCCGCGCCGCCACGAATCCAGGTAGCGCGCCGGCCAGAGCACTCCGCGCCGGATCCACCAGCCGTCCTTACCGGTGCACGGCGGCGAGATGCCGAAGTGCACGTGGCAGACGTTGTTCGCGTTGCCGGTGCGGCCCACCTTGCCGAGCTGCTGCCCGGCGCGGACCCGCACCCCGACGTCGACGCCGGTGGACACGACACTCAGGTGCGAGCCGTAGTAGCGCACCCCGTCGTCACCGAGCAGGGACACCGAGAGGCCGCCGTTCTCCGGGCCCTGCGGCCCCCGCTTGGAGTACCGGTCGACCCGACTCACCTGCAGCACCGTCCCGTCGGTCACCGCGACGAACGGCTCACCGCAGTTGGCGAAGAGATCCGTGGCCGGATACGCCGCGTGCGTCGGGTGGTAGTCGACGTTGCCGGCACGTACCGGAAAGACATGCCGCAGCCCGGCGCGGGGTGCGCTCGCCGACGGCGTGGCGGACGACGGTGCCGGGCGCGCCGGGCCGCCGGCCGTCGGCGTGGCCGCCGCCGCCGGCTGCTCGCCGGTCGACCACATCGCCGGCGGCGTCGGTGCGGCGCCCGCCGGCGGCGCCCCGGGCCGGGTGGTCGCGCAACCGGCGGCGAGCACCGGGGCGAGCAACAGCAGGAGGGGGTACGCCGGACGCGCGCGGCGACCGATCGTCGGCGAGGGCATCCGGTCATCCTGGCAGAGCCGGTACCGTGGGAACGAACGGCGCGCGTAACGGAGGGCAGCGACGGTGACCATCGCCCGACCCGACCCCGTCCCGGATCCCGGTGCCGCACGGCCGGCGCCGCGTACCCCGTCGGGGCTCTTTCCGGCCGGGCCGCCGACCCAGCCCACCTACCGCGAACCGCACCCGGTCACCGGCGGTGGTGTCGCCGCGGGCGGTGGCGCGGCGGCCGTCTGGCTGCTGCTGTTCGGCCTGCTCGGCACCGACGTGGCCAGCTACGCGTGGTGGACGGTGATCGCCGGCCTGCTGGCCTGGATCACCGCCCTGGTGCTGGTCCGCCACGGCGACCGCGGGGTCGCCACCGGCGTGGCCATCGTCACCGCCGGTGGTTGGAGCATCGCCGCCGCCGTGGTGGCGGTGCGCTGGGCCACCAGTGGTGACTGGCCGCTGTGGTGACCGTGCCGCGGCGACCCCGCGAGAGCCGCCGTTGACTGCGCGGTGTGCCCGGTTGGCTGCGTAGCGAACGCCGTCTTGACGTGGCCGCCGAGACTCGGCACGCTCGGCACTATGGCCTGGACCACCCCGCGGCAGGACCCGGATCGCAGCCGCCGCCGCCTGCAGTTGCTCGCCGAGCTGGCGGGAGCCCGGGCGGTACGCCAGCGCAGCCGGCCGCAGCGACAGCGCACCGAGCGTCTGCGCCAGCTCATCGCCACCCGCCGTCGGGTAGCCGGCTGACCCGAGTTTGTCAGGAATGACCGGCCGGTCGGGGCGTTGACCGGTCGCCTGCCGACCCGACCGGCTAACGTGCACGCGTAACGAGTCGGCGCTGTGCCGAGGGGCTATTGGGGGGACCGTGTCGTACTTCGCTGCGGCCGTGGTGCGCGACGACAGTGGCTGGACCGCCGCAGAGGTCAGCCTGCGTGGCGCCACCGACATCGACGAGGTCGCCGACCGGCTGCGGGACGTCGACCAGGAAGCCGACGTCTCGTTGCTCTTCGTCGAGGCCGACGACGCGTACCTGGTGATCCTGCGCCTCGACGAGGGCGAGGACCTGCGGGTGTTCGGGTCGGACTCCGCGTACGCCGAGGAGTCCCGGCTGGGTTCGCTGCTGGTCGGTGACCTGAAGACCTCGGTCACCGGGCTCGACGGCGACGAGGAGCCCCGCCCGGCGGCCGGCGGCGACGACGAGAGCGAACAGCCCGTCGTCGACCCGGAGGCCGACCCGGTGGGCGACGCCGACCTGCTGGCCAACCTGGGCATCTCCGCGCAGAAGCTGCTGACCCTGTGCACGCACGAGGGGATGCTCCCGGCGGACGTCACCGCCGAGATCTGCGAGGTGCTCGGCTGCGTCGACGAGGTCGAGGAGCTGCGTGAGGTCTGAGCCGGCCGACGCGACCGACCCGTCGCTGGAGACGCTCCGGCCGGGGCAGCCGACACCCGGCGCGGTGGGTCGCGCCGGACCGGGCGCCCACGAAGGGCTCGCCGACCCGGGTGAGCTCGGGCGACGGCAGCGGCACGAGCTGTGGATGCGCCGGGCCCTGGAGGTCGCCGTCACCGACCCGGCCGCGTCGATCGGCGGCGATGCGATCGACGACATCCCGGTGGGTGCGGTGCTCTACGGGCCGGACGGCACCGAGCTGGCCGTCGGGCGCAACGAGCGGGAACTGACCGGCGACCCGACCGCCCACGCCGAGGTGCTGGCCCTGCGTCGAGGTGCCGAACGCGCCGGCCGGTGGCGGCTGGACGGCTGCACCCTCGTGGTCACCCTGGAGCCGTGCACCATGTGTGCGGGCGCCCTGGTGCTGGCCCGGGTCTCCACGGTCGTGTTCGGCGCGTGGGAACCCAAGACCGGCGCGGCCGGCTCCCTGTGGGACGTGCTGCGTGACCGTCGGCTCAACCACCGCCCCGAGGTCTACGGCGGCGTGCTGGAGGCCGAGACCGCCGCCGTCCTGCGCGACTTCTTCCGCTGAACCCCCGGCCGCCGGTCAAGCCGGCGGCAGGGTGACCGTGACGACCAGGCCGCCGGCCGGCCGGGGCTGCGCGACTCTGGTCATCGGCGGCTTCGCCGGTCTCTACCCGGCGGTGCGTGCCGCCCGCTCTCCCCGACGGAGGCGCTGACCGCCGTCTGATGGGGCGGGCCTGATGCGAAAGAGCGTGATGACTGTGCGGCATATTTATGCCACACAGTCATCACGCTCTTTGCGGTGCCGCCGCTGTTGCGGCGGGTCAGGCGATGATCGTGTCGAGGGCGATCTCGACCATCTGGCTGAAGGTCTGCTCCCGCTCCTCCGACGTGGTCTTCTCGCCGGTCTTGATGTGGTCGCTGACCGTCAGCACCGTCAACGCCCGAGCCTTGAAACGGGCCGCGATCGTGTAGAGCGCCGCCGACTCCATCTCCACCGCCAGCACGCCGTAGTCGGCGAGCGTGTCGTAGAGGTCCGGCCGGTCCGTGTAGAAGGCGTCCGCCGCCAGGATCGGTCCGACGTGCATGGCGATGCCGCGCCGCTCGGCCACCTCCACCGACGTACGCAGCAGCCCGAAGTCGGCCACCGGCGCGTAGTCGATCAGCCCGTCGAAGCGCATCCGGTTCATGTTCGAGTCGGTGGACGACCCGATCGCGGCCACCACGTCCCGCAGTTGCAGGTCGGTGCTCAGGGCACCGCACGAGCCGACCCGGATCAGCGTCTTCACGCCGTACTCGTTGATCAGCTCGTGGGCGTAGATGGAGGCGGACGGCATGCCCATGCCGGAGCCCTGGACGGAAACCTCGACGCCGTTCCAGCGGCCGGTGAAGCCCAGCATGCCTCGAACCGTCGAGTAGCAGGTGGCGCCCTCGAGGTAGGTCTCCGCGATCCACTTGGCCCGCAGCGGGTCGCCCGGCATCAGGACCCGCTCGGCGATCTCGCCCGGCTTCGCGCCGATGTGCGTACTCATGGCAAAGATCCTGCCAGGCCGGCTCGGGCGATACCGGTTCGGTGTCCGAACCAGCCGTGCTGTAGCCTCGTCGGCGGTGGCGTGTCCGAGTGGCCTAAGGAGCACGCCTCGAAAGCGTGTGAGGGTTTACGCCCTCCGCGGGTTCAAATCCCGCCGCCACCGCTCTGTAGTGCCGAAGCGCCCGGTCGATCCTCGCGGATCGACCGGGCGTTCCGTGTCAGAGCTGCTGCTCGCCGCCGTCGACGAACAGCTCGCCGCCGGTCATGAAGCTGCTCTGGTCGGAGGCCAGGAAGAGCAGTGCCCGTTCCGGGATCCGTTGCTCGGCGCGCCGGGTCGCGGCGGCGCGGGTCAGCAGGGGCCGACGCCCTCGTCGAAGAGGCGGCGGGCCCAGTCGGCGTACCCCGCGATGGTTTTTCGGACCGTGCGCCCGTCGTGCAGGAACAGGTACGCACGGTCGCCGCTGCGGGCGAGCAGCCCGTCGAGCCGGAACGTCCCCTGTGGAGCGCGCAGGCGGGTGACCGACGGATAGCGGGCCCAGACCTGGTCGACGGGTGAGCCGGCGGCGATGCCCTCGGGTGTCCGCGTCGGGTCGCCGACCCAGAGCAGCACCAGTTTGTCCTCGGCGAAGACCGGGCTGACCGTGTCGTGGCCGGCGAGCATTGGCCCGCAGGTGTCCAGGCCGGTACGCAGGACGCCCCGGCGGGTCAGTTCGTCCTCGGTGTCACCGAACTCGATGTTGTTCAGACCGTTCAGGTCGATGATCTCCACGCTGCCGGCGGGCCGACCGTCCGGGGCCGGCCCGGTGGGCGGTACGCCGCTGCCCGCGATCGAGGCAGCCGTCATGAGCGTGGCAATGAACGCAAATTGTCGCAATTTCATGGAATCCCCCAGTCCCCAACGGGACGGGAGCGTTCAGGTTGCTGCCCAGCGCCGGATTACTGGTTTTCCCACTGTTCGACCAGCTCGTCCCAGTAGTCGGCGCTGAGTCGACGGCGTCCGTGCGCCAACCAACCGGCGGTGTTCCGCTCCAGATGCAGCCCCAGTTCGGCGAACGGGTCGATCCACGTGCCCCGCTCCGCACCGAGCCGGGTCAGCGCCGAGTTGATCGGCCACTGCTCGCGCGGCCCGTCGAAGACGTCGTCGAACCGCGGACCCCAGGACAGCCCGCCACCAAGCCACACCACCGCCGACTGGTGGCCGGCGCCACCGCCGAACTCCGCCTCCAGGTACGCCACCGGCCCCGACCGCGACCAGCCGGCCAGCACCTCGACCAGCGGCGGCGACAACACCAGCCCGAACGGCTGCTCGGCGCTGCGGTCGTCCACCGCGTAGTCCGGCAGCGACCCGGTCAGCTCCACCACCAGTTGCGGGGTGACCGGCAGCAACGCGAAGTCCTGGCGCAGCCCGCCGAGGACCGCGTGATCCAGCTCGACGGTCTGCTCGCGGAGCAACTCCACGTCCGCGACCACCGCGCTGAGCTGGTAACCCATCGAACCCTCCGCCGTCCGCAGCCTGTGGATAGAACATGTGTACGACGGGTTCCGGGTCCGCCGGTCCCTGGCACGCTACCGGCCGTCTTTCCCCGGTTGGGCCTCAGCTGGCGGGTGTCGGGGCGTCGGCCCGCAGCAGCCCCTCGGCGCGGAGGTGGTCCCACAGGCCGACCGGGACCGGGCGGGCGTGCAGGTCGACGTTGCGGGCGACCTCGTCCGGGGTACGTACGCCCACGGTCACGTTGACCACCGCGGGATGCCCGAACGGAAAGGCGACCGCCGCCGCCGGAAGGGTCGTGCCGTGCTGCTCGCAGACCTCGGCGATCCGCACCGCCCTCGCCACCACGTCCGGAGGGGCGTCGGCGTAGTTGTACTTGGCGTCCGGGCCGGGCCGCTCACGGGCCAGCAACCCGGAGTTGAAGACACCCACGGCGATGACGCTCTTGCCCTGCTCGACCGCCGCCGGCAGGACGTCGTCCAGCGCGTCCTGCTCCAGCAGCGTGTAGCGGCCCGCCAGCATGACGACGTCCGCCGCCGTCTCCCGCAGGAAGCGCGCGAGCATCGCCGACTGGTTCATCCCCGCGCCGATGGCCCCGATGACGCCCTGGTCACGTAGCTCTGCCAGGGCCGGCATCGCCTCGTCGGCGGCCTGCGGCCAGTGGTCATCCGGATCGTGGACGAACACGACGTCCAGCCGGTCCAGGCCGGTGCGCTCCAGGCTCGCCTCGATCGAACGCAGCACGCCATCCCGGCTGTAGTCGCGCTCCGGACGTACCTCGTCGGAGACGTCGAAGACGTCCACGCCCTGCCCGACCGGTCGCGGGTTGGGCACCAGCAGGCGGCCGACCTTCGACGAGACCACGAACTCGCCCCGGGGGTGACCCCGCAGGGCGCGGCCCAGTCGCCGCTCGGACATCCCCAGGCCGTAGAACGGCGCGGTGTCGAAGTATCGGATGCCGAGATCCCACGCCGCGTCGACGGCCGTCAGCGCATCGTCCTCGTCCACCGCCTGGTAGAGGTTGCCGATCGCCGCACCGCCGAAGCCCAGCTCCGTGACCTTGACCGGCGTTCCCGCAATTCGTCGCCGTCGCATCCGGCCACGCTAGGTCGTGGCAGCCGAATGATCAATGAATGATCGTGGCCGTTCAGGCCCGCCGGGCAAGCTGGGTGACGAACGCGTGCCAGGCCGCCGGCGCGAAGGCGAGCGCCGGACCGGCCGGGTCCTTGGAATCCCGTACGCCGACCACGCCGGGCAGGTTGTCGGCGACCTCGACGCATGCGCCGCCGTTGCCGCTGCTGCGGCTGCTCTTACGCCACCGTGCGCCGTTCAGCTCCATGACTCCGCCACTTCCGTGATGAGATCGACCGACTGCCAGTGGGACAGCGCCTCCCCGCGCACGTTCTCCCATGCCGCCATTATGGTCGCGATGTCGTCCGGGTCGCTAACGACTTGTCCCTGGAGTTGGTTGTCCAGGTAGCCGGCGACCCGGTGGTCGTGACTGTTGGCGATCACGAACGGCCCGTTGAGGCCGGCGTACGCGCCGACCGCGCTGGGCACGACGTGCACCCGGATGTGCGGCTCGGCGCACGCGGCGACCACGGCCAGCAGTTGCTCACGCATGGTCGACCGGCCGCCGACCGGCCGGCGCAGGATCGCCTCGTCGATGACCGCCGTGAACTGCGGTGGGTCGTCCCGTTTGAGCACGCCCTGCCGGCCGAGCCGGACGGTGAGATGCCGCTCGATCTCACCCCGGGGGATCAGACCCGCGCCGCCGAGCACCGCGCGGGCGTACGCCTCGGTCTGGAGCAGCCCGGGCAGAACCGTCGATTCGAACCAGCGCAGCGACACCGCCTCGCGCTCGATCTCCTGCCATGGACGAAACCAGATGGGATCACGACGTCTCGAAGTGTCCGGCCAAATGTCAGAAACATCCTTGTGCAGGGCTTCCGCCGCCGCCAGGCGGTGCCGAGGATGCGGGATGCGGCCCTCGGTCAACCAGCGGCCCACGGTCTTCGGGTCGACGCCGACAGTCTCGGCGAGGGATTCGGTGGTGTGCCCGGTGTCGCTGAGTGCCACCCGTAGCGCGTCGTTCACGGCCCCTCCATCGGATGTCTCGAATATCTGGAGACCATATCGCTACGCGGTGTACCTGTCCGACTACGCGCCGGAGGGTGGTTCCACAGAAGACGGCGTGACCGGTGGAGGCGCGCGAGCCCGGCGGTCGGCGTCAGTCAGAGGGTCGCCCCGACGGGGAGGCGGGGCGACCCTCTTCCACCGCGAAGGAGGCCCGCACATGCCCCGCCGTCGACACCGGGACCACCTACCGAGCCGCCCCACCTGGCGCTGCGCGGCGTGCGGCATCGCCTGGCCCTGCTCGGCCGCGAAGCTGCGGCTGCTCGGGGAGTACCGGCACGATCGGCTGGCGTTGACCGTCTACCTGGCGACCGTCCAGGTTGAGGCCAGCGAACAGCTCATCGACGTCGACCCGGCCCGGCTGACCGAGCGCTTCCTCTCCTGGGCCCGCGCCCGCGCCTGACTACCCTGGGCCTCGCTCCTGGGGCTCGCGGTTGACCTCGCGTGCTGTCATCGGGCACCCGCCGGGCACCGGTGAGCCGGTCCCGGGCCGTGCCGAGGCCGTACCACACCGCGTCCGGTAGGCCTGCGGCCCGCTCGGTGATCTCGACGACCCGACCCTACTTCGAGACCACCGACGCGACCGCGAGCAGAACCGGCGACGGACAGGCTGCTGGACGGTCAAGCTCGACCTTGCGGATGCTCTTCGGCCGGGCGTGCCCGGCGTGAACCGACTGGTGGTCGATTCCGTTCCTGTTGATGAGTCGTCGGCCGAACGACACGTCGGGACAAGGGGAAGTTATGTCCATTCAGCAAGAGCAGGCCATCAACCTGCGCAATGTCATGGATTGGCTCGGTCGCCGGTCATTGAAATTTGACCCTGATCCCAGAGCAGGTGAGGCCGCAGCGTATCTCCAGGATGTCGAGGATACGGGTCTTCCGGATACTTTGTCAGGCGGTGCGGAAGAGTTCTTCCGCGACGGGCTCGGACACACCGTTGCCGCCGTCAACAACGGCGAGGTGTGAGACAAATGCCCTCTGGTGGGTCGGAAATTGAGCCTAGTTTCAGAGAGCGTGCTCTGCAGGAAAAAATCGAAGACTTCGAGAGATTCATCAAGGCCAAACGTGCTCTTCCGCAGCGATACAACGTTAGCGAAGAAGAGTGCGTTATTTACGCATGGTTCAATGGAATCCGCAGAATTGGGGCTATGGATCATGGAGGGCGGTTGTCTGCCTTTGCAAACAGATGGAGTTTCACAACAGTCGTTGCTGATAACAAGCTGATTTTGGGCGATTCGTCGATGTTGATGCGCAATTATTTCGCTGGCAGGGCGGCGTGGCCGAGTACGGCGACGGATGGTGCGGTGAGGGGGCCGTCCGGGCCGTCTGTGGTGGCGCAGCAGCAGGCGGTGGCGCAGCAGTTGGCGGTGCAGCAGCGGCCAGCCCTGATGGTGCCAGCGGTCCCGGTCTTCCCGGCACCCCTGCCGGGACAGCACACTCCGTCTTGGGGTAGTTCGGCCGGGCCACCGCCCGGCTGGTCGGCTGCATCGACCGGGCGCGCGAGAGCCGCGTCCCGATCGTTCGCACCCGCCACCCAGGCCGCACCACACCCCCCCATCGCCGCAGCGCCGGGCAGCTATGCCGCTTCAGCTTTGCGGTCCACCCCGTCGGCGGCCGCCACGGCGTCACCGGCACAGTCACTGAGCCCGGCGTGGCAGTTACCGGGTAGAGGATCCAGCCGGGCCAGTTCGGCACCATTCCCCGAAACGCCAGCCCCCACTGGACCGATTCCCAACCTCAGCCCAGCGGAGTACGCCCGCGAGGCCGCAACCGGACGGCCATACTTCCGTGATCTTATCGACGAACGGGTCGCAGCCGCAGCGCTGAGCGCTCAGTGGGACAGCGTCACGGCCCACATGATCCCGCATAGCCCCACCTCCACGAGCACAGCCCGGAACACCGCAGCCGCAATGCCACGTAGCTTAAGTTGATCATGTTGTGTGGGGTCGAAGACGGTAGATGTGAACGGTGGCTGGGTCTGGGTGGCGGATGCTGGCCGGCTC
>NZ_JBFAHZ010000075.1:0-20609 GCF_040654415.1 Micromonospora sp. NPDC050695
TGAACGCCTTCCAGATCGCCTTCGAGGGCCGGCTCACCCCGGCCAACGACTGACCACCTCAACAACCAAGATCAGCCGTTAACTTGACACTCCCCGTCCCGAGGAGCCGGAAGCGTGATCGCCGGGTTTGGGGACGCATCGCGATGCGGTCGATCTGTTCATTACCATGCACGATGCTGCATGAACTTGCACTAGTGAGTCGTCCTTGTTAATCTCCTCTGCATAGTCATGCGGAGGTGAGTATGGGGATCCGAGTCGCGGTTGCCGGTGCGAGCGGCTACGCCGGGGGCGAGCTGCTGCGCCTGGTCGCCGGGCACCCGGAGTTCGAGCTGGTGGCCGCCACCGCCCACAGCCAGGCCGGGCACCGCGTCGACGTGGTCCATCCGCAGCTCACCGGGCTCGACCTGGTGCTCGGTGCGACCGACCCGTCCACCCTCGCCGACGCCGACCTGGTCTTCCTGGCCCTGCCGCACGGCGAGTCGGCGGCCCTGGCAGCCCAGCTCCCGTCCGAGGTGCGCATCGTCGACCTGGGCGCCGACCACCGGCTCGCCGACCCGTACGCCTGGGCGCAGTACTACGGCGGCACCCACGCCGGGCAGTGGACCTACGGCCTGCCCGAGCTGCCCGGCCAGCGGGAGCTGATCGCCAACTCGACCCGGGTGGCGAACACCGGCTGCTACGCGGCGGCGATCACCCTGGCGCTCGCGCCGCTGATCGCGGCCGGCGCGGCGGACCCCGCCGACGTGGTGGTGGTGGCCGCCTCCGGCACGTCCGGCGCCGGCCGATCGACCAAGGCGCACCTGCTGGCCAGCGAGGTGATGGGCGACCTGTCGCCGTACCGGGTCGGCACCCACCAGCACGTGCCGGAGATCAAGCAGGCCACCGGGGCGACCGGCCTGTCGTTCACCCCGGTACTCGCGCCGATGCCACGCGGCATCCTGGCCACGGTCACCGCGCGGCCGGCGCGTGGCGTCGACCCGCAGGAGGTGCTGGCGCAGGCGTACGCGGACGCGCCGTTCGTGCACGTGCTGCCGGAGGGCCGCTGGCCGCACACGGCCGCCACGCTGGGCTCCAACTCGTGTCACCTGCAGGCCACCGTCGACGTCGACTCGGGTCGGCTGATCGTGCTCAGCGCGTTGGACAACCTGGGCAAGGGTGCGGCCGGGCAGGCCGTCCAGAACGCCAATCTCATGGTCGGCCTGCCGGAGACGACGGGCCTGTCCAGCTGGGGAGTCGCACCATGAGCGTCACCACCCCTCGGGGGTTCCGGGCGGCCGGGGTGGCCGCCGGGCTGAAGACCAGTGGCGGCGCGGACGTCGCGCTGGTGGTCAACGACGGCCCGGACGCCGGTGTCGCCGGTGTCTTCACCACCAACCGGGTCAAGGCCGCGCCGGTGCTCTGGACGCAGCAGGTCGTGCAGGGTGGTGTGGTCCGCGCGGTGGTGCTCAACTCCGGTGGCGCCAACGCGTGCACCGGCCCGGCCGGATTCCAGGACACGCACGCCACCGCCGAGCACACGGCCGCCGCGTTGACCTCGGTCAGCCCGCGGCTGATCCTCGGTGCCGGTGAGGTGGCGGTCTGCTCCACCGGCCTGATCGGTGAGCGGCTGCCGATGCCGAAGCTGCTGCCCGGGGTCCGCTCGGCGATCCGGGGGCTCTCCCGCGACGGCGGTCAGGCGGCCGCCGAGGCCATCATGACCACCGACACCCGGCCGAAGACCACGGTGGCTCGGGGCAGCGGCTGGACGGTCGGCGGCATGGCCAAGGGCGCCGGGATGCTCGCGCCGGGGATGGCCACCATGCTCTGCGTGCTGACCACGGACGCGGTGGCCGGGCCGGCCGCGTTGGACGAGGCGCTGCGCGCGGCGACCCGGGTGAGCTTCGACCGGGTCGACTCCGACGGCTGCATGTCCACCAACGACACGGTGCTGCTGCTGTCCAGTGGCGCGAGCGGCATCGAGCCGACCCCGGCCGAGTTGGCCGCCGCGGTCACCGTTGCCTGTCACGACCTGGCCCAGCAGTTGGTCGCCGACGCCGAGGGCGCCACCAAGCAGATCGCCATCGACGTGGTCGGCGCCGCCGACGAGGACGACGCCGTCGAGGTGGGCCGCGCGGTCGCCCGCAACAACCTGGTCAAGACCGCGTTGTTCGGCAACGACCCGAACTGGGGCCGGATCCTCGCCGCGGTCGGCACCACGGCTGCCGCGTTCGAGCCGGACGAGGTGGATGTGGCGGTCAACGGGGTGTGGGTGTGTCGGGGTGGCGCGGCCGCCGAGGACCGGTCGAAGGTCGACCTCGCCGGGCGGGACGTGACCATCCGGATCGATCTGCACGCCGGCGGCTCGGCCGCGACGATCTGGACCAACGACCTGTCTCACGCGTACGTGCACGAGAACTCGGCGTATTCGACATGAGCCTCAGCGCCGATCTCAGCCGTGCCCAGGTCAAGGCCGAGACACTGATCGAGGCGTTGCCGTGGCTGGCGCGTTTCTCCGGCTCCACCGTGGTGGTCAAGTACGGCGGCAACGCCATGACCGACCCGGAGTTGCAGCGGGCGTTCGCCGCCGACATGGTCTTTCTGCGCTACGCCGGTCTCAAGCCCGTGGTGGTGCACGGCGGTGGCCCGCAGATCTCGGCCATGCTGGGCCGGCTCGGCATTGCCAGCGAGTTCCGGGGCGGTCTGCGGGTGACCACCGCCGAGGCGATGGACGTGGTCCGGATGGTGCTGGTCGGGCAGGTGGGCCGGGAACTGGTCGGGTTGATCAACTCGCACGGCCCGTTCGCCGTCGGTCTCTCCGGCGAGGACGCCCGGCTGTTCACCGCGGTGCGCCGCCCGGCGTACGTGGACGGGCAACCCGTGGACGTCGGCCAGGTCGGCGACGTCGAGTCGGTCGACGTGTCGGCGGTGACCGACCTGATCGACGCCGGCCGGATTCCGGTGATCTCCACGGTCGCGCCGGACGCCGACGGTGTCCTGCACAACCTCAACGCGGACACCGCCGCGGCGGCGCTGGCCATCGCGTTGGAGGCGCGCAAGCTCGTCGTGCTCACCGACGTGGCCGGCCTGTACGCCGACTGGCCGGACACGACCAGCCTGGTCTCCGAGATCACCGCGGACGACCTGGCCAAGCTGTTGCCCAGCCTCGAGTCGGGGATGGTGCCCAAGATGGAGGCCTGCCTGCGGGCGGTGCGTGGGGGAGTGCCCGCCGCACATGTCGTCGACGGTCGGGTGGCGCACTCCACGTTGCTCGAGGTGTTCACCTCGGAAGGGTTCGGAACGATGGTGATCGGGTCATGAGCGCCCTCGTGCAGCGCTGGGGTCAGACCATGATGGACAACTACGGCACGCCGCCGCTGGCCCTGGTGTCCGGCTCCGGTGCCGTCGTGGTCGACGACGCCGGCCGGGAGTACCTGGACCTGGTGGGCGGCATCGCGGTGAACGCCCTCGGGCACGCCCACCCGGCTGTGGTGGCCGCCGTGTCGAAGCAGGTCGCCACCCTCGGGCACGTCTCCAACCTCTACGTGGCCGAACCGCCGGTCGCCCTGGCCGAGCTGCTGCTGGCCCTCGCCGGCCGGCCCGGCCGGGTCTTCTTCGCCAATTCCGGCGCGGAGGCGAACGAGGCGGCGTTCAAGCTGTCCCGGCGCACCGGGCGCAGCCACGTGGTCGCCACCGTGGGCGGCTTCCACGGCCGCACCATGGGCGCTCTCGCGCTGACCGGCCAGCCGGCCAAGGCCGACCCGTTCCGGCCGCTGCCGGGTGAGGTGACCCACGTCGCGTACGGTGACGTCGCCGCGCTGGAGGCGGCGGTGACCGACGCGACCGCCATGGTGATCCTGGAGCCGATCCAGGGTGAGAACGGTGTGGTGGTCCCACCGGCGGGCTATCTGGCCGCGGCACGGCGGATCACCGCCCGGCACGGCGCGCTGCTGGTGCTCGACGAGGTGCAGACCGGCATCGGCCGTACCGGGCACTGGTTCGCGCACCAGGCCGAGGGTGTGGAGCCGGACGTGGTCACGCTGGCCAAGGGGCTCGGCGGCGGGCTGCCCATCGGTGCCACGCTGGCCTTCGGCCGGGCCGCCGACCTGCTCACTCCCGGCTCGCACGGCACCACCTTCGGCGGTAACCCGGTGAGCTGCGCGGCGGCGCTCGCCGTGGTGGCGACCATCGCCAACGAGGGGCTGCTGGATCACGTCAAGCGGGTCGGCGAGCGGCTGCGTCGCGGGATCGAGGCGCTCCGCCATCCGCTGATCGGTGGCGTACGCGGTGCCGGGCTGCTGCTCGGCGTGACGCTCACCGCGCCGGTGGCGACGGTCCTCGCCGAGGCACTGCGGGAGGCTGGCTTCCTGGTCAACCCGGTGCAGCCGGGTGTGCTGCGGCTCGCCCCGCCGCTGATCCTCAGCGTGGACCAGGCGGACGCCTTCCTCGCCGCTCTTCCCGCCGCCCTGGCCGCGGCAGCCCCGGCCGCCGCCGGAACCGACGCGGATCGTGGCGGGAAAGCGCCCCTTCGAGGGCCGGACCCTTCCACGATCTCGACGCCGACGCCGACGCCGACGCCGACGCCGACGCCGACGCCGACGCCGACCACCACGACCACGACCACGACCACGACGGGGACGACCGCATGATCCGGCACTTCCTGCGCGACGACGACCTCTCGCCCGCCGAACAGTCCACGGTGCTCGACCTGGCGGAGCGGATGAAGGCCGACCGGTTCGGTCACCAGCCCCTCGCGGGCCCCCGCTCGGTCGCGGTGCTCTTCGACAAGCAGAGCCTGCGGACCCGGATCTCCTTCGACGCCGGGATCGCCGAGCTGGGCGGGCACCCGCTGGTCGTGGACACCCAGGTCACCCACTTCGGCCGCGGTGAGACGCTCGCGGACGCCGGGCGGGTGCTGTCCCGCTACGTCGCGGCCATCGTGTTGCGGACCCACGGCGACGACCGGATCGCCGAGGTGGCGGGCGGCGCCAGCGTGCCGGTGATCAACGCGCTCACCGACGGTTTCCACCCCTGCCAACTGCTGGCCGACCTGCTCACCATCCGGGAGCGGTTCGGCGGTACCGCCGGGCGCACCCTCACCTACGTGGGCGACGGCGCGAACAACATGGCGCAGTCGTACCTACTGGCCGGCGCGACGGCCGGGATGCACGTACGGATCGCCGGGCCGGCCGGTTTCGCACCGGACGCGGCCGTGGTGGACCGGGCGGCCCGGATCGCCGCCGACACCGGCGGGTCGGTACGGGTGCTCACCGACCCGGCGCAGGCGGCCCGCGACGCCGACGTGCTGGCCACCGACACGTGGACGTCGATGGGCCAGGAGGCCGACGGTCTGGACCGGGTCACGCCGTTCCTGCCGTACCAGGTGAACAAGGAACTGCTCGGTCAGGCCGCACCGGACGCGATCGTGCTGCACTGCCTGCCCGCGCACCGCGGCGAGGAGATCACCGACGAGGTGCTCGACGGCCCGCAGAGCGCGGTCTTCGACCAGGCGGAGAACCGGCTGCACGCCCAGAAGGCGTTGCTGACGTTCCTGCTGGCCGCCACCGGGACGCCACGATGACCGCCCCGCTGACCCGCGCCGCCCGGCACGCCCGGATCGTGGAGCTGATCCGGGACCGGGCCGTGCGGTCGCAGACCGAACTGGCCGACCTGCTCGCCGCCGACGGCGTCGGCGTCACCCAGGCCACCCTCTCCCGGGATCTGGAGGAGCTGGGCGCGGTCAAGGTGCGCGGCGGCGACGGCCCAGCCGTCTACCTGATCCCCGAGGACGGCCACCGGCCGCTGCGCGACGCCGAGGCCGCACCGGCCCGGCTGGTACGGCTGCTGCGTGAACTGCTCAACGGGGTCGACTCCAGCGGCAACATCGCCGTGCTGCGTACCCCGCCGGGCGCAGCCCAGTACCTGGCCAGCGCGTTGGACCGGGCGGGCCTGCCCGAGATCGTCGGCACCATCGCCGGCGACGACACCATCCTGGTGGTGGCCCGCGGGTCCGTCGGCGGCGCCGCACTCGGAGACAAGCTCGCCGGCTGGGCCCGCCGGGAAGACACCGTTGAAGGGAACACCACACCATGACCGAGCGGGTCGTTCTGGCGTACTCCGGAGGGTTGGACACCTCCGTCGCCATCCCCTACCTGGCCGAGCAGACCGGCGCCGAGGTGATCGCGGTGGCCGTCGACGTCGGGCAGGGCGGCGAGGACCTCGACGCCATCCGACAGCGCGCCCTGGACTGCGGCGCCGCCGAGTCCGAGGTGGTCGACGCCCGCGACGAGTTCGCCGCCGACTACTGCCTGCCGGCGGTCCGGGCCAACGCCCTCTACATGGACCGCTACCCGCTGGTGTCGGCGCTGTCCCGGCCGCTGATCGTCAAGCACCTGGTGGCGGCGGCGCGTCAGCACGGCGGCACGATCGTCTCGCACGGCTGCACCGGCAAGGGCAACGACCAGGTCCGCTTCGAGGTGGGCCTGAACGCGCTCGCCCCCGACCTGAAGATCATCGCGCCGGCCCGGGACTTCGCGTGGACGCGGGACAAGGCGATCGCCTTCGCCGAGGAGAAGGGGCTGCCGATCGACGTGTCGGCGAAGTCGCCGTACTCCATCGACCAGAACCTGTGGGGTCGTGCCGTGGAGACGGGCTTCCTGGAGGACATCTGGAACGCCCCGATCGAGGACCTCTACTCGTACACCGTCGACCCGGCGCAGGACCGCGACGCCGACGAGGTCGTGATCACCTTCGACGCCGGCGTGCCGGTGGCGATCGACGGTGAGACGGTCACCCCGTACCAGGCGATCCTGGAGCTGAACCGGCGCGCGGGCGCGCAGGGCGTCGGCCGGCTCGACATGGTCGAGGACCGCCTCGTCGGAATCAAGAGCCGCGAGGTGTACGAGGCGCCCGGTGCGATCGCGCTGATCACCGCCCACCAGGAGCTGGAGGCGGTGACCGTGGAACGGGACCTGGCCCGGTTCAAGAAGAGCGTGGACCAGCGCTGGGGTGAGCTGGTGTACGACGGCCTGTGGTTCTCCCCGCTGAAGGACTCGCTGGACGCGTTCATCGACGACGCGCAGCGGTATGTGAGCGGTGAGGTGCGGCTGACCCTGCACGGGGGACGCGTCACCGTCACCGGTCGGCGCTCCGAGGCGAGCCTGTACGACTTCGGGATGGCCACCTACGACACCGGCGACACCTTCGACCAGTCCCTGGCGAAGGGATTTGTGCAACTGTGGGGCCTGCCGAGTCGGATGGCCGCCGCACGCGACGCCCGGATGGGTGGCTGACGAGCATGGGGACCACAATGGGCGGGGTGGACGACAAGAGCCTCACCGAGAACAGCGCCGGCACCAACCGGACGAGCCTGTGGGGTGGCCGGTTCGCCGGCGGCCCCGCCGAGGCGCTCGCCCGACTGTCGGTGAGCGTCCAGTTCGACTGGCGCCTGGCCCCGTACGACATCGCCGGTTCCCGGGCGCACGCCCGGGTCCTCGCCGGCGCCGGCCTGCTCGACCCCGAAGAGCTGGGCCGGATCCTGGCCGCGCTCGACGACCTGGAGGCGGCCTGCGCCTCCGGGGCGTTCCGCCCGACCATCGACGACGAGGACGTGCACACCGCGTTGGAGCGAGGGCTGCTGGAGCGGCTCGGCAGCCTCGGCGGCAAGCTGCGCGCCGGCCGGTCCCGCAACGACCAGGTCGCCACCGACCTGCGGCTCTACCTGCGCGACCACGCGCGGGGTGTGGCCAGCCGGCTCGTGGAACTGGCCGAGGCGCTGGTCGAGCAGGCCGAGCGGCACATCGACACCGCCGCGCCCGGCATGACGCACCTGCAGCACGCCCAGCCGGTCACTTTCGGGCACTGGCTGCTCGCCCACGTGCAGCCACTGCTGCGTGACCTGGAACGGCTGCGCGACTGGGACCACCGGGCCGCGGTCAGCCCACTCGGCGCGGGTGCTCTCGCCGGTTCCGGGCTTCCACTGGACCCGGTGGCCGTCGCCAAGGAGCTGGGTTTCCGGACGTCGTTCGCCAACTCGATGGACGCAGTCGCCGACCGGGACTTCGTGGCGGAGTTCCTCTTCACCACCGCCCTGATCGGGGTGCACCTGTCCCGTCTCGGCGAGGAGGTGGTGCTTTGGACGTCGCACGAGTTCGGCTGGGTGGAGCTGGACGACGCGTTCGCCACCGGGTCGTCGATCATGCCGCAGAAGAAGAACGCGGACATCGCCGAGCTGGCCCGGGGCAAGTCCGGCCGGCTCGTCGGCGGCCTGATGACCGTGCTGACCATGCTCAAGGGCCTGCCGATGACCTACGACCGGGACATGCAGGAGGACAAGGAGCCCGCGTTCGACGCGGTCGACACCCTGGAGCTGCTGCTGCCGGCCCTGGCGGGGATGATCTCCACGATGACGGTCCGGGTGGACCGGCTCGTCGCCGCCGCGCCGGTCGGTTTCTCCCTCGCCACCGAGGTCGCCGACTGGCTGGTCCGGCGCAACGTGCCGTTCCGCGACGCGCACGAGATCACCGGTCGGCTGGTGGCGCTGTGCGCGGCTCGGGAATGCGAGCTGGAGGACGTCTCCGACGCCGACCTGGCCGCGGTCAGCGAGCACCTCGACCCGTCGGTGCGCGACGTGCTCTCGGTCCGCTCGGCTCTCGCGGCCCGGACCACCCCCGGCTCGACCGGCCCCGGCCCGGTCGCCGACCAGCTCGCCGCCGCCGCGGACCGGCTGGCCGGCTGGCGGGAGTGGGCAACCGAGCGGGTCGTACCCCGCTGATCTCACCGTGGCGCCGGCGCGGACCGCCGGCGCCACGGCCGGTTCAGGCCGCCGGACGCTCCCGCCTGGGTAGCTTCGCCACCACCATGTCGTACGACCCGTCGACCGCCTCGGTCAGCTCGTCGGCGTCGATCCCACCGTCCAGGCGCAGCGTGTTCCACCCGGACCGGCCGATGTAGGCCATCACCCGGGCGTCGTCGGGGTGGCGGTGCAGCCACTCGTCGGCGATCTCGCGGGTCGGGCCGCACTTGATGCCGACGGTGGGTCTGCCGTCGCCGTTGCCGAGGAACGCGAAGATCCGGCTGCCCACCTTCACCACCTCGTCGCCCTCCCATGGCCGGTCCAGCCACGCTCCCGGCTTGGCCAGGCAGTACGCCAGCATCTCCGCGCGTTCCATGCGTCGCCTCCTCGTCGTGCGCACAGTCTGCCCGCCCGAGCGCCGTCGCAGGCGCGGCGTGCCGATCCGGGTGCCGGCTCGCACTCTCAGCCCGCCTCGCCTCGCCCCGCCTCGTCCCGCCCGCCGGCCCGCCGGGCAAGATCGTGCTCGATCCAGGATCCAGTGGCGTCCGCCGAGGGTGAGGCCACTACTGCACCTGCCCGTCCCGGTCGGCCAGCCTCGACTCCGCCGACGTCCCTGTTTGAGCACGATCTTGCACCGGCGAGCGCGGTCGTCAGTCAGCCTGCTCGGCGGAGCGGGCGGCGACCCGTTCGTAGCGCTGTCGGGCTGCCTGGGCGCTGCCCAGCCCCAGCCCGTACGCGATGGACTGCCAGGTCAGCCCCCGGTCCCGAGCCAGCGTCAACAGGCCCGCCTCCAGCGCGTCCAGCTCGGAGCGCACGTGCGGCAGCAGGGTCAGCGCGGCGGTGAGGTCGGCGCCGTCGACCGGCTCCTCCCCGGTCTCCCGCTCGGCTCCGCCGGCAGCCAGGGCGGTGACCAGGGCCACCGCCTCCCACGGGTCCAGCACGTACGGGTGGGCCCAGCGCCCGCGCCGCGCGTCGGAGCCGGCGTGCCGCTCGCTGATCCGTTGCAGCGCCTCGTGGGTGCGGTGCGCGCGGGCCCGGGCCGGGTCCGGCGGGTTGAACAGGTCCTCCGTCGTCATGGTCCGAGCAAAGCGCATCAACGGATACTTGTCAACACTTCGTTGAAGCGTGGCGGCACGGGCGTGCCGTGCCGCCACGCCACGATTCAGAGCGCCAGCTGGAAGCTGTGCTCGTCGGTGAGGGAGTTGCACAGCGCGTCGCAGGAGTTGCCGGTCACGACGCCGAACGCCACGCCGGGAGCGAACGGGAGCTCGGTCGCGGTCACCGCGATCCGCACCTTCTGGGTGGTCGCGTCGCAGGGCACCTTCCGGGTGGTCGTGCCGGTCCGCACCGACTCCCCGATCGCCTGGGCGACCTTCACCGTCAGGTCGACCTGCGTCGGCTGCGAACAGGTCAGGCTGACCGGAACGAAGACCGCCGCACCGTTGGCGTCGATCTTGCCAGTGCCCCCGAGTGCGACAGCGGTCAGCGGGGCGCCGTCGGTCAGGGCAGCCGCCCGCAGCGGGGCGTTGGCGCTCGCGGACGGGGCGAAGGCGAGCGTGGCACCGGCAGCGATCAGGCCGATGGTGACCAGGGGCCGACGGATGCTTCGTACGGTCATGATGGCTCCTCTTCGAATGTGCCGCCGCGCCGTGCGACGACACCGGATACACCCCTGGACCACCGGACGCGTTTCGCCGCGTGGATGTCCAACTGGTGAACGCTGGAGGCACCACGGGTGGCCGGTGCGATCCGTCAGCGGAATGGCCGGGTGCAGGGCTGGGTACCGTTCGGACATGGAGCTCGCGCCGAACGACCGCGGCGCCGACGCCGGCCTGGCGGCGTTGGCTGACCTGCTCGCCGGCCCACTGCTGCCGGCCGCGCGGGGCCTGCTGGGCTGCCGGCTGCACGCCGGCGGGGTCACTGTCCGGATCACCGAGGTCGAGGCGTACGCGGGCACGGCTGGCGATCCGGCCTCGCACGCCCACCGGGGCCGCACCCCGCGCAACGCCGTGATGTTCGGCCCCGCCGGGCACGCCTACGTCTACTTCACCTACGGCATGCACTGGTGCATGAACGTGGTCACCGGGGCCGAGGGAGAGGCCGCCGCCGTGTTGCTGCGCGCCGGTGAGGTCGTCGACGGGCTGGCCACCGCACGGGAGCGCCGACCGGCCATCCGGCGGGACGTGGATCTGGCCCGGGGGCCGGCCCGGCTTTGCGCCACGCTCGGCATCGACCGCGCGGCGTACGGCGGGTACCTGCTCGGCGACGGCCCGGTCCGGTTGCGCCCGCCGGCCCGGCCGGTGCCGCCGGAGGCGGTGGTGGCGGGTCCTCGGGTCGGCGTGACCGGCGCGCACGACCTGCCCTGGCGGTTCTGGCTCGACGGCGATCCGACGGTCAGCGCGTACCGCCGGCACGTCCCCCGCGTCCGGCGCTGATCGCGGCGCCCGGCGTGTGCGCGGCGACGTCTGTCGGGGGGAGTGGCCATAATCACCGCACCTGCTCACCGACGGTTCGGAGGACGTCATGGCGACGCTGCTCGCGATCGGTACGGCCAAGGGGTTGTTTCTCGCCACCACCGCCGACGACCGGCGCAGCTGGGAGATCACCGGCCCGCACTTCCCGATGACCGGTGTCTACGCGGTCGCGGTCGACACCCGGCGTGCCACGCCGCGACTGCTCGTGGGGATGACCAGTTCCCACTTCGGGCCCAGCGTCGCCACCAGTGACGACCTCGGCGCCTCGTGGGACGAGCCCGACCAGGCGCCGGTCGCGTTTCCGGCCGACACCGGGGCGAGCCTCGGGCGGGTCTGGCAGTTGACGCCGGCCGGCCCGGACGAGCCGGACGTCGTCTGGGCCGGCACCGAGCCCTCGGCGCTGTTCCGTTCCACCGACGGTGGCCGGAGCTTCGAACTGGTCCGCTCGCTCTGGGACCACCCGCACCGCCCGCGGTGGGAGGCCGGGTTCGGCGGCCAGGCCGTGCACACCGTGCTGCCCCACCCGCACGACCCGGCACGCGTGCTGGTCGCGATGTCCACCGGTGGCGTCTACCGCTCGGAGGACGCGGGGGCGAGTTGGGCACCGGGCAACACCGGCATCCGCGCCTACTTCCTGCCCGACGAGTGGCCGGAGTTCGGCCAGTGCGTGCACAAGGTCGCCCGCGACTCCGGCAACCCGGACCGGCTGTACGCGCAGAACCACCACGGCGTCTACCGCTCCGACGACGACGGCCGCACCTGGTCCTCGATCGCCGACGGACTGCCCAGCGACTTCGGGTTCCCGATGGTCGCCCACCCCTCGCGGGCCGGCATGGTGTGGGCGTTTCCGCTGGTGGCCGACGGCGAGAGGTTCCCCGCCGACCACCGCTGCCGGGTGTTCCGCTCCGCCGACGCCGGCGGCAAGTGGGAGTCGCTGTCGGTGGGGCTGCCCGAGGGTCCGTTCTACCCGGCGGTGCTGCGCGACGCGATGTGCGCCGACGACTCCACCCCGGGCGGGGTCTACTTCGGCACCCGCTCCGGCGAGGTCTACGCGAGCCGCGACGAGGGCGACTCCTGGTCGCTGGTGGCCGCGCACCTGCCCGACGTGCTCTGCGTCCGCGCCGCGGCGGTCTGACGTGGTCACCGTGCTGCTGCCCGGCCCGCTGCGGGGCGACGCCGGTGGTGCCAGCCGGCTGAGCGTCTCCGCCGTCGGCACGCTGCGGGCGGTCCTCGACGAGCTGGCCGTCGCGCATCCGCGGCTGGCCCGGCGGCTCCGCGACGAGCGCGGCGAGCTTCGTCGCTACGTCAACGTCTACGTCGACGGTGAGGACTGCCGGCACTCGGGCGGGCTGGCGACGCCGGTCGGTGTGGGCGCCGAGGTGCAGGTCCTGCCGTCGGTGGCGGGCGGCTGAGCCGACCGCGGAGGCCCGATAACCCGCCGGACGTCCGGTTATCGGGCGTGACCGGTGCCACTCCGAGATACGCCGCCCACGGAATAGTTGCGTCGTCAAATAAGTTGTGAGCTGCGTCCGGGTACCAGGGCGGCACCCGGTTGACACGCGAGGAGCTGGTCATGCAGTTCGGAGTCTTCACCGTCGGCGACGTCACGGTCGACCCGACCACCGGTCGGGAGCCGACCGAGCATGAGCGGATCAAGGCGATGGTCACCATCGCGTTGAAGGCCGAGGAGGTCGGCCTGGACGTCTTCGCCGCGGGCGAGCACCACAACCCACCGTTCGTGCCGTCGTCGCCGACCACCATGCTCGGCCACATCGCGGCACGCACCGAGCGGCTGCTGCTGTCCACCTCGACCACGCTGATCACCACCAACGACCCGGTGAAGATCGCCGAGGACTACGCGATGCTCCAGCACCTGTCCGACGGCCGGGTGGACCTCATGATGGGCCGCGGCAACACCGGCCCGGTGTACCCGTGGTTCGGCAAGGACATCCGCGCCGGCATCCCCCTCGCGATCGAGAACTACGACCTGCTGCACCGGCTGTGGCGCGAGGACGTGGTCGACTGGAAGGGCAAGTACCGCACCCCGCTGCAGTCGTTCACCTCGACGCCGCGCCCGCTCGACGGGGTGCCCCCGTTCGTCTGGCACGGCTCCATCCGCAGCCCGGAGATCGCCGAGCAGGCCGCCTACTACGGTGACGGCTTCTTCGCCAACCACATCTTCTGGCCCAAGGAGCACACCCAGCGGATGGTCGGCCTCTACCGCGAGCGGTACGCGCACTACGGCCACGGCACCGCCGACCAGGCCATCGTCGGCCTCGGTGGGCAGGTGTTCATGCGGCGCAACTCGCAGGACGCGATCCGGGAGTTCCGGCCGTACTTCGACAACGCCCCGGTCTACGGCCACGGGCCGTCGATGGAGGAGTTCACCCGGGAGACGCCGCTGACCGTGGGCAGCCCGCAGCAGGTCATCGACCGCACGCTCGGCTTCCGCGAGTACGTCGGTGACTACCAGCGCCAGCTGTTCCTGATCGACCACGCGGGGCTGCCCCTGAAGACCGTGCTGGAGCAGCTCGACCTGCTCGGCGAGGAGGTCGTGCCGGTGCTGCGCAAGGAGTTCGAGTCGCTGCGCCCCGCGCACGTGCCGCAGGCGCCCACCCACGCCTCGCTGGTCGCCGCCGCCGGCGGTGCCAAGGACAGCACCGTGCACGCCGTGGACGACGTGACGGGCAGGGCACCGGAGGGGGCGACCCGATGACCCGCCGCACCCTGGCCGTGGTCTCGGCGGGGCTGAGTCAGCCCTCGTCGACCCGGCTGCTCGCCGACCAGCTCGCCGGGGCGACCCGCGACGAGCTGGCCCGGCGGGGCCACGAGGTGGAGCTGCACGTCGTCGACCTGCGGGAGTACGCCCACGACGTGGTGAACAACATGCTCACCGGGTTCCCGCCGACCGCGCTGAAGGAGGCCATCGACGCGGTGACCGGGGCGGACGGCATCATCGCCGTCACGCCGATCTTCAGCGCGTCGTACAACGGGCTGTTCAAGTCCTTCTTCGACGTGCTGGACTCGGGGTCGCTGGTCGACCGGCCGGTGCTGATCGGGGCCACCGGCGGCACCGCCCGGCACTCCCTGGCCCTGGAGCACGCCGCCCGCCCGATGTTCAGCTACCTGCGGGCGGTGGTGGTCCCCACCGCGGTCTTCGCCGCACCCGAGGACTGGTCGGACGGCACCGCCGACGGCGCGTTGCGGGGTCGGATCCGGCGCGCCGCCGGGGAGCTGGCCGACCAGGTCGAGCGTCGACCGCCGGCCAGCGGTCCCGCCGACCCGTTCGCCCTCACCACCGACTTCCTGCAGATGCTCGGCCGCGGCGGCGACACCCCGGTCAGCTGACCGGGTGGGCGACCAGCACCGGGCAGTGTGCGTGGTGGATGACGGCCTGACTGACCGAGCCGAGCAGCAGCCCGGCGAATCCGGCCCGGCCCCGGGTGCCGACGACCAGCAGCGACGCCGTACCGCTGGCCTCGATGAGCGCCTGGGCCGGGCCGACCGCACGAACCGGATGTTCCCGTACCACCAGGCCGGCATGCTCGGCCCGGACGGCGGCGGACGCGTCGGCGAGCAACCGCACCGCCTCGGCCTGGTACGCGGCCTGCGACTCCTCGATCTCCTCCGGCACCGGCCGGTCGGTGTCCGGTGGGCCGACGTGCACCAGCACCAGCGGCACGGCGCGTAGCGCGGCCTCGTGCGCGCCCTGCTCCGCGGCGAGCCGGGACGACTCGGACCCGTCCACACCGACCAGCACGGGTGCGTCCACGCCGATGGGCTGCTCGTCCGGGCGGACCACCAGCACGGGGCAGTGCGCGTGCGCGGCGACCTGCGCGCCCACCGAGCCGAGCAGCAACCCGGCGAACCCGCCCAGCCCACGGCTGCCCACGACGACGAGGTCGGCCCGGCGGGACTCTTCGACCAAGGTGGCGCCGGGGCCGCCGGCGACCTGGCGTACCTCGACGGTGAGGCCGGGCCAGCGGTCGCTGAGGTCGGCCGCGGCGCGTTCCAACATCTTCTGCGCCTCCTCGGAGGGCGCCGGCACCCCGAGGTCGTACGGGTTGAGCGGCACGCCGTAGCCGAGCGGGTGCAGGTAGCCGTGCACCAGCAGCAACGGGCGCGACCGGAGCAGGGCGGCGTGGGCCGCGTGTTCGGCGGCGACGAGGCTGGACGGCGATCCGTCGACACCCACCACGACAGGTCGGTTCATCGGCACTCCCTGGGTCGGTCAGGTCATTGTCGGCGCAGCCGCCGTACAAGGCCGGCATTTGCCGGTACGCGCCGCGGTGCGCCGCACGGACCTCTCCATCTGTTCGTACCGATGTGTCGGGTGCTGTCGGCAGGGCCGGACGCCACGGTCGGCGGGCCGGAGGTCCCGCGTTGTCACAGCCGGGACGTACCCTCACGCGATGACTTCCGACGTGCTGCTCCGCCCGGTGCGCGAGGACGACCTCGTGGAGTTCTTCCTGCATCAGCAGGACCCGGAGGCCAACCGGATGGCCGCCTTCGTCGCCAAGGACCCGTCCGACCACCGCGAGTTCGCCCGGCACTGGGCGCGGGTGCTCACCAACCCGGCGAACCTGGTCCGCACCATCGAGGTCGACGGCGAGGTGGTCGGCTACGTCAGCTCCTTCCCGGTCGACGAGCAGACCGAGGTCAGCTACTGGATCGACCCGGCCCGCTGGGGCCGCGGTCACGCCACCGCGGCCCTGACCGCCCTGCTGCGCGAGCTGCCCCGGCCCGTGCACGCCCGCGCCGCCAAGGACAACGCCGCCTCCCTCGCGGTGCTGCGCAAGTGCGGGTTCGTCGTGGTCGGCGAGGATTCGGGGTACGCCAACGGCCGCGGCGCCGACGTGGAGGAGTGGCTGCTGGAGCTGCCCGCCGACGCCCCTGACCTGGGCGGGCACTAGTCTCGCGGGGTGAACTGGTTGGATCTCGTCGGCTGGGCCGGCTCCGCGGTGCTGGTCTGGTCGCTGCTGCAGTCGCGCGTCCTGCGGCTGCGCGCGATCAACCTCGTCGGCTGCGTCGTCCTGATCGGCTACAACGCCGCGCTCGCGGTCTGGCCCATGGTCGGGCTCAACATCGTGCTCGCGGTGATCAACATCTGGTATCTGCGCGGCATGCTCGCCACCCGGCACGACGAGAAGACCTACCAGGTGGTCGAGGTCGGCGTCGATGACCAGTTCCTGGCGCACACCCTGCGGGTGCACGCTCCGGACATCAGCCGCTTCAACCCCGACTTCCGATGGGCGTCGGACACCGCCGACCGATCCGCCTTCCTGGTGGTCACGGCCGACGAGGTCGTCGGGGTGGTGCTCTCGCACGCCGAGCCGCGCGGGGTCGCCCAGATCGACCTGGACTACGTCACCCCGAAGTTCCGCGACTTCACCCCCGGCGAGTTCGTCTACCGGCGCAGCCGCCTCTTCACCGAACGCGGCTTCCACCGGGTCGTCAGCCCACCCGGCATGGTCGCCCCCTACTACCACCGGCTCGGGTTCCGCCCCGAGGGCGGCTCGTACGTCCTCGACCTGCCCGCGCCGGCGACCACCGATCCGGCGTAGCGTCACCCCGGCAGGATTCGGTCGACGCCGTACGGGGCACAGAAGCGCGTACGCCGGGCGGGCCAGCCGACCGGCGGGCGCCGCGCGTACCGGCCGGCGCCACCACCGCAGAGGGAGCGAACCGGGCGTGCAGAGCTACGGGAGCCAACTGGCCCTGGTCGGAATCCTGGTCGTCATCAACGCGCTCTTCGCAGGCAGTGAGATGGCGTTGGTGTCGCTGCGGGACAGCCAGATCCAACGGTTGGAACGCACCAGCCGGGCCGGACGGGTGCTGGCCCGGCTCGCCAAGGACCCGAACCGCTTCCTCGCCACCATCCAGATCGGCATCACCCTGGCCGGCTTCCTGGCCTCCGCCGCGGCGGCGGTCTCCCTGGCCAAACCTCTCGTGCCGCTGCTCGGGGTGTTCGGGAACGCCGCCGAGACGGTGGCCATCGTGGTGGTCACCCTCGCGTTGACCTTCGTCACCCTGGTCTTCGGCGAACTGGCCCCGAAGCGGATCGCCATGCAGTCCGCCGAGCGGTGGGCGCTGCTGGTGGCCCGCCCGCTCGACCTGCTCGCCAGCCTCACCCGCCCGGCCGTCTGGGCGCTCGGCGCCACCAGTGACCTGGTCGTCCGCCTGGTCGGGCTGAACCCCAAGCACCAGCCGGAGGAGATCGGCCCGGACGAGCTGCGCGACATCGTCGCCGGCAACCACGGCTTCACCAAGGAGCAGCGCACCATCATCGCCGGCGCCGTGGAGATCGCCGACCGGCGGTTGCGGGCTGTGCTCGTACCCCGGTTGCAGGTCTTCACGCTCGACAGCGGGACCACCGCGGAGGCCGCGCGGCTCGTGCTGGCCGCCACCGGGCACTCCCGGGCGCCGGTGGTGCGCCACGGCGGCCTGGACGACACCGCCGGTGTGATCCACCTGCGTGACCTGGTGGGCGTGCCCGACGACCGGCCGGTCGACGAGATCGCCCGCCCGCCGATGCTGCTGCCTGACTCCCTGCCGGTGGTGGACGCGCTGCGCCAGTTCAAGGCCGAGCGCCAGCACATCGCGCTGGTCGTGGACGAACGCGGCGCCGTCGACGGCATCGTGACGCTGGAGGACATCCTGGAGGAGATCGTCGGGGAGATCTACGACGAGACCGACCGGGACGTGAGCTCGGTGCGTCGCGAGCCGGACGGCGCGATGGTGCTGCCCGGCACCTTCCCGGTGCACGACCTGCCGGACATCGGCGTCGAGCTGCCCTCGCGCCCGGCCGGCGACTACACCACCGTCGCCGGGCTGGTGCTGGCCCGCCTCGGGCACATCCCCACCGTCGCCGGGGAGGACGTGACCCTGGACGGCTGGGAGCTGATGGTCACCGGCATCGACCACCGGGCCATCACGGAGGTACGGCTGAGCCGGGTGCCCGACGAGGCGGAGGCCGAGCCCGACGTCGAGCCGGTGCTGGACGACGCCCGCAGCTGACCCTCGGGTGTCGCCCGCTCAGTCGCGGGAGAGGTTCTGCAGACGCACCTGTCCGCGGGCGACCAGCCGCTCGTCGGCGTCGGTGATCTCCACCTGCCAGAGCTGCTGGCTGCGCCCCCGGTGCACCGGAGTGCCAACCGCGCTCAGCTCGCCGTCGCGGACGGCCCGCAGGAAGTCGGTCTGGTTCGACACCCCGACGACCGTTCCCCGGTCGGCCAGCCAGAGCGAACCACCCACGCTGGCCGCGGTCTCCACCACCGAGCAGTACACCCCGCCGTGCTGGATGCCGAACGGCTGGTGCAGCTCCGGGCGGACCCGCCACGTGATGACCACCCGGTCGGCGGTCGCCTCCTCGAACGTCAGGCCGAGCAGGGCGACGAACCCACCCGTCAGATCCGGCATCTCCACGGCGAAACCCTCCTCGATCAACGGGGCGCAAGCCTAACCGGGGCGGGTTGCGCCAAACCCGGTACGGGTCGGCACCGGCGATGGGGGAGAATCGGTGACCGTGACCGACAGCAGCCCCCCGCCGCCCGGGCGGGACTCCCTGACCGACGACCTGCTCTGGCGTGGCCTGATCCAGGACTCGACCGGCCTCGACGAGCTGCGCGAGCTGCTCGACGGTGGGAGCGCCGCCACCTATTACGTGGGTTTCGACCCGACCGCGCCGAGCCTGCACGTCGGCAACCTCATGCAGGTCCTCATGGCCCGCCGGCTGCAACTCGCCGGCCACCGCCCGTTGCTGCTGGTCGGCGGGGCGACCGGGCAGATCGGTGACCCGAAGGAGAGCGCCGAACGGACGCTCAACCCGCCCGACGTGATCGCCGGCTGGGTCAGCCGCATCCGTGATCAGCTCGCGCCCTTCGTGTCGTACACCGGTGAGAACGCGGCCCAGCTGGTCAACAACCTCGAGTGGACCGGCGAGATGTCGATCATCGAGTTCCTCCGCGACGTGGGCAAGCACTTCCCGGTCAACAAGATGCTGGCCCGGGAGGTGGTGCGGGCCCGGCTGGAGACGGGCATCAGCTACACCGAGTTCAGCTACCAGCTGTTGCAGGCCAACGACTTCTTCGAGCTGCACCGTCGGCACGGCTGTCAGCTCCAGTTCGGTGGCTCCGACCAGTGGGGCAACATCACCGCCGGCGTCGACTACGTCCGCCGGCGAGGCGCGGGGCCGGTGCAGGCGTTCACCACGCCTCTGGTCACCAAGGCCGACGGTACGAAGTTCGGCAAGAGCGAGGGCGGCGCCGTCTGGCTCGACCCCACGATGACCAGCCCGTACGCGTTCTACCAGTTCTGGCTCAACGTGGACGACCGGGAGGTCGACCGCTACCTGCGGTACTTCAGCTTCCGTAGCCGCGACGAGCTGGAGGAGCTGGCGAAGGCCACCGCCGAGCGGCCGGCCGCCCGGCTGGCCCAGCGGGCGCTCGCCGAGGAGCTCACCACGTTGGTGCACGGCCCCGAGGAGGCCCGGCAGGCGGTCGCCGCCAGCCAGGCGTTGTTCGGCCGGGGTTCGCTCGACGAGCTGGCCCCGGAGACGCTGCGCGCCGCCCTGACCGAGGCGGGCCTGGTCCGCCTCACCGGCGAGCTGCCCGACGTGGCCGGGCTCCTGCGGGACTCCGGGCTCGCGAGCGGCCTCAAGGAGGCGCGTCGGGTGATCGCCGAAGGCGGCGCGTACGTCAACAACGACCGGGTGACCGAGGTCGACGCGACGGTGTCCCCGGCCGATCTGCTGCACGGGCGATACCTGGTGCTGCGCCGGGGCAAGCGCTCGTTTGCGGGCGTTGAGCTGGGTGAATAGCGAACCGTCGACAATGTGACGGGGGACGCGTCCGGCGGATTTGACGATCACTCCGCCGGACGCGTAACTTTCTCTCTGCCAGCGCGGAACGGACGAAACAGGCGAAAGCCGAAAGCGGCCGGAGCGCGGCGAAGGCCTCGGGGTCGGGCGGCTTGCCCACCGGATCCCGGACCGGGAGGTGCCACCAGAAACACCGCGAGGCGGATTTGGTGCGGCGAAACCGACCGGGTATGGTTGGCAGTCGGCAGGGCACCGGGCGAGCTCGCGGGAAACCGCGGCGGCCGGCCTGCCAAATCCGTGACGAGAGCGGCGTGAGCCGGTCGAGACATGGTGCCCGCATTACCGGATGAAGCACGACGAACCGCGAAACACCGGTTTGACACGGCGGAAACGAGCGGGTAACGTAGTAAAAGTGCCTGGCGCTGGAAAGTGCCGGGACGCAGAGCGGAAAAGCCCCGAAACGGGGTTCCACGGAATGTGGGGCTTCTGATCGGTGTGTGGTTGTTCTTTGAGAACTCAACAGGGTGCTTGTAAAGCCAGTGCCAAT
>NZ_JBFAHZ010000076.1:0-20436 GCF_040654415.1 Micromonospora sp. NPDC050695
AGACACCTGAATGATCACCAGAAGACCGCGCTCTTCTACGTACCGGCCTGAACCGGCGTGACTACCCCAAAGGCCATTAAAGGGTCAAAGCTCGACCTTGCGAACGCCCTGGGCGCTACCCACCCGACGTTGGCCTCACCGCTGTCGGCGGCGGCAGCGGTCTGGCCGGGCTGCGACACCGGGTGGAGGTCGTCGGCGGCACGCTGTCCACCGGGGTGACGCCGGACGGTGGCTTCACCGTGTCCGCCACACTCCCGGCGTACGTGCCGACGGCGGCAGGGCGGTGATCCGCGTCCTGCTCGTCGATGACGAGCGGATGGTGTGCGCGCACCTGCGTACCATCCTCACCGCTTGCGGCCTGGACGTGGTCGGGGAGGCGTACGACGGTGCCGAGGCGGTGGAGGCCGCGGTCCGGCTACGCCCCGACGTGATGCTGATCGACCTGCGGATGCCCGGCGTCGACGGGCTCACCGCGATCGAGCGCATCGCGACGCTTCCCACGCCCCCACGGATCGTCGCTCTCACCACCTTCGATCTGGACGAGTACGTGCTCCGCGCGTTGCGGGCCGGCGCTGTCGGGTTCCTGGTCAAGTCCACCGCACCGGGGGAACTCGCCGACCTGGTGCGGGTCGCCGCCTCCGGCAACACCGTCCTGTCGCCGATGGCGGCCCAACGGCTGATCGGCAGTACGGGGCACCGTCACCGCCAACACGTCCGCGACATCTGCGCCTCGCTGACCGATCGTGAGCGGGAGGTGCTGGAGGGCCTGGGCGCCGGTTGGTCGAACCATCAGATCGGGCGTCGTCTGCACCTGTCCGAGGCCACCGTCAAGGGTTATGTCTCCCGGCTGTTGGTCAAGCTGGACTGCAAGAACCGCACCGAAGCCGCCCTGTTGGCCCACCAGGCCGGCCTCGGCACGCCACGGTGAAGCCGTCGGAGAAGCATTTCCTGACCATGACTCGGTGTCGGGCGAGCGATGATCGACTCAGCCCGCTGCGTCCAGCGAATGGCGGCCCCCGTTGGCAGCGGTCCGGGCGTGGGCCGAGCAACACAGATCAACCATTGAGGAGCGACGCCGCAGCCCGGACCGTTAGTGGTTCCCCGCGCCGGGACGGGATGATCCCCGGTTCCCGGCCGGTTGTCGGGGCGGCCGGCGCGAAGTCCGGCCCGATCGACGCCGAACGGGTTGCCCACGACGGGTCCGCGAACCCCGGTGTCCTCGTCGATCCCACCGGTCGACGGTGACGTGGTGTCGAGTCCCGTAAGGCTGGTCGGCCACGGCCGGCACGTCCGGGCGCGGTGGGGGAGAATTGAAGAATGTTTGTCATCAGGGAACGGTTCTTCTCGATCGGCGACGACTTCGACGTGCTCGACGAGCACGGCACCAAGGTCTTCCACGTCGACGGCAAGGTGCTCAGCGTCCGCAACAAGGTCGTCATCGAGGACGCCTCCGGCCAGGAGGTCGCCACGCTGCACCGGCACCTGGTGGCGCTGCGTCCCACCTACGAGATCCGGATCGGTGGCGAGAAGGCCGCAGAGGTCCGCAAGAAGCTCCTCACGCCGTTTCGCGACAAGTTCACCATCGACGTGCCGGGGCCCGACGACCTGGAGATGAAGGGCGACCTGCTCGACCACGAGTACGTGATCGAACGCGACGGCACCGAGGTGGCCGCCGTCTCCAAGCGGTGGCTGACGATCCGCGACACCTACGCCGTGCAGGTCACTGCCGGCGTCGACCCGCTGCTCATCATCGGCAGCGTCCTCGCGCTCGACCTGGCCCTGAACCGCGACAAGAAAAAGAGCGACGAGGACTGACCCGGGATCCGCGCGGCGCGCGGACCGCCTACGGCTGGGGGCGGGGTGCGGTACTCCGCGCCGGGTGGTCCGGTTCATGCCGGTGCCAGTCCGTCGTGTTTCCGGAGTCGGCCGGCGGCTGGGTCAGGATCGTCGTGGACGACGTCCGGGCCGAGACCATCGGGGACGCCCACGAGGTCGTCTTCCGTGGGCTCCTCATGGTGTCCCGCGGCGCGGGCGCCATGCCCAAGAGCGACGTCGCCGGTAGCTGAGATCCGTGTGGCACGGACGGCGGCGCTGCAGGAATTCCGCGGCGCGAGGCGCCGGCAGGCACTTGCGCCCGAGCGTCGAAAAGCGAGATCATCACGCATGCTCGACCCCTCGCCCGAGGACGACGGGACTTCACCGACGGTCTCGACGCCGGATTTCGTGGGTCGTGATCGGGAGATGGCGGCGCTGCGGGCCGCCTTGGCCCGGCCGCCGGCGATCGTGCTGGTGGAGGGCGAGGCGGGCATCGGGAAGAGCCGACTGCTGCGAGAGTGGTTGGCGACGGCGGACGAGCGCACCGCCCTGGTCTCGGTGTGCCCACCGCTTCGCGAGTCGTTGACCCTGGGGCCGATCGTCGACGCGTTCCGTGGCATCGACCGCCCGGTGTCGCGATTGCCGCTCACCGCCCTGGCGGGTGCGTTACGGCCCCTGTTCCCTGAATGGTCCGCGGACCTGCCGCCCGCACTGCAGCCCCTGGACGACGCGAAGGCGGCACGGCATCGCCTGTTCCGCGCCCTGGACGAGCTGCTGCGGGCCCTGCGTGTCGACGTCCTCGTGCTCGAGGACGCCCACTGGGCCGACGAGGTGACCCTGGAGTTCCTGCTGTTCGTCACCTCCCGACAGCAGACGGACGGCCCCAGTCTCGTGATCTCCTATCGGCCGGAGGAGGTGCACGACGGGTCGCTGTTGCTGCGGCTGACGTCCCGATTGCCCGCCGGCGTGACTCAGCTGAGGATCGCCCTGGCGCCGATGCGACCCGACGACACGGCAGCGCTGGTGTCCTCGATGCTGGACGGCAACCCGGTATCGCAGGAGTTCGCGACGTTCATGCACGAGCGGACCGGTGGCGTTCCTCTGGCGCTGGAGGAGTCGGTTCGCCTGATGTGCGACCGCGCCGACCTCGTCTTCCGCGACGGGCAGTGGGTCCGGCTGAAGCTGCGCGAGCTCCGGGTTCCGCCGACGGTGCGCGACTCCACCCGGGAGCGGGTGGGCCGTCTGTCGCCGCCGGCGCAGCAGGTGTTGCGAGCCGCGGCCACGTTGGCCGAGCGGTCATCGGTGGCCACGATCGCGGTGACCGCCGGTCTGTCTCCCGTTGCGTGTCGAGGCGCCATCGCGGAGTCGGCCGACGCCGGCGTCCTGGACGCGGACGACCGCGGCCAGTGGGGATTCCGGCACGTGCTGGCCGCGACGGCCGTCTACGAGGCGATTCCGTTGACCGACCGCAGACACATCCACCTGCTGGCCGGCCGTGCCCTGGAGAACATCCACCCACCGCCTGTCGCCCGCCTTGCCCACCACTTCCGTGAGGCGGGCGAGACGCGTTCCTGGGCGCGATACGCCGAACAGGGTGCCGAGCTGGCCATGGCCTCGGGTGACCACACCAAGGCGGTCGACCTGCTGGTCGAGCTGTTGTCGTGGGCCGTGCTGCCGCCGGCGGATCGGGCACGGGTCGCGCGCATCGCCGGAGTTGCCGCGCTGGGCCGTCGTGAACCGGTCGACGAGGTCTACCACCGCGTGATCCGTACCCTGCGCTCGGTGCTGGAGACCCCCGGTCTCTCCGCGCGCCAGCAGGCCGAGATCCGCAACCCCCTGGGTCGGCTCCTGATCACCGGGGGTGAGGCGCAGGCCGCGCTCAGTGAGCTGGAGCGGGCGGTGGCCAACCTCGACCATGACCCGGTCGAGGCGGCCCGGGCAATGACCTATCTCGGCTGGGCCTATGCGGGTCCGTGGCCGGCGTCGACCCATCGGCGGTGGTTGGACCGCGCCGGTGAACTCACCGCCGAATTCGACTCTCCCGCGGAGCGGCTGAACCTGGCCGGCAACCGGGCCGCGGCGCTGCTCATGCTCGGCGAAGAGGAGGCCTGGGACGTCGTCGCCGGCTTGCCCGTCGACGGAGCGACCGCGGCCGAACGCCTCGACGTGGCCCGCATCCACGCGAATGTCGGCACCGGCGCGCTGATCTGGGGCCGGTACGCCGACGCGGACAGACACCTCGCGGTGGCCAGGCACCTTGCCGAGACCGAGCAGGCGTCCCGGTTGCAGCACAACGTCCGACTCGAACAGGCCAACCTGGCGTGGTTCACCGGCGGGTGGGAGGGCCTCGCGGAACAGAGCGCGGCCCTCACCGACGCCGACCGGGACCGGCCGGCGCACTACCTCGGCAGCATCCGCCTCGCGGCTCGGTTGGCGGCCGCAGCCGGACGGCGGCGCGTCGCGGAGGAGCAGTTCCGCCTGGTGCTCGAGGAGTCCGCCCGTCTCGGCGCGGCCGACGACACGATGGAGGCCGCCGCCGCGCTGGCCAGACTGTGGCTGACGGACGGGAACAGCGGTCGGGCGCTGCAGATCACGAACGAGCCGATGGACACCGTCCGGAGAAAGGGCATCTGGATCTGGGCGACGGACCTCGTCCCCGCCCGGATCGAGGCGTACCTCGCTGCCGGCGACCTGACGGCCGCGGCACGCCTGGGCGACCAGCTCGCCAGAGGACTGCGTGGCCGTACCGCGCCTGCGCCCCGCGCCGCGCTGGCCGTGTGCCGTGCCCTGCTGCTCGCCGCAGCCGGAGACCACGCGCGCGCGGCGACCGCCTACGATCGCGCGGCGCGCGCCTGGAGCGCGTTGCCACGCCCCTACGACGCCATGCTCGCCCGGGAGCGTCAAGCCGAGGCTCTCGTCGCGCACGGCCAGATCGACCAGGGCCGAGAGCTGCTGGCGGCACAGTACGAGCAGCTGTTCAGGCTCGGTGCCCGCGGTGACGCGGACCGTGTCGCACAGCGGCTCCGCGAACACGGCGCCGAGGTCCCGCGACTGTGGCGCGGCGGCCGACGCGGGTACGGCGACCAGCTCTCACCGCGCGAGCTGGACGTCGTCCAACTGGTTGTCGCCGGCAAGACGAACCGGGAGATCAGCCGGATCCTGGCCAAGTCGCCGGCCACGGTGGATCAACAGCTACGTGCGGCGATGCGCAAGTTGAAGGTGAGTTCCCGGACCTCGCTCGCGGTCAAGGCCGTGGAGGCCGGAGTGTTCGCCGAAGAGGACGCCCGCGACGACGCGTCGTGAAAATTGACGTATCCGCTGGATAGCTAAGGTCGCGCGTCTCGGCCGAGCATGACTACATGATCCATAGCCCACGGGCAATGCATGCCTGAGCGACCTGTCGTGCGTGACGACTCCGCCATCGACGATCCGCCGCCGCCTCTGGAGCTGCCGCGGGAGCCGCACGACAGCTCCCGCAATGCCGTTGACGCCCGCGACGCCGACGACCACGAGAGCCACGACCCCTACCAACCCCTGTAGGCGGAAGGACCCCCATGAGATTCAAAGCCCTCGCGGCAACGCTTGCCGCAGCGGTCGGCCTGAGCATGCTCCAACCACTATCGGCGTCCGCCGCCGAGCCGGACCCCGGGCCGTCCGCCAAGATCGCGCCGACCCTGAAAAACCGCTTCCGTACGTCTCCGGCCTCCGACTTCTGGATCACCTTCGAGACCAAGGCCGACCTCGCGCCAGCGAAGAAGATCACCGACTGGACCGCTCGTGGTCAGTTCGTCTACGACGCGCTGACCGCGGCGTCGAAGAACTCCCTGGCATCGGTTTCCGCCGAACTCGACCGGGCTGGCGTCAAGTACACCCCCTACCCGATCGCCAACGCCGTGCTCGTCAAGGGTGGCACCGAGAAGCTCGCCCTCGACGTGGCATCGCGCGTGCAGGTCGCCGAGATCCATGCGACGCCGCAGGTCGCGCTGGTTGAGCCGGTGGAGAAGAAGCTCCCCGCTGACCAGGCCGCCCGACCCGCCGCCGGAAAGGCCGCCGGTGCGGACGGCACCGTCTCGTGGGGCCTGGACGCCATTCACGCCCCGCAGGCGTGGGCCATGGGCGCCACCGGTGCGGGCATCACGGTGTCCAACCTCGACACGGGCGTGCAGTTCGACCACCCCGCCCTGATGCACCAGTACCGCGGTACGAAGGCCGACGGCACCGTCGACCACAACTACAACTGGATGGCCACCCGGGGCTCGTGCACCGGCGCGCCGTGCGACGACGTGGGACACGGCACGCACACCATGGGCACCATGGTCGGCGACGACGGCACCAACCACGTCGGCGTCGCCCCGGACGCGCAGTGGATCGCGACGAACGGCTGCTGCGACAGCACCGGCGTCGAGTCGCTGCTGCGGTCCGGCTGGTGGCTGCTCGCCCCGACCGACCTCCAGGGCAACAACCCCGACCCGTCCAAGCGCCCCCACGTCATCAACAACTCGTGGGGCCAGACCACCGAGCACGACTTCAACGACTTCTTCCAGGCCCTCGACGATGCCTGGACCGCCGCGGGCATCTTCAGCGTCTGGTCGTCGGGCAACACCTCACCGTACGCGGCCTGCGACACCGTCTCCTCGCCCGGCTCCGCCGAGAGCGCCTACTCCGTCGGCGCCTACGGGTCGGACGGCACACTGACGTTGTTCTCCCGCAAGGGCGAGGGCGAAAACGGTCGGATCAAGCCCGAGATCGCCGCGCCGGGTGACAACATCCGTTCGTCGTACCCGAACAACAGCTACGTCGAGGAGTCCGGCACCTCGATGGCGGCCCCGCACGTGGCCGGCGCCGTCGCGGCGCTGTGGAGCTACGACCCGACCCTCATCGGGCAGGTCGACCAGACCCGCCGCCTGCTCGGCGAGTCGGCCGTCGACGTCGACGACACCGAGTGCGGCGGCACCGCCGAGGTCAACAACAAGTACGGCGAGGGCCGGCTCGACCTCCTCCGCCTGCTTGAGCTCGCGCCCCGCAAGGGCGGCACCCTCACCGGCGTCGTCACCGCCAACGGCGCCCCGGTCCCCGCCGCCGAGGTGACGATCAGCGGGCCGTTCAGCCGGTCGATCGGCACCGACAAGGACGGCCGGTTCACCACGAACCTCCCGGTCGGCGACTACCAGCTCAGCACCAAGGTCTTCGGCTACCTGACCACGACCGCCAACGTCACGGTCTCCCTCGGTCAGGACACCCCCGTCACGCTGAAACTCACGGCCGCCGCGAAGCACGACATCAGCGGCAAGGTCGTCGACGACAAGAAGCGGCCCGTCCCGAACGCCGACGTCTCGGTCCGGGACACGCCGCTGAAGCCGGTACGCACGGACGCGAACGGCGCGTTCACGATCACCGCTGTCCCCGAGGGCGCGTACAGCCTGGCCGTCACGGCCAACGCCTGCTTCTCGCCCACGACGGTCCCGCTGACCGTCGGCGCGCGAAACGAGTCGCCCACGATTCCGGTCGGGCTCGTCGTCGACAAGGGCGGTTACAGCTGCGCCGTCTCCGAGGGCGAGTACCTGCGCGGCACCGAACCGGTCGCGTTTGGCAGCGGCGTGTGGGCGACGGTGAAGTTGCCGTTCCCGATCGCGCTCTACAACGGCAGCCACGACACTCTCGGCGTCGGCCTGCGCGGCGTGATCTCCCCGGACGGCACCACCGACCCTGGCTACGGCGGCGCGGGCGCCTTCCCGCTCTATGTCGAGATCCCCGTCCAGTTCGCCCAAGGCGGTGGTGTCTTCACGGCAGCCACCAAGGTCAACGGTGAGGACGCATTCGTCTTCGAGTACCGCAACGCGAAGCTCTGGGCCTACCCGAACCGGTCGGAGTACACGAAGCCGGTCAACTTCTCGGCCACCTTCACCCGCTCGGGCACGATGATCTTCGGGTACGGCGACGGCTTCGGGACCGACGACCCGGTGACCGCCGGCGCGAACGCCATCACCGGCATCCAGGGCTGGTCCGGCGTCGACGGTATCCGCTTCTCCGACCACGCTCCGGTGCTGCGCGACGGGATGATCGTCACCTACGACCTGCCTGACTTCGGGTACCTCGACGCGACCGTCGTCGACCGTAACGACGGGCTACCGCTGGCCGACGCCAAGGTCTCGTTCTCGAACAAGAACGGGCTGGTCGAGACCGTCACCACCAACGGCACGGGCCTCGTGCACCGCCAGCTTCCGGTCGGCAGCTACACCATGACTGTCGAGGCGCGCAACTACTCGACCGCTGCGTACCCCTTCTCGCTGAAGAAGCTCTACGCGAAGGCCACGATCGACGCACGCCTGGCCACGGGTGTCGCCGGCCTGAAGGCCGACGGCCTCGAGACGCTGCTGGGCACCGACCAGAACGGCGCGGGCTCGCTGACGCTGACCAACAACGGCTCCGCCCCCCTCACGTACAGCCTGGGCGAGGCCGAGCGCCACCCCGAACTCGACGCCACCGGACGCACCGCGCGCACGGGGAAGGGTGCGGCCAGCACGATCGACCTCGCCGCGTGGAAGAAGGACGCCAGCGGCACGAAACCGTCGAACGTCGACGGCATCGCGGCCAAGTCGAGCACCGCGGAGGCGCAGGCGGCTGCCAAGGTCGGCGCGACCGTCGGCGGCGACGTCATCACCCGGATCCCCATCCCCGGCAAGGCCGGGGAGAAGGAGGTCACCGGCATCGGGTACGACGGTGACGTCTGGGTCCACGACTACAACAAGCGGACCAACACCGCCTACACGGTGACCGGTAAGCCGACCGGGAAGGTCTTCGACGCGGCGTGGAACCCCGCGTACCGGGCGTTCGACATGGCGCTCGACACCAAGACCGGTGACATGTGCCAGATGGAGGACAGCCCGGCCAGCCTCATCCACTGCTTCAACCGGGACACCGGTAAGGAGACCAGGCAGATCAATGGTGACTTTTCCACGTCGCAGCTGACCGGGCTCGCCTACAACCCGATCCGGGACGTGTTCTACGTCGGCGGCCGACGGAACGGCAAGATCGGGACCGTCGCCGGCACGTCGCACGACAACCCGGGCGCGCTGCTGTCCTACTGCACCCCGCCGCTAACCGAGGTGATGGGCCTGGCCTACAACCAGGCGTCCAACACCATCTGGTACACCGACCTCACCTGGAACCGGACCAGCCGCCTGTTGCAGATCAACCCCGACGACTGCTCGCTGGTGAACGCGTGGTGGTTCCCGGGCCAGAAGGTGGCCCAGGGCGGCGGCCTCGAGACCGACTCGACCGGCGCGCTGTGGGCGGCGGACCAGGTCGCCGACGACGTCGTGCTCGTCGACGTCGAGGACGATCTGCTCACCGACCTGCCGTGGCTGTCGCTCTCCTCGGCCGGCGGCACCCTTGCCCCCGGTCAGTCGACGACCGTCAAGGTGTCGATCTCCTCGAAGGGCGCCAAGCCCGGAGTCCTCGCCGCGAACATCGTCGTGCGGTCCAACTCCGGACGCCAGCCCAGGAGCTACGTCCCGGTGACGCTCACGACCACGAAGTACCAGGTCGGTGTCAACGCCGGCGGCGCGAAGCTCACCGACGGCTCCGGCTACACCTGGTCCGCCGACCAGCCCGCCGGCAAGAAGGCGTGGGGCTACGAGGGCAACAAGACGAAGGTCACCGCCACGAAGGCCGGTATCGCCGGCACGACGGACGACGCCCTGTTCCAGTCGCAGCGCACCACAGCGGACAAGCAACTGTTCTACCGATTCCCCGACGCACCCAAGGGCACCTACGCGATCGACTTCGGGTTCGCCGAGATCGACAAGGTGGCCAAGGGGAAGCGGGTGTTCGACCTCCTCGTGGACGGAACTCTGACGGACTACGCCTACGACCCGACCGGGGCCGTGGGGCCGAACGCCGCCGACTGGCGTAAGGCCGTCGTGACGCACGAGGGCGGTCCGCTGACCGTGGAGTTGCGCGGCTCGAAGGGCCTGAAGGCCCCGAGCATCGCCGCGCTGCGGGTGACGCTCGACCCGCGGGCGGACGCGGCTGAGCCGGAGCCGGAGCCGGAGCAGCCGGATCCGGGTCCGGTGCCGGTGGCTCCCGCCGGTCGCTCGTACTCGATGAAGGTGACCGACGGGCTCTACCGCCAGGGCACCCAGGAGTCCGGATGGCACGGCGACGACCTCTGCGGCGTGCTGTGGTTCGACTCCACCTTCCTGGCCCCGTTCTACGACACGGCCTGGGACGGCGTCTGCGTGACGACGAACGGCACGCTGATCTTCGACCGCGCCGACGCGCCGGCGAACAACACGGCACTGCCGTCGCCGTACCCGTTCGACGCGATCCACCCGTTCTGGGACGACCTGGTCGTCGACGACGAGGCGGGCATCTACTTCGGCACGACCGAGGTGGACGGGCTGGCCGCGCAGGTCATCGAGTGGCGCAACGTCACCTTCTCCAGCGACCGGACGGCTCGGGTGAGCTTCTCGGTCACGCTGATCGCGGACGGACGGATCCAGATCGGGTACGGCGACGGCGTCGGCGGTGACAACCCCCTCACCAAGGGGTCGTCGGCGACGGTCGGCGTGGAGAGCCTGACGCGCAACCCGGCGAGCCAGTACTCCTTCGACCAGCCCGTCCTGAAGGCTGGCCTGGGCCTGGAGTACACCCTCCCGGCCGCGGGCACGATCGAAGGTACGGTCACCGACAAGAACGACGGCAAGCCGATCGAGGGCGCGATCGTCACGCTCAAGGGTCCGGCCGGCGAACGGGTCATCACGACCGACGTGAAGGGCCGCTGGAAGGCCCAGGCGCTGGTCGGCGAGAACACCGTGCAGGTCGGGGCCCCGAACTACGTCACCGCCAGCCACCCGGTGATCATCGCCAAGAAGGATCAGGCCGAGGTGGTGGACACGGCGTTGACCACGGGCATCGCCAGCGTCACCGGAGCCGACCTCGACTGGCTCCTCGACAAGGGCCAGAAGGCGACGGCCGACGTGACCGTCACCAACACCGGCTCCGCCCCGATGCAGGTACGGGTCAGCGAGCAGAAGCGCACCAGCGACGGCGGGCACGAGGCCGGCGACCTTCCGTGGCTGACCCTGACGGGCGCGGCCGCGACCGGCACGGTCACGCTCGCGGCCGGAAAGGCCACCACGGTCACGGTGACGGCCGACAGCGCCGGCAGCAAGCCCGGCGTGCTCGTCGGGGACGTGCTCGTGACGTCGACCACCGGCAAGGCTGAGACCCAGCTCAAGTCGGTACGGCTGGCGACGTCGGCCTACACGAAGGGCGTCGACGCGGGCGGGTCGGGGTACGTCGATGCCGACGGTTTCTTCTGGTCGCCCGACCAGTCGGTCGGCTCGCGGCAGTGGGGCTACGTCGGCGGCAAGGTACGTACCACCAAGGCCGACATCGCCGGCACCGAGGACGACGCGCTGTTCCGCACCCAGCGGACCGGCGAGACGTTCAGCTACGTGTTCAAGAACGCCCCGGCCGGGACGTACCGGATCGGCCTCGACTTCGCGGAGATCGAGAAGATCAAGGCCGGCAAGCGTGCCTTCGATGTGCTCGCCGACGGCAGGATCGCGCTCTACGACCACGACGTGCAGGCGAAGGTGGGTGCGCTGACCGCGGACCTGAACACGGTCACCGTCGAGCACGCCGGTGGCGATCTGAAGATCGAGCTCCTCCGCGACAAGGGGGAGAGCGACCCGATCCTCAACGCCCTCAAGGTCCAGGAGGATCCCCGCCTCTGAGATAGCCACACCAGTGGTCGGGGCCTCCGCGGGACGATGTCCGTGGAGGCCCTGACCGCTGCTGCGGTGTGAGGCGTACCGCACTGTTCGCTCACCTGACGGCTCCGTGTGACGTCTCCGTCAGCTACATCCATATCTATATATCCATGACTGGACACCACCCGCACCACTGCCACCACGACGAGCGGTCCGACGACGAGGTGCCGTACGGCCAGGTCGAGGTCCCCACAGGCTTCGGCCGACGGACGCTTCTGGCCGGTGCCGGCGGGACGTTGATGCTGGCCGCGCTGCCGACCGCGGCCCGGGCGGCCAACACGACGAGGGCCGGCGCCCCAACCGCGGCGACCGGCGCCAGCCGGACATCCCTGATCACCCAGGGCACGATGTTGGTCCACACGGACATGCACAACCACACGGTCATGTCGGACGGGGACGGCAGCGCCGAGGCCGCGTTCGCCTCCATGCGCGAGGCCGGTCTGGACGTGGCCGCGCTGACCGATCACGCCACGCTCTTCTCCATCGACGGGCTCAGCTCGTCCGAGTGGCGGACCACCGGCGACCTGGCCAACGCGGCCAACGACCCGGGTCAGTTCACCGCCATCCGCGGGTTCGAGTGGTCGCATCCTCTCCAGGGGCACATCAACGTCTGGAACACCTCCGACTTCGCCGATCTGCTGCGGGCCGGCAGCCCTGGCAGCCTGTACAACTGGCTCACCGGCCGGCCCGGGGGTCTGGCGAGCTTCAACCACCCCGGCCGCGAGGTGGGCCGGTTCAACAACTTCTCCTTCAACGCCTCGGCCCGTGATCAGCTCGTGGGGCTGGAGATGTTCAACCGCACCGACGACTTCCTCTTCGAGGGCTGGTCGTCGGGTGTGACGTCACCGCTGGTGGCCTGCCTGAACGCCGGTTGGCGGCCGGCCCTGACCGGCGTCACCGACGAGCACGGCACCACCTGGGGCTTCCACGAGGGTAAGGGGCGCAGTGGTCTGTGGGTCGCCGAGAACACCCGCGCCGCGGTGTTCGAGGCGATGGCCGCCCGTCGATCCTTCGCCACGCGCGTCTCGGGGCTCCGGGTGGACGCCACGGCCAATGGCGTACGCATGGGCGGCGTGCTGAACGTGACCTCCGGCGACGTCCGGTTCCTGCTGGACCTCGACCGCGGCTCGGCCTGGGACGGCAAGCCGCTGCGGATCCAGGTGCTCCGGCCGGGCTCCTCCGCGCCGACCGTCGTCGACGTCATCGACACCGTCAACGGTCGGGTCACCGATTTCACCGTGCCGCTCACCGTCACCGACGGCGACTGGGTGGTGCTTCGGATCTCCGACCCGTCCCTGCCGAACGGCACCCCTGGCCCGGCTGGTCACCCGTGTAACGACTTTGGCGTGGCCTACACCAGCCCCTGGTGGCTGCGCCCCTGAACCCCCGAGGTGCGGCGGGCCAGCCACGGACGGCTGTGCCCGTCGTTCCGGGGACCGGCTCGGATCCGCGAGATGGTCGCGTCCCGTCCAGGTCAGAGAGGTGGTGGGGGCAGTGTCGGGCTGTCCAGCCAGGTCTCGAACAGCTCACTCAGGGGCTCACGGGTGAAGCGCTGGGCGTGCAGCCGGAACTGCTCGGTCGTCACCGTCGCGTGTTGGTGCTCGGCGACCCAGGCCCGCAGGAGCGTGAAGAACGCCTCGTCGCCGACCCTCTTCCGCAGGGCGTGCACCGTGAGCGCGCCGCGCTTGTAGACCAGCGGGTCGAACATCCGGTCGACGCCGGGATCCGCGACGACGACCCTGCGCGGCCGGGCCGCGACCCAGGCGTACCACTCGGCGGCCACGGCGTCCGTCGGGAGGTTGCCGCCGACGCCGGACCACAGCCACTCGGCGTAGGTGGCGAAGCCCTCGTTGAGCCAGATGTGCCGCCAGTCCGCCACCGTGAGGCTGTTGCCGAACCACTGGTGGGCCAGCTCGTGGACGACGAGCCGCTCGTGCGTGCGCCGCCCGTCGACGTGGTTGCGCCCGAAGACGGCCATGCCCTGCGCCTCGACGGGATCGTCGAGGTCGTCGTCGGCGACCACGACGACGTACTCCCGGAATGGGTACGGCCCGAAGAACCGCTGGAGCGTCGTCATGATCTCGTCGTGCCGGCTGAGGTCGTGGGCGGCGTTCCGGCGCAGCGCGGGTGGGATCGCGGCTCGCTGCACCACCGCACCACCACCCAGATCCAGCATCTCGTAGCGTCCGATCTGAACGCTCATCAGGTACGGCGAGGTGGGCTCGCGGCGCTCGTACACCCAGGTCGTGTCGCCCGCGCCCCGCCGCTGGAGCACGGGATCACCGGTCACCAGCACGGTGTACGGGGAGGAGGTCGTGACTGCCACCCGGAAGGTGGCCTTGGCACCGGGCTGGTCATCGCACGGGAACCAGGACGGCGATCCGTTCGGCTGGCTGGCCACGAGCACCCCGTCGGTGAGTTCCTCCCACCCGATCTCGCCCCACCGGCCGGAGATGGGCACCGGCTTTCCCGCGTACCGGATCTCCACCCGGAACGTGTCCCCGGCGCCGATCGGCCGCTCGGGTTTGATCTGAAGTTTGTCCGGCCGGTGCAGGTACTTCGCCGGGCGCCCGTCCACCCGGACGTCCTGGACGCGGAGCCGACCGAGGTCGAGGGTGAACCGCGACAGCGACTGCACGGCCACCCCGCTGAGGTCGGCCCGGCCGGCAAGGCGGTTCGACACGACCCGGTAGTGCAGGTCGAGGTCGTAGTGCAGCACCCGGTAGCCGCCGTTGCCGTGCTCCGGCAGGTAGGAGTCGCCGGAGCGAGCGGCACCGGGCGTTGCGCCGCTCGACGCCGACGCCTTCGGATTCACGCCGACCGTGCCGCTGGCGCCGGCCAGGTGGTGATCGGGTTACCCAACCACCGGCTGTCGCACGGCACGGCGTCGCCGCGGGTCACCAGCGAACCGGGCCCGACGGTGGTCCGCGCGCCGATGCTCGCCCCCGGCAGGACGATGCCGTGCGGGCCCAGCGCCGCTCCCGCGCCCAGTGTCACCTCGTCCATGCTCATCACACGATCATGGAACAGATGGGTCTGCACCACACAACCGCGGTTCACCGTCGCGCCATCGCCCAGCCGCACCAGGTCGTACTCGGGCAGCCAGTAGGTCTCCAACCAGACGCCCCGGCCGATCTTCGCACCGAGCGTGCGCAGCCACGCCGCGAGCAGTGGCGTGCCGGTCGCGAAGCGGACCAACCACGGCGCGGCGAGGACCTCGACGAACGTGTCGGCCAGCTCGTTGCGCCACACGAAGGATGTCCACAGCGCCCGATCGGCGACTCGGAAGCGCCCGACCAGCAGCCACTTCGCGGCCGTCGCGGCGGCGGCGGCGACGATCGCCGCACCCAGCAGCACCGGTCCGGCCACGAGCGGGGCGGCCCACCACCCGGCGGCCCTCCACACGAGCGCGAGGACGGCCAGGACGCCGATCGCCAGGGCGCCGGCGCACATCATCGGCACGATCCGGCACAGCTCGATCGCAGCCCGGGCGAGCTTCAGCCGGACCGGCGGGTCGAAGGTGCGACTGGTGTCGGCTGCCTGGACGGTACGGCGCAGCGGCATCGGCGGTGCGCCGAGCCACGACGAGCCCTTCTTCGCCTTGAACGGCGCCGACGACAACACACCGACGAGGCCACGCTTCGGCACCGAGCGCCCGGCTGCGGCCATCCCCGAATTGCCGAGGAATGCCTGCTTGCCGATGCGGGCCGGGGCTACCCGCAGCCACCCGTGGCTCAGCTCGTAGGTCGCGACCATGGTGTCGTCGGCCAGGAAGGCCCCGTCGGCGACCGTGGTCATCGCCGGCAGTGCGAGCACGGTGGACGCCTCCACCCCGCGCCCCACCTTGGCGCCGAGCAGCCGCAACCACACCGGTGTGAACAGGCTGGCGTAGAGCGGGAACAGCCCGACCCGGGCCATCCCCATCAGCCGCTCGGTCGTCCAGACCTGCCACGCCACCCGCCCCTGCACAGCGTGATACCCGGCGCGCAGGCCGATGCTGAGCGTCCGGACGAGCCCGAGTACCAGCAGCGCGTAGCCCACGACGTAGACGACGGTCGCCACCGCGACGGCGGCCAGCACAGCGCCGACCGCCGGCCGGACGGCGAACGTCCAGCCGAGCAGGGCGAGTGCCGGCAGGGCGGCCACGATCGGGACCAGCGCCAGCAACTGGGCGGTCATCCCGTACGCGAGCGGCCAGAGGCATGCCCCTGTGCGCGATCGGGGGGGACGCTGCCCCGGCCACCCGTCCGAATCCTTGTCGGCCGCGGCTGCCGCCGGTGAGCCGGCCCAGTGGTGGTTCGCCGGTACGGCGCCGGCCACCGTCGAGCCCGCGGCGACGCGGGCGCCCTTGCCGATCCGAGCGCCCGGCATCAGGATGCTGCGAGACCCGACCCGGGCGTCGGCACCGACGCGAACCCTGCCGATGCGGACGACATCGCCGTCGACCCAGTGGCCGGACAGATCGACCTCCGGCTCGATCGCCGCGCCGCGGCCGAGCTTCAGCAGGCCGGTCACCGGCGGCGCGGAGTGCAGGTCGACGTCGGCCCCGATCTGCGCGCCGAGAGCCCGGGCGTAGATGGTCATCCAGGATGCCCCGGCGACGCTGGTGGCGCCGGTCAGCTCGGCGAGGCGTTCGGCGGCCCACAGCCGCAGGTGGACGCCGCCACCGCGCGGGTAGCTGCCGGGGCGTACCCCGCGCAGCAGGAGGCGAGCTCCTGCGGCGGCCATGGCGATCCGGCCCGGCGGGCTGAACAGCACAAGCCAGCCCAGCGCCACCCACCACCAGGACACAACCGGCGCCCAGGGTGCCGGAGCGAACCGGCCGAGGACCGTGCCGAGGGCCGCGAGGACGGTCAGCCAGCGGAGCCCGACCAGCGCCAGCATCGGAACCATCATCGCGGCCTGGATCAGTCCGGCACGCCGTGGCGTCGGCCGGACCTCCCGGCGCTTCGCCTCGGTGGTGTCGAGCGCGTCGAGCACGGCCGCGAGCCGCGACAGTTTCGGGTGAAGGTAGATGTCGGCCACCGAGACGCGCGGGTACCGGCGCCGGATCCACGCCACCAGTTGCGCCGCGTTCAGGCTGCCGCCGCCGTGGGTGAAGAAGTCCGCGTCCGCCTCGGTGGGGCGTACGCCCAGGATCTCGGCCCAACCGCCGGCGAGCCACTCCTCCGTCGCGGTCAGCTCACCCGCCGTGTCCTGCCCGGTGGCCAGCGGCCAGGGCAGCGCGGCCCGATCCACCTTGCCGGATGTCCGGGTCGGCAGTGCCTCCACCGTGGCCAGCAGCGGCACGAGCGCCGCCGGCAGCTGCTCACGGATCCGCAGCGCCGCCGCCGCGGCATCGAACGTGACGCCGTCACGCGGGACCACGTACCCCACCAGCAGTTGGTTGCCCGCGGCGGTGCGCTGCACCGCCGCGGCGGCACCGGCGACGTCGGGCAGCGCCTGCAGTGCGGCGTCGATCTCGCCGAGCTCGATCCGGCGTCCCCCGAGTTTGACCTGCTCGTCACCGCGGCCGACGAACAGGAGCCCCTCGGGCTCCGCCCGGACGATGTCACCGCTGCGGTACGCCCGCTGCCAGCCGAGCGCGGGCAGCGGCGCGAACTTCTCGGCGTCCTTGCCCACGTCCAGGTAGCGGGCGAGCCCCACCCCGCCGATCACCAGCTCGCCGGTCTCACCCATGGCGACCGGAGCGCCGGAGGCGTCAACCACGGCGAGCTCCCAGCCGGCCAGCGGCAGCCCGATGCGTACCGGTCCCTCGCCGGTCATCCGCGCGGCGCAGGCGACCACCGTCGCCTCGGTTGGTCCGTAGGTGTTCCAGACCTCGCGTCCCTCGACGGCCAGGCGCTGCGCCAGCTCCGGTGGGCAGGCCTCGCCACCGAAAATCAGCAGCCGGACCTCCTCCAACGCCTCGACGGGCCACAGCGCGGCGAGTGTCGGCACCGTCGACACCACCGAGATGCGCTGCTCGGCCAGCCACGGCCCGAGGTCGACGCCGCTGCGGACGAGTGACCGCGCGGCCGGCACCAGACACGCGCCGTGCCGCCACGCCAGCCACATCTCCTCGCAGGACGCGTCGAACGCCACCGACAGCCCGGCCAGAACCCGGTCCTGCGGACCGATCGCCTCGCTGGCCTCGTCGGCGAGGAACAACTGCGCCTCGGCGTCCACGAAAGCCGCCGCCGCGCCGTGGCTGACGGCCACACCCTTCGGGGTGCCCGTAGAACCGGAGGTGAAGATGATCCAGGCGTCGTCGTCGGGATCAGGTCGGCCCGTGCGACCCCCCGGGGTACGACGGAGCGACACCGCCAGCCCGTCACTGAGCACCGCGACGACCCCCGCCTCGGCGAAGACGAGCTCGGCGCGTTCCTCGGGATCGTCCGCGTCGACCGGCACGTAGGCCGCACCCGCCGCGAGAACGCCGAGGATCGCCAGGTACAGCTCGGCCGTACCGGATGAGATCCGGATGCCCACCCGGTCACCGACACCGATGCCGCGCCCGGCCAGCGAACTCCGGACGGCCTCGACCTCACCGGCCAGGTCGCGGTACGTCAGTGCCGTGCCGTCGTTGTCGATCGCAACCGCGTCGCCGTGCGCGCGCACGGAGTCGTCGAGAATGTCGACAAGCGTGCGGCGGGCCGGGGTCGAGGGGGAGCGGAACACCGCCGGGTGCGCCGGTACGGTCGCCGCCGGCGGAAGCGCGACTATCTGCGGGCCACTCGTCACGGGCACCGGGTGTTCACCATCTTCACCTCGCGGATTGGCGTCAACCAGGCGTGCGGAACGCGGACCTGCCCTGGCCAGCCGTCAACGCTACGTCGCACCGGCCGCATCTGACGACGGAGCCGAGCGTTCGTGTCCACCACCACACCGCTGTGTTCCGGGGACACCTGACGGTCGCGACCGCCATGCTCGCGTCGTACTGGGCGGCCGGCGGCGACGGCCGACCGTTCGCACGCGGCGCATCCTGGGCGTCAACGAGTCACGGAGCGAACCGGTCAGGTGCGCAGCACGTTGGCGTAGATCAGCCAGGCCAGCGCGGACTTGGCCACGAGACTGAGCACGATGTACGAGACCTCACCGTAACGGTAGTCCCGCCAGCGGCCACGCTGCGCGTACTGCAACGCCATGTTGACCGCGAAGCTGGCGAAGAGCACGAACTGGACGATGATGATCGCCCAGACGAAGCCGGGGATCTCCGGCGGCTGCGCGACGTACACGATGATCGCCAGCCAGGGCGCCGCGCCGACCAGCGAACCGAACCAGAACGCGCTCCAATCGGCGCGGCCCGGCGTCTGCTGCCGCTCCATCAGCAGGCCGAACAGGATCATCGCGGTGTTCGCGGCGAAGATCCCGATGACCGCCGCGAGGTCGCGGATCCCGACGAACAGGCCGATGAGCACGATCATGATCGAGGCGCTGACGGAGTACTCGATCCAGCGGGCGTAGTTGGCCCGCCGGTCGAGGTTGCGCTCGTACCATCGGTGCACGCCGGGGGCGGCGGTGACGAAGTGGTCGAGCGCGGCGAGGAGCAGGAAGACCGCCACCGCCGGTCCGACGGCGATGCGGAAGGCCACCTCTGGCAGCGTCGCGTCGCGCAGCGTCACCGGATCGGCCGTCAGGTACGACGCGGTGACCGGCAGGGTCAGGTCGCTGCTGGCCGCCCACATCCAGCTGCCCTCGACCGCCAGTACCAGGCCGACGAGCACATTGAAACCGCGCAACCGCCGGTAACGGTCACGGCCCGCCGCCTGGTGCCGCATACGCGCCACCATAGGTAGGGGAACGTCCGTCCGCCGGGCTTTGGGCATATCACCGCCCGCGACGTCGTCGTGTACGGCGTGGTCCTCGCCGTCGGGCAGCGTTCAGCGGTTGAGGTAGGCGGTCAGTCCGCCGAGTTCCTCGTTGGCGATGAACACCGAGCGCACGTTGAGGATCGCCTCCTCGACATGGGTGGGGCAGCCCCACGCCGCGTCGCCCCACGAATCGGCGATCTTGATCTCGGCCGGTGCGGTGCAGCCGGCGGCGCCGCCGAGCTGGCAGTGCTCGGGGTGCGGTGTGGCGGCCTGTGCGGCTGCGGCGGCCCGCATCCGAGCGGCGAGTTCGGCAGCGGCGGCGGCACGCTGCTCGGCCTCGGCGCGCAGCTCCCGCTCGACGCGTACCACCTTGGCGAGCTCGTCGTTGGCTGACGTGGCGCGTGCTTCGGCGGCGAGTTTCCCCTGCTCGATGTGGTGGCGTTCGATGGCCAGGGCCGCGGTGCCGGCGAAGAGCCGGGCGAGCGCGAGGTCGGTCTCCTGTGGGACGCGCGGGGTGCGGTGGTACATGGCGAAGGTGCCCAACAAGCCGCCGTCGCGGGCCAGGATCGGCGTGGACCAGCAGGCCGCCAGCCCGGCCCGGCCGGCCAGGTCCCGGAAATCGTTCCAGAAGGGATCGACGGCGATGTCGGTGACGATGACCGGCTCCCGCCGGTGAGCGGCGGTGCCGCACGAGCCGACACCTTCGCCGGTCGCGATGCCGTCGATGGCCTCGTTGTAGAAGTCGGGCAGGCTCGGCGCGGCTGACCCGCTCGCTTTGGGAGCGAGAGACACGGGGTTCGACACCCCGGTCCCGGACGTCGGCGCGATTGACGCCAACCCCATGGGCCGTTGGAGCAAGGTGGCAGCTCACCTGGTTCTCAGCCAGGAGGTTACGGGTTCGAAACCCCGTACGGCCGACGCGGCAGGGTTCGATTCCCTGCTCCCGGAACGCCACCCTCCCTGTCACGCTGATGTGAGACAGCTCGTCTACCAGGGGATACTCTTCCTGGACGGTTCTGAGGAGAGATCATCAGCATGACGTCGAAGTC
>NZ_JBFAHZ010000077.1:0-20322 GCF_040654415.1 Micromonospora sp. NPDC050695
AAATGTTTCTGGTTGCCTTTGACGACGAAGACGTAACCGGCTTTCTTCTCTACCAGCCAGCGGGCATGCTCGCGCTGGGTATGCAAGGCGTCCGCTGTGATGACCGCCCCGGCCAGGTCGAGGGTGTCCAACATGGGCACGAACCTGGTGATCTCGTTCGTCTTCCCATCGACGTCGCTCTGGGCCAGGACGATCCCGTCATGGTGATCCACGGCGGCGAGCAGATGAACCTGAGCGCCCGCGGGACCGCTGCCCCGCAACGTCTTTCCATCAACGGCGATCACCCGCCGGCCCGGACCGCCAGAACCTGCGCGGCTGATCAGCCATCGGCACACCGCGGCATCCAGGGCGTCGGCGTCGATGCCGGCAAGGACCCGACCCAGAGTGCTGTCATCAGCCACCCGCCGGGCGCCGGTGAACCGGTCCCGGGCCGCCCCGAGGCGGTCCCATACCGCGTCCGGCAGATCCGCGGCCCACTCGGTGATCTCCACGACCCGACTCTGCCCCGAGACCACCGCCGCGACCGCGACCGCGAGCAGACCCGGCAACGGATAGATCCGACCCCGCCGGTCCCGCGGGTCCGGCACCTGCGCCAACACCTGCAACAACCCCAGCGCGTCCTGCTCCACCAGTGGCGACACGCCATGCAGACGTGCCGACAACCCGCCGATCAACGATGATGCTTCCACGAGCGCGGTCCTTCACTTGTGATCATCCGGCCTAGACACCTGAATGATCACCAGAAGACCGCGCTCTTCCACGTACCGGCCCGAACCGGCGTGACTACCCCAAAAGCAACTAAACGGTCAAAGCTCGACCTTGCGAATGCCCTGGTGAACCGGGGCCGGCAATCTTCCGTTGTATGTACGCCCGGACGCGCAGACGTGACTCCCTACGCGCTGGAGCCCGGTCGCTCGACCCTCCAAATCTGTGACGAAGGAGCATGACGCGCACACGCACCCATATGACACCTCGACCACCATATACATCTTCCCGACGGGCCCCATGCATGCGCCCCGCCCTGCTAGGCCCGAGGCTATACCGGACCGGCGCCAAGGAATCAACTACAGCCTTCCGGGCAGAATGGTCCAGGCGGCCGCCAAGCCGAGCAGATCCGAGAGTAACCCGCAGCCACCAACCAAAGGGGAATTCCCGAGTGCCACAGGTGTGAGTTCACAAATGAGCACGGTGGCGAATCTGAAGTCTGATGGTTTGGGGGTTGCGACGGCGTCGACGTCGGCCGATAGCGATGGCTCTATCGCGGCACCGCCTGTCCCGCGTCCAGCCACTACCCCTGTTGTAAGCCCTCGCCGATGACTACATAGAGAGCCTTTCGGTAAGGCTCTGATCACCGGGTATGGTGTCCGGAAGGTCGAATGCGTGGAGGAATCACCCAGACGGGCGCGGGGTGAGCCAGTAAAGGCGCGGAACGCCGGTACGGGTGTTCCTCTCACAGACCACTCGCCCGGAGTTCCGCGCCGCCCATGAGTATCACCTATACCGCCACGCTCCCCGTACGCGATGAGACCATGTTCTACCTCTCCGGCCTGCTGCATGCCGAACGTCTGCGGCGATACCCGTGCGGGGCGGCGGGCGTTGACCTGCTTCCGGCAGGCCGTGCTCGTCTTGCGCTGGCGGGGAGTGTCAAGTTAACGGCCCTGGCTCACTTTCGGTGGTAGCAGACAGTGATGTCTCATCCGGGAAGCGATCGGATCGTCACGGGGCTATCGTCGCAAAGGCTCGCCATCCTGTAGCACCCTCGGCGCGCTTCGGCCCGTGTGCGACAGCAACGCTGACAGCAACCGGCCGGGATGAGGGCAGCAGTCAGTAGTGGCCGATCACGGACAGCCGCCCGAGGTCGCAGACGCGGATGGACCCCGCCGGACGGAGCGCCCAGAACTTACAAGCGAGGGGTTGGATGCCATTCCGGTGCGGGCGGGCCGCCGGCGTGGTGGGGGTTATGAGGCGTCGGTCTGGTCGGTAGCGTTGGCGGTGGTGGCGGCCGATGGGTCGGTGGTGCGTCCTGCGCTACGCGAGGGGGTTCCGGGTGGATTCCTTGCCGGAGTTGACGTTCGGGCAGCGGTTGAAGGTCTATCGGGAGCGGTCCGGGAAGAGTCGGACGGTGCTGGGCGGGTTGGTGGGCCGTAGCGCCGAGTGGGTCAAGGCGGTGGAGACGGATCGGATCCTGCCACCGCGTATTCATATGCTGGATCGGATTGCGCGTGCTCTGAAGATCGACGTGTCCGCCTTGGCAGCGGAGTTGGCCGATGGGTCCGCTGTGGTCAACGGGCCCGAGCATCCGGCGCTGGTGTCGGTCCGGGCCGCCCTGAATCATGTCGCGCTTCCCGATGACACCCCGCCGGAGTTGTTGTCCGGTCTGCGGCAGCGACTTGCGGCAGGGTGGCGGGCGCGCCATCAGGCAGCGGATCACCGTACGGTCCTGGGCGGGTTGTTGCCGGGGTTGCTGAGGGACGGGCAGCGGGCCGTGTTGGCGTACGAGGGCGGCCGGCGACGGGAGGCGCAAGCCCTGTGGGCGGAAACGCTCGGGTTGGCGCAGATGTTCATTGCCTACCAGCCTGCCGCCGAGTTGCTGTGGCGGGTGACGGATCGGGCGATGGTGGCGGCGCAGGAGTCCGGTGATCCGGAGGCGATCGCCCGTGCAGGTTGGTTTCTGTGTCAGGTGCATCGGGAGGCCGGTGACTGGGACACCGCGATGAGGGTGACGCTGGAGGTGCTGTCGGCGTTGGAGCCGAGGGCGGCTGACGGAAGCCCGAATCTGCTGGCGTTGTGGGGTGCGCTGAACTTCGAGGCCGCGTACACGGCTGCTCGTGCCGGTGAGGAAGGTCGCGCCTGGCGGTACTGGGACCGCGCGGACCAGGTGGCGCAGCGCCTGCCGGAGGGCTTCTACCAGTCGCAGACGTCGTTTTCGCGGATCATCATGGGTGCACACGCGGTGACCGTCGCGGTGGAGTTGCAGCAGTCGGGCGAGGCGGTGCGGCAGGCACGTCGCCATGATGCGGCTGCTATTCCGTCGAGGCCACGCCGGGCACGCCATCTGATCGAGGTCGCGCGGGCACACTACGGCAAGGACGACAAGGAAGCGACCGTGGCAGCGCTTCGGCAGGCGTACGAGTCGGCTCCGGAGACGATCCGATTCAACGGGTACGCCCGTCAGATCACCATGGACCTGCTCGACGGTCCGCGTGCCACCCGGGACGACGCACGCGACCTGGCTATGAGAGTCGGACTCGTCTCCTGAATCAGGGGTAGAAACCTTACCCATCCCGTTAGACGACCGAACGTAGCTTCTTGCTCACGGGATGCGGTGGTCGGTGCGAGGCACGCCCGGCCGCCGTGTCCCTCATCGAGAGGGCGACGATGCTGCCGCCCTCGTGAGCGACGAGGGAGAGGTACGTGCGGCGTGTCTCGTACGACGAATACGTCTCCGCCACCGCGTTGACCTTCGCCCGGCGGCATCGGCCGGTGTGGTCCTGGCAGCGTTGGCGGCGTATCTGCAACTGCGGAGCCGCCCTGCCGTGCCGTGCCCGGCACCGGATACCGATCAACCGAGGGCACTGGCCGCAAACGGAGGATCAGCAGTGACCAGCCATGGCCCGGTCATGCCGATCTGGAGCTGCGGTGGCTGCAACCTGCCGTGGCCGTGTCCGACGCGGCGGCAAGAGCTGCGTGCGTAGTACGCCGATGCGCCAGAGTCGCTGGCCCTCTACCTCGGAGGCTACCTCATCCAAGCCGCCGAGGACATGCCGTGGGCGCCGGCCGGAACCCTGCACCGCCGCTTTGTCGGCTGGACGAGGCAGCCGCCGGAAGTACAGCAGCGAAGTACAGCAACCGTGCCCGCCGAACCAGACCAGGACGAGCATCGCCAGGCCGGATGACCTCTGACGACGCCCGATCCGACCGGACTGCCGCCACTTCGGGACGAAGAGGTCGTCGGTTCGAATCCGGCCACCCCGACCAGAGGTAAGAGCAGGTCAAGGCCCCTCCACCGAGGGGCCTTGATTCGTTTTCGGGGCTGCCTGCCCACCCTGGAACCTTGCACGGCAGCAGTCGACGTGAGGACCCCCCTGCGATCCCGGTCACGGGCCGAGTGGGTGGAGCACCGGCGGTCGGGCCACGTCCACTCGTGGCCGTACGGCCGCCGCCGGCACCCCGGCGGCGGCCGCTCTGGTCATCGTCAGACGGCGGGTGCGATGAAGTAGCCCGACTGGTCGACGACAGCATGGGTGGTCCCGCCGCTGTTGTTGAACAGCCTGACCTGGCCGGCCGTACCTGTTCGCACCACCGCCAGGTTGGAGGCGGTCTCGCCGGCCACGAAGTTGACGTTGGACGCGGTGGGCGGTGCCGTCCCGGTGGCCGGGTACGCGGTGAGCACACCTGGCGTGGTGGGCTCGGTGGCGGTCAGGTTGACGACCGCGGCGGTCGCAGCCGGGCAGCCGTCAACACAGTCGGCGTCCCGGAACCAGGGCAGGAAACGGACATCCTCCCGAGGCTGAAGCGGGGCGCGTTCCCACCGGTCCAGCAGGCCGGAGCCCTGCCGGGTGTCCACTATCCGGGCCGGAGACATCGGCACGTAGCTGTCGGCGGCACCGGACGAGGCGGAACCGAAGTAGCCGGCCAGGTCCGCGACGACGTGGGTGCTGCCGGAACTCTCGTTGTGGATGCTGACCCGGCCGCCGGTCACCGGAACGATGACCAGATTCGGGATCGTCTGCCCGGCGACGAAGTTCAGGTTGGACGCCACCGGCACCGCCGCGCCAGCCGGGAACAGCTTGAGCACGCCGTGAGCCGTCGCGCCGGTCGCCGTGACGTTGAGGATGACCGCCGTGGCGTCGGACGGCAGGGCCGCGGAGAGGTCCACCTGGCGGGTCGTGTTCGCGGGGAACGCCGTGGCGCCCGCGCCACGGGTGTCCAGCACCCGGGTCGGTGCGAGCGTCTTCAGGCCGCTGCCGGCAGCGCCGTACCAGCCCTGGAGATCGGCGATCACGTGCACCGTACCGCCGCTGCCGTTGCGGATCCGGACCTTGCCGTTGCTCATCGGCACGGTGACCAGGTTCGGTACCGTCTCGCCGGCGACGAAGTTGACGCTCGAGGCGCTGGGCGGCGCCGTCCCGTCCGGGTACACGGTGAGGAAGCCCGCCATCGACGGCTGGGTGGCCGTCACGTTGAGCACCACGGCGGTGATGTCCGCCGCCGGCGTAACGCCGATGCCGGCGATCGGCAGGACGACCTCGGTGCCTGCGGGCACCGCCGTCCTCGTGGGCACTCCGACGGCGCTACGGGTGTCCAGCAGCCGGGCGGGAGCGACCGGGTGGTAGGTGGCCCCGACGATCGTGCCCATCTGACCGACGTTGATGTCACCGGCGGCGGTCACGACGGCCCGGTCCGCCTTGCGGAAGCCCAGGTAGTTGATCCAGCCGGTGACCGAGACATGGCCGGCGCGGCGGAACGTGTAGGTCATGGACGGGCTGTGGCCGACCCGCCAGAAGCGCTCGTCACCGAACTTGAACGCCACCGTGCCGCCCGGGCCGTCGGTCGGGTACGGCAGCTTGGGCGTGAGGGTCGCGACCGCGTCCAACGGGTCGCCACCCGCGCTGCGGCGGAACGACTTGCCACCGAGCGCGCCCGTGCCGACGTACTCGGTCGCGCCCCGGTCGTGGTAGCCCGGACCGGTGCCGGTGTTGCTCACGTCCGGCGGATCCGCGTGCGGGTTGCCCAGCAGGTCCGTCGGGAGGGCACCGGGCGCGGTCGCGTCGGCGGAGTCGATCGCCGGCGACCCGGGGGTGAGCGGGTACCAGCCGAACACCGAGCCCTGCGGGCCGGTGATCCCCGCCGGCGCGACGAGGTCGTGGCCACCCTGGCCACTCGCGGCCTGGAAGCTCGCCAGGGTCGGGTGGGCGGTGCCGGCCCAGTCGTACGGTGCGCCACCGCTGGTCGGATCGATGAGGTTGTGGTCGACGGTCGTGCCCTGCGTCGAATCGGCCGAGACCGAGATCGCCGTCGCACGCGACGGGGTGGCACACCGGCCGGGGCTGCTGGCGACACCGTCCGCGGTCTGGATGATGTTGTTGCGCAGCGAGACCCCCGGCGCGGCCCCGGTCACCAGGATGCCCGCGTCGCAGCGGTTGACGATGGTGTTGCCGGTGACCACCGTGCCCGGTGCGTCCGCGACGACCATCCGGCTGTCCCGGAACGCGTTGCCGCTCACCACCGTCCCGCTGACCCCCGCGTCCACGGCCACACCGGCGACCCTGGTGTACGAGGCGAGGAAGTTGCGGCTGACCGTGACGTCACTCGACCCACCGGTGAGGCGGATCAGCCCCGGCGCGTCCTCGTAGTTGCGGACCGCGAGACCGTCCAGTGTGATCCGACTGGAACCGTTCACCACGATCGTCTCTTCGCTGCCCCAGGCGTGCACGGAGAAGCCCTCGAGGACGATGTCGTGCACCTTGTACAGGTGGAAGACCGTGTCCCTGATGTACGTGTTCTCGTAGGCGCCGACATGAACCTCACCGTCGGGGCCGTTGACCGCGCGGTAGGTGATCGGCGCGCCCTCGGTGCCGGAGTGGGTGAAGAACACCCCCTCCTCGTAGTTGCCGGGCTGCACCAGCACGGTCTGCCCCGGCTGCGCCACCTCGGCCGCCGAGGAGATCATGCAGTACGGGTTCGCCATGCTCCCGTCGCCGCCGGTCAGCCAGTCGCAGTGCTTCTCACTGACGTACACCTCGTTGGCCGGTGTGGCCGCCTGCGCGACGACCGGCGCGGGCCCGGCCGCGGCGGAGGCCGCCGGCCCCGACAGGACCGCGCCCGCCGCCAGCGGTATGAGTGCGAGCAGCGACCGTTCACGTCTCTTCATCAACGCCCCCGTGACGTATCGACAGATGAGTGCGGCGGCAGCGTATCCCGGCCCGCGCCGGCCCGCGCACCGCAATTGGAGCGGGCCTGCCGGCCTGGGCGCCGCCCCTCGCCCGGTGCGGGCGAGGGGCGGCGTGAACTCAGGCGGCCGCGATGAAGTAGCCCGCCTGGTCGACGAGCACGTGGCTGCTGCCGGAACTGTTGTTGTACAGGGAGATCACCGCGTCCCGGGTCTTGATGACCGCGAGGTTGGAGGCCGTCTCGCCGGCGACGAAGTTGACGTTCGAGGCGGTGGGGGGCGTCGTCCGGTGGGGAAAGGCCGTGAGAACGCCGGCGGTGGTCGGAGCGGTGACGGTCAGGTTGGCCACGACGGCGGTGGGGGCGGGGCAGTCCGAACCGCAGTCAGCGCCGTCGAACGCCTTGTAGTACCACGCCTCGACGCTCGCCACCGCCTGCTTCTCGAGCGGGCCGGCGGTGCGGTCGATCAGGCCGTCGCCGGTGCGGCTGTCGGCGATCCGGGACGGCCCGTACGGCACGTAGCTCTGGGTCGCCCCGGAGGCCGCGGACCCGAAGTAGCCGGCCAGGTCGGCGACGACGTGGGTGGTGCCGGAGCTGACGTTGCGGATCGCCACCTTACCGCCGACAACCGGCACGGTGACCAGGTTGGGGATCGTCTGCCCGGCCACGAAGTTCAGGTTGGACGCCATCGGCACCGGCGTACCGTTCGGGTAGACGGTGAGCACCCCGGCGGTCGTCGGCTGGGTGACCGTGACGTTGAGGATCGCGGCGGTCACGTCGGCCGGGAGGACGTCGGAGAGGTCGACGTGCAGGTCGCCGTTCGGGGCGACCGGAGCTGCCGAGCGGGTGTCCAGCACCCGCGTCGGTGTCATCGGGGCGAAGCCCGAGCCGTGGGCGCTGTAGTAGCCCTGGAGATCGGCGACCAGGTGGACCGTCCCCCCGCTGGCGTTCTCCAGGTAGATCCGGCCGTCGCGCACCGGCACGGTGACCAGATTCGGCACGGTCTCGTTGGCCACGAAGTTGACGCTCGACGTGATGGCGCCTGTGGCGCTGGAGTAGACCTTCAGGAAACCGGCAGTGGTGGGGCTGGTGACGGTGACGTTCAAAACGATCGAGCTGATGTCGGCGACCGGTACGCCAGCCACCTGGGGCAGGTCGAGCGTCACCCGGCCGCCGGCGGCAACCGGCACCGTGGTCGGAATGCCGAGAGCGGTACGGGTGTCCAGCAGCCGCGTCGGCGCGACCGCCGTGTAGTACGAGCCGGTCACCGTGCAGGCCCGATCGGTGGTCCCCACGCCGCCGTTGACACGGCGGAATCCGTTCGGGCTGACGTAGTAGGAGACGCAGGACACCCCCGCCCGGCGGTACGTGTAGCTGGCTCGCGGCACGTCGCTGATGCGCGCGACGGTCTGGTCGCCGAACTGGAACGCGTAGCGGCCCTCTTCACGCTCGACCGGCCAACTGTGGGTCGGGGTGATGGTCGCCACCGTGTCGAGGGGACCACCGCCGGCCGCCCGCCGGATGTCGATCGCACCGGCGTCCAGCGTCCCCTGGCGCTCCCAGGCACCCCGGTCCCGGTAACCACTGCCCGTGCCGGTGTTGGCGGCGCTCGGGTCGTCGCTGTACGGGTTACCCAGGATGTCACTCGGCAGGGCACCCGGGGCGGAGCCGTCCGCCGAGTCGATGGCGGGAGATCCCGGCCGCAGTGTGATCCAGCTCCGCCAGTAGTTGATGTCGACGATGTCGATCCCCGGGTTCGTCGCCAGGTCGTTGACACCCTGACCGGTGGACGCGACGAAGCTGTCCCGCGTGGTGTGTGCGGTGCCGCCCCAGACGTAGAACGGACCGCCGCTGACCGGATCGACCAGGTTGTGATCGACGACGCTGCGAGCGGTCGACCCGGCGGCCACGGTGATCGCGGCGGCAGCCGCCGGATCGGCGCAGACCTGCCGGACGCTGCCCGCCGTCGCGACGATGTTGTTCCGGATGCTCGCGCCCGGCGAGTCGCCGGCCACGTCGATTCCCCTCCCACACGTGGTGATGATGGTGTTGCCGGTGACCACGGTGTCCGGGGCGTCGGTGACGACCATCCCGACGCGGCTGTAGCCCTGGTTACCGACGACGACCGCGTTGACGGTGCCGGCCCCGACGGCCACCACCGGCCCGCCGCCGATCAGGAACCACTGGCGGCTGACCGTGACGTCACGGGATGCACCGGTGATCCGCACTCCCCCGGACGCCGTCGCACCCCGGATGCCGTTGCCATCGATGGTGACCCGGGTCGAGCCGTCCACCGTCACGGCGGGCGCCCCACTCACGCCTTCCACCACGAAGTCTCGCAGGGCCACGTCGTGCACCCCGGCGAAGATGATGACGCTGCCGGTGGTCGGCCCCTCCATGGACCGGACTTTGCCGATCCGCACGTCTCCCCGGACCGCCGAGGAACGGAAGGTGATCGGCGCCTCGGGCGTACCGGAACGCCTGATCGTCAGCACCTCCTCGTAGTGCCCCGGCTCGACGAGCACGGTCTGTCCCGGTTGGACCACGGCCGCCGCCGCGGAGATCGTGCAGAACGGGTCGTCGGCGCTGCCGGTGCCACCGCTGGCGGAGCAACGCTGCTGGTCCACCGCAAGCTCGGGCGGCAGGACGGCCTGGGCGGCCGGCTGGGCGGTCACGGGCACCGCGGCCCGCGCGGGCACCGCCGCGTTGGCCGGCGCCGCCGGCCCGGCCAGGCCACCGGCACCCAGGACAAGGGGTACGACTAAGAACCCGGCAAACCAGCGACTGCCCATGGACATCCCCGTCTTTTTGTCGATCATGATCAGGCGGAGACTACCGGCGCTACCCGGCCGGTCACGTCAGTCGATCGATCACCGTCGCCGGAACGACCGGAGCCGGCACCATCACGTGGCGCCGGCTCCGGGTCTGATCGGTTCGGTCAGGGGGTGGTGGCGATGAAGTGGCCCGCCTGGTCGACCACGACGTCCGTGCTGCCACCACTGTTGTTCGTCACCGTCACGGCACCGTTGGCGCCCACTCGCACCACTGCGGCGTTCGACGCCGTCTCCCCGGCCACGAAGTTGACGTTCGAGGCGGCCGAGGGCGCCTCACCCTTGGGCTGTGCGGTGAGGACACCCGGTGCGGTCGGCCCGGTGACCGTCAGGTTGGCCACCAACGCCGTCGGCTTCGGCGTGTTGTCGTTCCCGTTCGGGTCCAGGAACGGCACCCACAGGTCGACCGACGTGAACTGGGGCAGAGTGTGCCCGCCGATCCCGGACCGGGTGTCGAGGATCCGCTGGGGGCCGTACGGGACGAAGCCGTCGACGGCGCCGGTCCCGTACCAACCGGCCAGGTCCGCGAGCACGTGGGTGGTGCCGGAACTGACGTTCTGGATGACGAGCCGGCCGTTCACCACCGGCACCGTCACCAGGTTGGGGATGGTCTGGCCGGTGACGAAGTTCAGGTTGGATGCCGTCGGCACCGACGAACCGGCCGGGTACACGGTGAGAACCCCGTTCGCCGTCGGCTGGGTGGCCGTCACGTTCAGCACGACGGCCTTGGCACCCGACGGCACCCGCCCGGAGAGATCGAGCACCCGGTAGGTGTTCGCGGGGACCGGCGCGCCCCCGTTGGCCCGGGTGTCCAGCACGCGGGTCGGCGCCAGCGGCTTGAAGCCGTCACCGAAGCCGGAGTAGAAGCCCTGCAGGTCGACGACGACGTGCACCGTCCCGCCGGCGTTGTTACGGATGCGCAGGTTGCCGTTGGACATCGGCACCGTGACCTGGTTCGGCACGGTCTCACCAGGGACGAAGTTGACGCTCGACGCCTGGGGTGCGGTCTTGCCGTCGGGGTAGACGGTGAGGTATCCCGCGGTGGTCGGCTGGGTGGCCGTGACATTGAGCACCACAGCCGTGATGTTCGCGGCCGCCACACCGTTGATCGACATGATCGGCAGAACGATCTCGGAGTTGGCCGCGACGGGAACGGTGGTGCTGATCCCGACGGCGGCGCGGGTGTCCAGCAGGCGGGTCGGCGCCACCGGGGTGAACATCGCGCCGAGGACCGCGCAGTCTCCACCCAGCGGCTCGAGCACGCTCGGCGGGAGCACCCGGAAGTTGTCGAACCGGATGTCGTTGCTCACGCAGGCGGTGCCGGCACGCTGCAGTTGGCTATCGGCCGGCACGATCGGACCCACCCGGTAGAACCGATCGTTGGTGAACCGCTGGGCAACCTTGCCCACCGGGCCATCGGTGGGCCACGCGTGGCTGACCGTCAGGGGAGCGGTGTAGTCCAGCGACGAACCGCCAGGCTTGCTCTGGACCCCGTACCCGCTCACCGTCCGGCCACCCTGGAGCTCGACCGCGCCCCGGTCGTGGTAGCCGTTACCGGTACCGGTGTTGGCCACGGTCGGTGCGTCGGCGTGCGCGTTGTCCAGCAGGTCGGTACGGGCGACGCCGGGTGCCGTCGCGTCGGCGGAGTCGATCGCCGGCGAAGCGGCGGTCGGCGGGAACCAGCCACGCTCGGTGCCCAACCGCTCGCCCAGCAGGACCGGGGCCAGGATGTCGTGATCGCCCTGACCGGTCGCCGCCCGGAACGACGCCAGGTCGGCGTGGTCGGTCGCGCCCCAGCGGTAGACAGCCCCACCACTGGCCGGGTCGACCAGGTTGTAGTCGGCCTCCGTGCCGCCGGTGGCGGCGACGGCGACCGAGATCGCTGGCGCCGTCGTCGGGGCGGCACAGGTTTCCGGTGCCGGGACGGGACCGGCACCGGTACGCAGGATGTTGTTCCGGATGCTCGCGCCGGTCGAGGCACCGGCCAGCACGATCCCGGTCGCGCAGTCGGTCACCACCGTGTTGCCGGTGATCCGGGCTCCCGGCGCGTCGGTCACGGCGACCAGGGTCTTGAAGAAGGTGTTGGCGGTGACCACCGCGCCGGTGACACCCGCCTCGACAGCCACGCCGGTGGCGGCGGTGCCCGAGCCGGGGAACCAGCCCCGACTGACCGTGACAGCACTGGACGAACCCGTGACACGGACGGCGGGCAGGGTGCCCCCGCCGGTGGCGATGCCGTCCACGGTAACCCGCTGGGCCCCGCTGATCAGAACCGGCACCGCATTGCTCGGGCCGGTGAGCGTGAAGCCCTCGACCACGACGTCATGCACGCCGGAGATCGTCAGCGGCGTACCGCTGAGCGTGTAGTGACCGAGACGGACGAGGCCCCGCGAGGTGTTGACCGCACGCACGGTGATCGGCGCGGACTCCGTGCCGGACCGTGTGACTGTCACCTTCTCCGCGTAGTTCCCCGGCTGCACGAGCACCGTCTGACCCGGCTGGGCCACAGCCAACGCGGCACCGATCGTGCAGTAGGGCGCGGCCTCGCTGCCGTCGCCAGCGGGCTTGCAGTCACGCTGGCTGACGTACACCTCGGTGCCAGGTGTGGCGGCCCTGGCCCCGGCTGGCGCGGATGCCGCCACCGCCGGCCCGGCGGGCCCGACCAGGCCCACACCCGCCAGCAGCGGTACGACCGCAAGCTGCACCGACCTGTGTCTTCTCATCAACCGTCCCCCGTGGAAGTCGAACAAATCTCGCCGCAGCCTATATTCACGCGTGCCGTGCCGGCTGCCCCGGCACCTCAGGCAGAAAGAACCGGCGCCCCACGCTGTACGCGGAGGGCGCCGGTTCTTCAGCGCTACGCGGGTCAGGACGCGGCGGCGATGAAGTAGCCCGCCTCGTCGACGATGACGTGGGACGTACCCCCGCTGTTGTGGAAGAGGTCGACGCCCGAGCCGACCGCGACCACGGCGGCGTTCGACGCCGTCTCACCGGCGACGAAGTTGACGTTCGAGGCGGTGGGCCGCGGCCCGCCGCCGGGGTGAACGGTGAGCACGCCCGGCCTGGTCGGCGCGGTGACGGTCACGTTGCCTACCAGTGCGGTCGGGGCGGGGCAGGCCGGCGCGCAGGTGACGCCAGGCCGCAATGGCTCGAACCGGACCGTCTCCCCGGCGGTGAGGGAAGCCGGCGTACGGCCGGGCAGCCCGGTGCTGTCCCGGGAGTCCACGATCCGCGTCGACGTGATCGGAACGAAGGTCTGGGTGGCGTTCGGGCTGAACCAGCCGGCCAGGTCCGCGATGACGTGGGTGGTGCCGGAGCTGTTGTTGAGGATGCTGACCCGGCCGTTCACCACCGGCACGGTGACCAAATTGGGGATGGTCTGCCCGGCGACGAAGTTGAGGCTGGACGCGGTGGGTGCCGTCGAGCCGTACGGGTAGACGGTGAGCACGCCGCTGGTGGTCGGAGCGGTGACCGTCACCGACAGCACGGCGGCCGTCGCGCCGACGGGCAGCCGGTCGGAGAGGTCGAGGGTACGGATGCCCATCGCCGGGAACGGCGTGCCGGTTCCCTCCCGGGTGTCGATGACCCGTGCCGGGGGTGCCGACGCGAAGCCAGACCCGTTCGCGGCGTAGAAGCCCTGCAGGTCGGCGATCAGGTGAACGGTGCCCGAGCTGTAGTTGGTGAACACCAGCGAGCCGCCGACGACGGGTACGGTCACCTGGTTCGGCACCGTCTCCCCAGTCACGAAGTTGAGGTTGGACGAGCTGCTGAAGGCGCCGGTCGAGTCGACCCTGATGAAACCTGAGGCGCTGGGTTGGGTCACCGTCAGGTTGAGGACGACCGCACTGATGTCCTCCTGCGCCACTCCGGCGATGGTGCCTACCGGCAACTCGACCCGCCCGAAGGCGGCGACCGGCCGGATGTCGGGCACTCCGATCCGGGCTCGGGTGTCCAGAACCCGCGTCGGCGCCACCGGTACGTAACGCGCACCGACCTGGGTGCAGACCGGTCCCTCGTACTCCTTGGGCAGTCGGAAATCGGTCTGCGAGACCTGCACCTGGACGCAGGCGTCGCCGGCGCGCCGCAGCGTGTACTCGGCGGTCGCGGCGTCGGTCACCCGCCAGAACCGCTTACCGGTGAGGTAGTAGGCGTACTGGGCCCGCTCCCGCTCGACCGGCCAGGCGGAGTGCAGACCCGACCGCGCGACCACGTCGAACGGGCCGCCGCCGACCTTGCGCTCGACCCGCAGCGGGTCCTGGGTGACCGGTCCCTGAGCCTCCACCGCACCCCGGTCGCGGTACCCGCTGCCGGTGCCGGTGTTCGCGGCGGCCGGATCGTCGGCGAAGGAGGCGTCGAGCATGTCGGTGTCCAGGACACCGGGGGCGTTCGCGTCAGCCGAGTCCCGGGCGGGCGAACCAGGCGCGGTCTCCAGGTAGTTCCGGTCCCAACCGTTCACCCGGACGAGCTTCGGGTCGGCCGAGAGGTCGTGGACGCCCTGCCCGGTCGCCGCGACGAACGAGGTGAGGGTCGGGTGATCGGTGCCCGCCCAGTTGTAGGGAACTCCACCGCTGGTCGGGTCGAACAGGTTGTGGTCGGTGCTGCTGCCCGCCACCGACCCGGCGGACAACCGGATACCGACCGCGTTCGCCGGGGTGTCGCACACGTGGCGCCGGCGGGTCGTGACGACGATGTTGTTGCGGATCGAGGCGCCCGGTGAGCTGCCGGCCAGGTCGATGCCACTGCTGCAGTCGACCTGGAAGGTGTTTCCGGTGATGGTGAGGCCGCGCGTATCCGCTGCGGCCAGGCCGAAGCCGTCGAACTGACTGGCGGTGACCGTCGTGTCGGTGACCCCCGGCTCGATGGTCACCGAAGCGCCCTGCGTGTTGTAGACGAAGCTACGGCTCAGCGTCACCCGGTTCGAGACACCGCTGATCCGCACTCCGCTGGGGCCGTAGGCACCGGTCTCGACGGTGAGCTTGTCGAGGCGGACCCGCTGAGAATCCCGCACCGTGACGACGTCGGCGTTGTGGGCCCCGAACACGACCAGGCCCTCCACCGTCACGTCGTGCACGCCACTGAGGTCGAGGATCGTCCCGGTGACCGCCGCGGTGTTGTACCTGCCCACCCGCGCCATCTGCCAGTTGACGTTCACCGCGCGGAAGGTGATCGGCGCCGACTCGGTGCCCGAACGGGTGAACCGGACGTTCTCCTGGTACTCCCCCGGGTGGATCAGCACCGTCTGGCCCGGGCCGGCCACCGCCGCCGCCTCGGAGATGGTGCAGAACGGCCGCTGTTCACTGCCGTCGCCGCTGCCCAGGCACCAGTGTTGGCTGACGTTCAGTTCGCCGGCGGCTACCGCCGCGGAGACGGGTGCGGGCGCCGCCGCGGCGGGCACCGCGGGGCACACCAGGGCCGCGCCGCCAATCAGTGGTACGAGCGCAAGCTGCGCCCAACGTCGGATTTCCATCTTGACCCCCGTGCCAAAGTCGATCACTCAAGTTCGCGGAGAATACCGTGACCGATACCAATGTGGACGTCCCCGGCCAGGTCGCCGGGCTGACCGATCGGCTGGACATCCGGGTCGATCGGCGCAGTGGCCGGGCATCGGATCGATCCGATGCCCGGCCGCTGTGCAGCACCGCGCCTCAGTAGGCCGAAGCGATGAAGTATCCGGCCAGGTCGGCGATGAGGTGAGCCGTACCGGAGCTGTTGTTGACGACATCCACATAATTGCCGCCGGTCTTCGACACCACCAGGTTGGAGGCGGTCTCCCCGGCCACGAAGTTCACGTTCGACGCGGTTGGCCTCGCCGTCCCGCGCGGGTACGCGGTCAGCACACCCGCCGCCGCCGGCGCGGTCACGGTCAGGTTCAACACCCCGGCGGTTACCAGTGGACATCCCGTTCCGCACCAGACGTCGCTGAGGATCGGGGCACCACCGACGGCGAATGCGGCGAACGGGCCTGGACTCACCGTCCTGAGCCATCCGGAGTCATCGCGGGAGTCCGCGACCCGGCGCTCCGACGGCACGTAGGTCTGGTCCGCACCCGACGCGGCCGAGCCGAAGTAGCCGGCCAGGTCGGCAACCACGTGGGTGGTCCCCGAACTGACGTTGCGGATCATCACCTTCCCCGCCACCACCGGCACGACGACCAGGTTGGGGATGGTCTGCCGGGCCACGAAGTTCAGGTTCGAGGCCAGGGGCGCCGGTGAGCCATCCGGGTAGACGCTGAGCACACCGGCCGTCGTCGGCGCGGTGACGGTGACGTTGAGGATCGCGGCGGTGGCGTCCGCGGGTAGCTTTCCGGAGAGGTCCAGCCGCCGCTCACCGTTCGCGGCCAGGGGAAGGCCGGTGCCGGTACGGGTGTCCAGCACCCGGGTCGGGTCGAGCGTCTTGAACCCGGAACCCTTGCGGCTGTACACGCCCTGCAGGTCGGCGAGCAGGTGGACGGTGCCGCCGCTGCGGTTGACCAGCCGGACGACCCCACCGGTCACCTGCGTCATGACCAGGTTCGGAACCGTCTCGTTGGCGACGAAGTTGACACTCGAGGAGCCGAGCTGCCCGTTCGGGGCGCGGACGCTGATGAAGCCGGGCATGGTGGGCGCGGTGACGGTGACGTTCAGCACCACCGCGATGATGTCGGCCGCCGGTACGCCGTTGACCGCCGGAATCGGCACGGTGACCTCGCCGTTGGCCGGCACCGGGGTGGTGGTGGCGGTGCCGATCGCCGCCCGGGTGTCCAGCAACCGCGTCGGGGCGGACGGCGTGTACCGCGTACCGACCCTGGTGCAGACGCTTCCATTCGTCGTCCCGGCCCACCGGAACCCGGTGTAGCTGATCGCGACGGAGACACAGCCCGTGCCGGCCCCCTTGAAGGATGAGGCGACCGAGCGGGCCGACGTGACAATCAGGTAGCGCCTTCCGTCGAACCGGTAGGAGATGGTGCCGCCTTCGCCGTCCACCGGCCAGGCGAACTGCGGTGTCACCGTCGCCGTCACGGCGAACGAGTCGTCACCGGGCTTCTGCCGGATGTCGTACTGCCCGTTCCCCGGGGTGCCCTGAGCCTCGACCGCGCCCCGGTCGTGGAATCCGTTGCCGGTGCCGGTGTTCGCCACGGCAGGGTTGTCACTGTGCGGGTTGCCGAGCATGTCCGTGCGCGTGACGCCCGGCGCGAGGGCGTTCGCCGAGTCCACGGCGGGCGAGGTCGGATCGGCCGGGAAGAAGGTCTTGGGTCCTCCGCTCGTGCTCCCGACGATCAGCGGGTCGGCGGCGATGTCCTTGCCGCCCTGCCCGGTCGCGGCCCGGAACGACGCCAGGTCGGAGTAGGTCGTGCCCGCCCACTGGTAGACGGGACCACCACTGATCGGGTCGATCAGGTTGTAGTTGGAGACGGCTCCCGTTGCCGGCGCGGCGACCGCGATGGCGATCGCGTCCTGCGGCGTCTTGCAGGCGAAGTGACCGAGGCTCGTGCGCACGATGTTGTTCTGCAACGAGAGCCCGGTCGAGTCGCCGACCACGTCGATTCCCCGCACGCAGTAGGTGAGCACCGTGTTGTTGGTGATGACCGTCCCAGGAGCGTCGGTGGCCAGCAGACCACCCAGGTGAAGATGGTTGTTGACGACCACGGTCCCGCGGACACCCGGATCGATCCGGATGGCGGGGGCCGCCAAGTGAGTCAGGAACGCCCGGCTGATGGTGACGTCGGTGGAGTTACCGGTGACGTGCACGGCCGCCGGAGCGCGATAGGCGTGCGCGGCGATGTCGTTGATGGTGACTCTCGTCGAGGCGTCGACCACGACGGGCGTCACCGTGTCGGTGTCCTCCACGATGAAGCCCTCGACCACGACGTCGTGCACACCGGTGAACCTGAAGACGGTGCCCACAACGGTGTCACCGATGTTGCCGACGGTGATCCGACCAGACCAGGTGGCGACGGCACGGAACGTGATGGGCGCGGTCTCCGTGCCGGACCGGGTGAAGGTGACCGTCTCCGGATAGTCCCCGGGCTGCACCAACACCGTCTGGCCGGGCTGCGCCACCGCGGCCGCGGCCGAGATCGTGCAGTACGGCGCCTCTTCGCTGCCGTCGGCACCCGGCGCGCAGTCCTTGCCGCTCACGTACAGCTCGTTCGCCGGACTGGCCGCCGCCTGGGCGACCGGCGCCGGGGCCACCGCCACCGCGGGCGTCGCCGGGGCCACCAGGCCAACACCACCGAGCAGCGGTACGACCGCCAGCCCCGCCCACACACGTCTGTCCATCACGTACCCCCGTTACAAGTTGATCATGCGGACCAGAGAGTAGCGCGACACCGACCGATGTGATCAGCGCCGATCGTTCTGCACCCTCGGCCGTTCGGTGCCGTTCGGTGCCCGTCAGTCGTGCCGTTCGGTGCCTGTCAGTCGTGCCGTTCGGTGCCTGTCAGTCGTGCCGTTCGGTGCCTGTCAGTCGTGCCGTTCGGTGCGCTCGATCTCGGCGAACGCCGCGCTCAGGTAGCCGTCGACCGGCCGGCCCGTCACCGCCAGCAGGTCGGCCACGAGCAGCGGACCGTGTCGGGCGAGCGCCGCCGCGTCGGGCGGGGAGTCGTCCTCACCCGGGTCGTACACGCCGAGCGCCCCGGCCAGCAGGACCAGCACGACGTGCGGGTCGACGTCCGGTCGCCAGGGGGCCGCCGCGCGGACGCACCGCTGGAGCACCTGGCGTACGTCATCACCGTCCAGCCCGTCCGGATGCGTCTCCTCCAGCAGCAGCCGCACCACGGCACCGAGCACCAAGCCCGAACGCTCGGCGGTCGTGAGCCGGCCCGCAGCCACGTCGTACGCCTCGGTGTCCCGGGTTTTCGCGGCCTCGACCGCGTCGGTGGCGGCACCGGCGATCTCGCGGGCGGATGCGGGCAGGTGTCGCCAGGTCACGCTCACCGGGCCAGCATGGCAGAGCACCCCGACAGCCGCCGCCTCGGTAAACGGTTCGCGCGGTGTCACACCCGACGAACAGAATGCGGACATGTTGCGTCGCGCCCTACCCCGCCGTCCGGAAGCTCGCCGGCTCCTCGTCGGCACCCTGCTGTCGGCGGTCGGGCGTGGCCTCACCCTGCCGTTCCTGTTCATCTACCTGACCGACGTGCGCGGGCTCACCGACACCCGAGCCGGCCTGGTGATCGGCTGGTACGGCGCGGTCACGCTGGCCCTGTCGCCGCTGGGCGGGACGCTGATCGACCGTTTCGGGGCACGCCGGGTGGTACTGCCGTGCCTGGTGATCGAGGCGGCGGGCACCGGCTCGCTGGCCCTGGTCGACTCCAGCGCCTCCGCGTTCGCGGTGATGACGGTGATCGCGGTGGGCAGTTCGGCGATCTGGTCCGGTCAGAACACCATCCTCGCCTCGCTGACCGACGACGGTGAGCGCCAACGCGTCTTCGGGCTCAACTTCGCGCTGCTCAACCTCGGTATCGGCATCGGCGGCATGACCTCCGGCGCGATCGTCGACACGGCCCGACCGGGCACCTTCCAGGCGATCTACCTGCTGGACGCGGTGAGCTATCTCATGCCGGCACTGATCCTGCTCACCCTGCCGGGCGTCGGGCACCGGCTCGGCGACCGCCGGGCCGCGGACCAGCCGTCGGCCGGCGGCTACCTGACCGTGCTCCGGGATCGCCCGTTCCGCCGGCTGGTGATCTTCGGTCTGGTCCTCACCACCTGCGGGTACGCGCAGATCGAGGTGGGCTTCGCCGCGTACGCCGTGCGGGTCGCCGAGGTGAGCCCTCGGGTGGTTGCCTGGGCGCTCGCGGCGAACACCGTGACGATCGTGCTCGCCCAACTCCTGGTGATCCGGCGGATCGAGGGCCGCAGCCGCACCGCCGCGCTGGCCGTGGTCGGGGCGGTGTTCGCGGCCGCCTGGCTGGTCCTCGGCGCCGCCGGCCTCGTCAGCACCGAGGGCGCCCTACTGGCCGCGCTCTGTGTGGTGGCCTGCTCGGCGATCTTCGGCTTCGGCGAGACGATGCTGTCCCCGGTGATGCCGGCGCTGACCAACGCGCTGGCCACCGACGAGCTGCGCGGCAGGTACAACGCGATGAGTTCAATGATCTTCGGAATCAGCGGTGTCATCGGCCCGGTCACCGCCGGCCCGCTCATCGGCGCCGCCGACGGCCGGGTCTGGGTGGCGACCGTGGTCAGTGGCTGCCTGGTCGCCTCGCTGGTCGCGCTCTCCCTGCGCAGGCTGCTCACCCCCGCCCAGGACGGCCGGGAGACGACGACCCCGGCCTCCCCCGAGCGGACCCCCGCCCCGGCCTGACCCCGCACCCCGCCCACGCCGCACCCCGGCCCGCACCCCACGCCGCAGCCGCACGCCCTGGCGCGCGCCGCACGCGGAACCCGGCACGCTCTGCTGCGCCGCACCCCACGCCCCACACCCCGCACACCCCGCACCCCGCCCCCGCACCCCGCCCCGCGCACCGCACCCCGCCCCGCCCCACGCCGCGCCCCGCCCCACGCCGCGCCCCGCCCCACGCCGCGCCCCACGCCGCGCCCCGCGCCCCGCGCCCCGCGCCCCGCGCCCCGCGCCCCGCGCCCCGCGCCCGGCGCCCGGCGCCCGGCGCCAAGATCCGCAC
>NZ_JBFAHZ010000078.1:0-20166 GCF_040654415.1 Micromonospora sp. NPDC050695
ACCCGACATCACCGAAGCCACCCGCTGGGCAGCCCGCAACATGACCAGGCCATTCACCATCCTCGGCCTCACATCGTGATCATGAAACGGCCGTGGCCCTGTAGCTCCGCAGGCCAATGGACCGGGACCACCAGGACAGGGGCTGCGCTGGAGCTGACCTGCGCAGACGGACTACGCAATAGCCCTGAGGTTGGCGCTTGACGCGAAGGAGCGCAAAGTGCAAAAAGCATTGGCTGGTTTTTTTGTGACTGAATAGGTGCCCGAGTCGAGACCAGAGCGACGCCGGGTCCGTTGGTGAGCCGCACCCCGAATTGAAGGGCTGCCTGCCGCGCTAATTGGTGCGGCAGGCAGCCCTTCGACTCGATACCGCGAGTCACCGATCGGATCGCGCCCGGCGGGTCTTCCGCAGCTTGCGGTCATCGCGCAGCTCGACGTACGGCTCGTCGTCGACCGCGTGACCGGCCGAGATGGCGCGGCCGCGCTCCAGTTCCGCGTCGAACTCGGCGCCCAGCAGGATCGCGATGTTGCTCAGCCAGAGCCAGATCAGGAAGATGATCACCCCGGCCAGCGCCCCGTACGTCTTGTTGTACGAGCCGAAGTTGCTCACGTAGAGGGCGAACAGACCGGAGATCACCAGCCAGATCACCACGGCCAGCACCCCACCCGGGCTGACCCAGCGGAAACCGCCGTGCCGCGCGTTCGGCGAGGCCCAGTAGAGGATGGCGAACATCAGGCTGACGATGATCAGCAGCACCGGCCACTTCGCGACGTCCCACACCGGGACCGCCGTCGAGCCGAGCCCGATCACGTCACCGACCGATTCGGCGAGGCGACCGGTGAAGACCACGATCACCGCGGCGGCGAGCAGCAGCACCCCGATCACCGCGGTCACGCCGAGCCGGATCGGCAGCGTCTTCCAGATCGGCCGGCCCTCGGGCACGTCGTAGATGGTGTTCGAGGTGCGCATGAACGCGCCGATGTAGCCGGACGCCGACCAGAACGCGGCCACCAGACCGATGATCGCCGCGACACTGGCCAGGCCGCCGTTGTCCTGCGCCGTGCCGATCGCGTCGGTGATGATCTGTCGGATGCTGCCGGCCGGCACCGCCTGGTTCACGGTGTCCCGCACGCCGTTGGTGGCACTCGTGCCGAGCAGGCCGAGGATGGAGATCAACACCAGCAGGCCCGGGAAGATGGACAGCACGCCGTAGTAGGTCAGCGCCGCCGCCCAGTCGGTCAGGCTGTCGTCCTGGAATTCGGAAACCGTGCGGCGCATCGCCGCCTTCCAGCCGCTGCCGGGCAGGTCGGTGGGGCTGTCCGGGCCGGCGTCGGGGCCGACCGGCGCGCTGGCGTCGTCGCGTTCACGGGCCTGGTGGGCGGAAGACTCGTCCGAGGCCATCGCCCCTCCTCATCGTCGGTGGTGTCACCTCCGACATGCCCCGTCGACGACGGCGCGTAACCACTACGGGTAGAGCAACCTGCCCATCCGTCGCGACGCCACCCGCAGGCCGACCCCCACCAGCACCAGCAGGTAGAGCACGTCGAGCAGCCACGCCCACCCACCGACGCCGAGGGTCACGTCGCGGATCAGGTGCACCGACCGGTACAGCGGAGTGACCTCGATCAGCCAGTGCAGCAGCGTCGGGTACGCCTGCGCCGGCACGAACGTGCCGGAGAACAGGAACAGGGTGAACTGCGCCGAGCCCATCAGGTCGAAATCCTGCCAACTGCGCATGAAGGTGGACACCGCCATGCCGAGCGCGCCGAACGCGAACCCGACCAGCACCGCCGCCGGCAGAGCGGTCAGCGCCCGGACCACGGTGGTCAGGTCGAACGCGACCATCACCGCGAGGAAGGCCGCCGAGTACGCGCTGCCCCGCAGCATCGCCCAGCCCAGCTCCCCGAGGGCGATCTCGAACGGCCGCACCGGGGTGGCGATCATCCCGTCGTACAGCTTCATGTACTTGAATTTGCCGAAGAAGTTGAACGTGGTCTCCGCCAGCGCCCCGGTCATCGCCGACGAGGCGAGCATCGCCGGGGCCACGAACTCGGCGTACGAGACCAGCCGCCCGTCGGGCAACGGCAGGTCACCGACCAGCGCCCCGACACCGATCCCGATGGAGAGCAGGTAGAGCAGCGGCTCCACGAAGCCGGAGAGCAGCAACAGCCAGTAGACCGACTTCAACGCCGCGACGTTGCGTTCGACCACCGACACCGACCGCCGGGACGCGGCGGAGACGTCGACCAGCCGGGGCAGGACCAGCGTGAGCACGAACCCTCCCTAGACGACGAGCTTGCGACGGAACGCGCGCAGCGCCAGCAGCCACCCGGCGACCGCCCAGGCGGCCAGGTAGAGCAGGTGCCCGACGATCGACCACTGCGGTGCGACGCCGAGCGTGGCGGCCCGGCACAGGTCGACGGCGTGCCACAGCGGCGTCGCGTACGCCAGCCAGCGCAACGCCTCGGGCAGCGACTCGACCGGGAAGAACACCCCGGCGAACAGCGTCATCGGGATGACCGCGAACCGGAACAGCATCGCCAACCAACTGTCGCTGGACACCGACGCCGCGTACGCGAAGGTCGGCGCGGCCACGGCGAGCCCGAGCAGCGCGACCACCGGCAGGGCGGCCACCGCCCACGGTGAGCGCAGCGCCCCGAACAGCCCGGTCACCAGCAGGAACGCCGCGATCGTGGTGAGCACCCGGAACAGCACGAACGCCAGGTGCCCGGCGACGATGTCGCCCACCCGCAGCGGCGACGCGCCCTGCGCGAAGTAGGTCTTGACCCACCGGAAGTTGCTGAACACCGGCCACGTCGAATCGCCCACGGCCACCTGGAGCGCGGTCGACGCGATCAGCCCCGGGACCAGCCAGTCGAGGTAACGCACTCCGCCGACACCCTGGTCGATGTACGCGCCGACGCCGAACCCGAAGCCCAGCACGGTCAGCACCGGCAGCAGGAACGAGGAGAACACCCCCGCCCGCCACGTGCGCCGCAGACCGACCAGGTAGTGCTCGAACACGGCCCACGCCGGCACCCACGGGACCCGCGCCCGCTGCACAACGCTCACCACGACCACCCCCCGTCCCCGACCTGTCTACCCCCGGGGTACGACAGACCGCCGGTCACCCTACGGCGACCCCGTCGACGTGTCGTCCGGGTTTCGGGCGCACTGATCGGCTCGGGTCACTGCAAACGGGGTGTCCGCAGCGGGACACCCCGAGATCGGCGATCCTGATTTGATCATGACCCGGTCCGAGTGGGCGGGGCCGAAATCTTGGTACGACACTGCCCCTGGAGGGGCACTTTCGTACCAAGATCTCCGAGGAGCGCTGCCGCTACAACTGGCGGACGGCACCGGGCCCGACGAAAGCGCGCCAGGCGTCGGGCGCGAAGACCAGCACCGGACCGCCCGGATCCTTCGAGTCGCGAACGGCCACCAGCCCAGGCAGGTTGTCGGCAACCTCCACACAGTTGCCGCCGCTGCCGTTGCTGCGGCTGCTCTTGCGCCACCGAGCGCCGTTCAGCTCCATGTCTCCGCCACTTCCGCGATCAGGTCGAGGGACTGCTGCTGCGATAGTGCCTCACCGCGGATCGACTCCCACACCTCGACCATCTGCCGCACGTACTCGGAGCGGTCGATCACCTGCCCGTGGCGCTGCCCGTCCAGGTAGACGACATCCTCACCGGTGGCTGCGGTGGCGATCACGAAGGGACCATCGAGCCCAGCGTACGCACCGGCGGACAGCGGCACGACCTGGATTCGGACCCGGGGCAGGGCCGAGCCGAGCTTCACGAGGTGGCGCAACTGCTCGCGCATCACCTCCGGCCCGCCGACGCGGCGGCGTAGCGCGAACTCGTCGACGACCAGACTGAGCAGCGGTGGCCGGTCTCGGGTGAGCACCGCCTGCCGGTCGAGCCGCGCGGTCACCTGCTGTTCCACCTCGTCCGCCGCGAAGAGGCCGGCACCGGCAAGGATCGCGCGGGCGTAGCTCTCGGTCTGCACGAGACCCGGCACGTAGAGCGGTTCGAACGAGCGGAGCGCGGTGGTTTCCTGCTCGATGCCGGCCCAGTCACGGAACCAGGGCACCACGGCCTCCCGGCTGATCCGCCGCTGGATGCGCTCGAACCGCCCGTCGGCCGCGAACACCGCGTCACACCGCCGCGCGAAGTCCAGACTCGGTCGACGCTCGGAGGTCTCCACCTTGGCGACCAGCGCCCCGGAATAGCTCAACGCCTCGGCCAACGCCGCCTGGGACATGCCACTGGTGGCCCGGGCCAGCCGTAGCTCCTCCGCGAAGTGCTCCAGCATGGACGAACTCTCCACGGACAGCCTCCGTACATTCCCGTACCGCGCCGGGCCGATCGCCGTACGCGCTGGTCGTCGGCGCGCGGAACCTCCCACGGTAGTCGGCTGCTCAGCAGACTGTCACGCAGCGGGACCGCTCACGGGATCGGACGACGGGCGGAACCAGGCCGGGAGCGCCCCGTGACCCCCGATCCGGGGCGCTCCCACCCACCCCGGTACGACTCGCCCGGCCGGCTCACGACCACGGGAGGCTCCGATGCCCCGCTACCGTCCGCACGTGGCGGCGCGCCCGTCCTGGCGTTGCCGGGTCTGCGGCGCCGCGTGGCCCTGCTCGCCGGCCCGCCTGGCGTTGCTGGGCGAATACCGCGAGAACCGGATCGGCCTGCTCATCTACCTCGCCACGCTGCTCGACGAGGCGACCGGGGACCTCGCCGGGCACGACGGGCTGACCGACCGTTTCCTCACCTGGGCCAGGACGCGATGAGCGGTGATCGTTGGCAGCTCAGCGGTACGACACGCCGGGGATGTGGTGGCTGAACCGCCAACGATCAGCCCGGCGGTGCGGTCAGTCGACCAGGGTGCGGCCGGTCAGGTGCAGGAAGACGTCCTCCAGGCCACTGCGCCGCACCAGCACGTTCGCCGGGTTGAGCCCCAACGCGGAGACCTCGGCGACCGCCGCGTCGCCGTCGGGCACGTAGAGCAGGACCCGGTCGGGCAGCACCTCCACCCGCTCCCCCAGCCCGTCGAGCTTGCCGGCGAACGGCTCCTGCGACTCGGCGGCGAAGCGCAGCTCGACCACCTCGCGGGTGGAGTGCTGCTCGATGAGCGCTCGGGGCGAGCCCTCGGCGACGATCCGCCCGCCGTCCATCACCACCAGCCGGTCGCAGAGCTGCTCGGCCTCGTCCATGTAGTGGGTGGTGAGCACCAGCGTGACGCCCTGCTGCTTGAGCCGGAACAGTCGCTCCCACACCAGGTGCCGGGCCTGCGGATCCAGGCCGGTGGTCGGCTCGTCGAGCAGCACGATCTCGGGATCGTTGACCAGCGCTCGGGCGATGGTCAGCCGGCGCTTCATCCCACCGGAGAGCGGCTCGACCTTGCTGTCGGCGCGCTCGCTGAGCTGGACGAAGTCGAGCAGCTCGTCGGCCCGCTCGCGGGCCGCCCGACGCGCGATGCCGAAGTAGCGGGCGTACACCGTCAGGTTTTCCCGGACGGTCAGCTCCGGGTCGAGATTGTCCAACTGTGGGCACACGCCGAGCCGGGCCCGGATCGCCGGCCCGTCGACCACCGGATCCATGCCGAGGATGCGCAGCTCGCCGCCGCTCGGTGGGGAGATGCAGCCGACCATCCGCATGGTGGAGGACTTGCCGGCGCCGTTGGGCCCGAGGAAGCCGAACGCCTCCCCCGAGCGCACCTCGACGTCGATGCCGGCCACGGCGGTGAAGTCGCCGAACCGCTTCACCAGCCCGCGAGCCTCAATCAGTGATCGCCCCGAAGTCACCGCCCGACCCTAACCGCCGGGTCCGACAGCGCTCCACGCACATACGCTCCCGCGACCAGCCGGACGCGCTGCCGCCCGGGCACCGCCACCGAAACGCCGGTCGATGCCCCACCGGTCGACCGATCGACGTGCATCGTCCCTTTGTGTCGCCCATCAGCTCGCCCGATGGTTCGTCGCCACCCGTCCGACCAGGCAACTCTCCCGTCGGCGGGCCGGCCGCGGGCACCGAGGACGCGCCACCCCGACCGCGAGCCCCAGCCGAACCAACCCCGCCCGGCAGCACCGAGCCGAGCAGCGCCGAACGGGCGACCCGCGACCTGGCATGAACCTGGAGGGCCATTTTCGCGTTCCTTACAAGAAAGAAAATCTTGTCACCGACCCAACGGTGGCGCTGCAACGCTGCAGCAGCCGTGAACGACGAGTCACTACATGGTCACGAGAGGGATGCAATGCGACCGCACGTTGTACAGATGATATCGGAGATCGACAAATGGCAAGCCGAGAACGGAACTAACATGCCGTCGCCCACAACTGACAAACAACTTTATTCAAGAATTTGGCGCTTCGGGAGGGGCGGAGTTGAAAATCTGGACGAAGTTGCGGCTATGGAGAAGCGCGGTTTCCGATTTCAGTACTCTGCGGAGCACTCAAAACCCCAACTGATCTGGTGTGGTCAAAATGTAAAGTTGGATGACTGGAATAGGCTGGCGAACAACATTCCGTTGTATCGGCAGCCCGTCACGTCGAGCATGGGTCGGCGCGCGCCAGCGCCAGGCATGCCAGGGCGTCACGGTGTGCCGATACCTGGCGGGGTGCCGTCCAGCAGGGGGTTTGCGAGTCAACAAGACATGGATCTTCACAAGGGTATGACGGAACTGATCTCGGCAGCAGCAGCACTTGGAGCGTTTGGAGATAGTGAGGTGATGTCCGCAGGAAGTCATTCCACTGCGGGTCAGGGTTCCCCTGCAAACCTGCCCCACCTCCACCGCGGCGGATCAGGCTCTGGCTCTAACCCAAATCCGGCTCAACATCCTTCCCGCCGGTGATTGTAATGCGCGGCATCTCGATTGATGACTCTCCCGGGACGTCAGGGTCTTTGCGTTGTCGCTGCGCGGGGCTGTGAGCTGGTCTGTCGAGACCAGAGCGACGCCGGGTCCGTCGGTGAGCCGCACCCCGAATTGAAGAGCTGCCTGCCGCGCTAATTGGTGCGGCAGGCAGCCCTTCGACTCGATACCGCGAGTCACCGATCGGATCGCGCCCGGCGGGTCTTACCGTCTCCGGGTCCGGCGCGGCGACGACGGTGAGCATCGGCGCGGTGACCTGGCCGCTGTTGCGCCGCGCCGGTTACCCCCCGGAGCGGGCCGGGGGCATGTTGGCCGCCGCCGGGGTCGGCGCGATCCTGTCGCCACCGACGCTGGGGGCGGCGGCGTTCATCATCGCCGAGTACCTGGGCGTGTCGTACCTGCAGGTGCTGGGCTGGGCCACGGTGCTCTACTACCTCGGCATCCTGCTCTCCGTGGAGATCGACGCCCGGCGCTCCGGCGTACGGCCGGTGGTGATCGACGTCGGCTCGCCGTGGCGTCTGCTGGCCCGGTTCGGCTACCACTTCGCCTCGCTGGTCGCCATCATCGTGTTCCTCGCCGTGGGGGTGTCCGCGACCAGGGCGGTCGTCTTCGCCACCCTCCTGGCGGTCGCGCTGTCCTTCCTGGACCCGCACGGCGGACCGGACGTACCGGCTCACCCCGGCCCGGCTGGTGACCGCACTCGTCACCGGCGTACGCGGCGTGCTCGCGGTGACCGCCGTCTGTGCCGCCGCCGGCATCATCACGGCGACCACCACGAAGACCGGCCTCGGGCCGCAGGCGGCGGCGCTGCTGGTCGGCGGCGCGTACGACGTGGCGTTCTCGCTGTTCGACACGGCGGTCAACGCGGTCGAGGGCAAGGGCAGCTTCAGCGCGCCGCAGCCGGTCGAGGCGCTCACCCGCATCGAAGATAACTACACGCAGGTGGTGGTGCGCACCGACTCCGGGATCACCTCGGTGGCCGGGATGCGGGGCAAGCGGATCTCCACCGGTTCCCCGAAGTCCGGCACCGAGGTCATCGCCAATCGGCTGTTGAAGGCCGCCGGCCTCGACCCGGCCAAGGACGTCAAGGCGCAGCGGCTCGACCTGACCAAGACGGTCGAGGGCGTCAAGGACGGCAGCGTCGACGGGTTCTTCTGGTCCGGTGGCCTGCCCACCGGTGGCCTGACCGACCTGTTCACCACGGCCGGCGACAAGGTCAGACTCGTCGACCTCGCGCCCCTGCTGCCGAAGATGGCCGAGCTGAGCCCCGCCTACCAGGCCGGCACCATCGGCCGAGACGCCTACCGGACGGCAACCGACACACCGACCATCGTGGTGCCGAACGTGCTGCTGGTGCGCAAGGATCTGGACGCCAACGTCGCCTGCGCCATCACCCGCACGGTGTTCGACAAGCGCGACGCCCTGGCCCAGGGGAACCCGGCGGCCAAGGGCATCTCCCTGGAGACCGCCCGCCGGACCGAGCCGGTGCCGCTGCACCGGGGCGCCGACAAGGCGCTGAAGGATCTCGGCGCCAACTGAGGCCGGTCAGCCGTCGACCGGTGCGGTGGCGGCACGGGCGACGGTGACCAGATGGTCGGTCTCGGCGAGCAGGGCCACGTCGTCCGCCGGGGTGCCGGGGTCGAGCCGGACGGTCCAGGTCAGACCGTCGACCCCGGCCACCCGCCGGGCCGCGACCCGTGCCGCGCCGCCGGGCAGTCGGTGGTGTTCGGTGTACGCGACCGAGCGGGTCACCCGAGCCCGCACCTGGTGCGGCAGCTCACCCGGGTCGAGCAGCAGGTACGTCTCGGCGGAGCCGTCGGCGACCAGCGCGTAGCCGTCGCGTTCGGCGACGTGTTCGGTGGGAGTGACGGTCAACTCCCGACCGGACCACACCGCCTTGAGGATGTCGTGCCAGCCGAGGCGGTGGCCCCGGCCGGGCAGCCACAGTCCGAGGTTGCTGGCGACCACCACGCCGTCGCCCTCGCCGTTGCCGGCCGCCGCCCAGGCGAGCACCCGCTCGTCGGCGGCCAACGGCGGCCGGTCGGTCGGGGGCAGCTTCGGCTTGCGGCTGAACAGTCCCATCTAGAGCCCTCCCGCGGCCTGCTCGCGCAGCGCCCGGGCGTGCTGCTCCAGTGACAGCAGCTCGCCGAAGGCGGCGAAGTACTCGTCCCTGTTGTTCACCGGGTTGATGCGTTGGATCCGGGACTTGAGGTCCCGGATGCGGGCGGTCACCGACCCGAACTGCACCCGTGCCATGGTGATCGACACGTAGCGCGGATCCGGTTCGCCGTCGATCCGCACCGGCTCGACGGCCAGCTCGCCGACGAGCGCCGCCGACGCCAGATCGTCGCAGGAGTCGCGGACCTTCTCGATCCAGACCGCGCCACCCGTCGCCGACGCGGCCCCACCGGCCGCCGCGATGGCCGTGCGGACCGCGACGTGCACCGGGTGGCGGTATTCGGTGGCCTCGACCGCGTCGAACATCGGCCCGGCCAGCACCGGTTGTTGGAGGGCGAGCTTCAGCGCCTCCCGTTCGACCATCGACTGCGGGCTGTCCAGGACCGGTTCGGGGCGGGCCGGGGCGGGCCGCGCGGCGGATGCGCCGTCCCGGCCGCCGGACGGCGGGGTGTTGGCGGCGGCGAGCACCGCCCGCTGCACCGGCTCGATCTCCATGCCGAGGTCCATGGCGAGCTTGCGGACGTACTCGGGGCGTTTTTCCCGGTCCTTCAGTTGCGCGACCAGCGGCGCGGCCCGGCGCATCGCCTCGACCCGGCCGTCGACGGTGTCCAGGTCGAAGCGGCTGATCTCGTGCCGCAGCGCGAAGTCGACAAGCGGCTCGCGCCGGGCGACCAGGTCGCGCACCGCGAGGTCGCCCTTGGCGAGCCGCAGCTCGCACGGGTCCATGTTGTCGGGGCTGACCGCGATGAACGTCCGGCCGACGAAGCGCTGGTCGTCGGAGAAGGCGCGCAGCGCGGCCTTCTGACCGGCGGCGTCACCGTCGAAGGTGAAGATGATTTCGCCGGCCACCGAGTCGGTGTCCAGCAGGAGCCGGCGCAGCACGCCGATGTGGTCCGCGCCGAACGCGGTGCCGCACGTCGCGACCGCCGTGGTCACGCCGGCCAGGTGGCAGGCCATCACGTCGGTGTATCCCTCGACGATCACCGCCCGACCCTGCTTGGCGATCTCCCGTTTGGCCTGGTCGATGCCGTAGAGCACGTGCGACTTCTTGTAGATCGGCGTCTCGGGGGTGTTCAGGTACTTCGGGCCGTCGTCGTCGTCGAAGAGCTTGCGCGCCCCGAAGCCGATCACGTCGCCGGCCAGGTCGCGGATCGGCCAGAGCAGCCGGCGACGGAACCGGTCGATCAGCGTGCCGGAGCGGGACTCCCGGGACAACCCGGCCGTCACCAGCTCCTGATGCGTGAAGCCCTGCTGGCGCAGGTGCTTGGTGAGCGGATCCCAGCCCTCGGGCGCGAACCCGCAGCCGTAGCGCTCGGCGGCGGCCCGGTCGAAGCCCCGCTGGGCCAGGAACTCGCGGGCCGGCCGGGCACCGGCGGTGCTGAGCTGCGCCCGGTAGAACTCCACGGCGGCGGCGTGCGCGGCGACCAGACGTTGCCGCTGGCCCTGCTGCGGACGCGGACGCGGGGTGCCCCGGTCGTCCTCCACGTAGCGCAGCTGGATGCCGGCGCGGCCGGCCAGCCGCTCGACGGACTCGACGAAACTCAGGTGGTCGGCGTCCATCAGGAACTTGATCGCGTCACCACCGGCGCCGCAGCCGAAGCAATACCAGACGTTGCGGGCCGGGGAGACGTTGAACGACGGGCTCTTCTCGTCGTGGAACGGGCACAGACCCTTGAGGTTGCCGCCACCGGCGGACTTCAGGGTGACCGTCTCGGAGATCACATCCCCGATCGAGGTGCGTTCCCGGACCAGTGCGATGTCCTCGTCCCGGATCCGCCCAGCCATGCGCCACCCCCTCGCCGTACATCCTGCCCTGCCGGACCGACGACGTGCCCGCCGGGGGACGCCGGGTGTGGCGGCCACCGTCGCCCGGTGGTGGCCTGGACGCTCTGCGGGCTGGTCCTCTACTGGCATTCAACGTGCCACACCTGGCACTCACGTGGGTACGATGAGCAGCATGTAGGTACATGTGGGAGGTGAAGGAATGAGCAGTGTCTCCGTTCGCGAATTCTCGTACAACCCGAGTGGCATGTTCGCCCGGGCCGAGCAAGGCGAGACGATCGAGGTGACCAGACACGGCAAGGTGATCGCCGTGCTGCTGCCGGGCTCGGGCACCCTGGGACGGTACGCTCCGCTCGTGGCCAAGGGTGCGATCAAGCTCAAGGCCACGACCACGAGCGACCTCGACCGCGTTGCCCGATATGCCATACCCGACGACATGTCTCCGCTGGACCAGCTTCTCGGCGAGCGAGCCGAGGACGAACGGTGATCTACCTCGACGCGTCCGCCATCATCACCTTGGTTTCGGGCCGCTCGTACGCGTCCGAGTTGCGGGACTTCCTTGCCACCCATCCCGGCCTGCCAATGGCGACGAGCACCATCGGTTTCGTGGAAACCGTCCGAACGCTGGACCGCGTCGGCGACTTTCCCGACACAATGAGTGATCTCGTGCGCACCTTCACCGAAATCCTCCTCACCGAGGAGGTGCGCGACACTGCTGCGTTACTGCCTGCCGGAGTCAGGACGCTCGACGCCATTCACGTCGCCAGCGCGCAGATCATCGGTCCGGCGCTGACCGCCCTGGTCACCTACGACAGGCGGATGCTCGACGTTGCCCGCTCCATCGGGCTGCCCTGTTCGGCCCCGGGCCTCGACGAACGGCAAGCCTGACCCCCGCTCAAGCCGGAAGAGCGGAGGTTTCCTCGGCCGCCACCTGCCGGTTCCAGTCGGCCTTGGTGGAGCGCCACCCCTCGTCGTCCATGCCGCGCCGCCAGTAACCGGAGATGGACAGCCGGTCGGCGGGCACGCCCCGCTCGGCGCGCAGCAGCCGGCGCAACTCCCGCACGAAGGTCGCCTCGCCGTGCACGAAGGCGTGCACCTGCCCGGGCGGAAACTCCAGCTCCCGTACCGCCGTCACCAGCGCCTCGCCCACCGGGCGGCCGCTGCGGTGCAGCCAGGTGAGCTGGACGGCACCGGGGCTGAGCAGCTTCTGCTCGTCCGCCGGGTCGGCGACCTCCACGAAGACGTGGGCCGGGGCGCCGAGCGGCAGCCGTTCCAGGGCGGCGCCGATGGCCGGCAGCGCGCTCTCGTCACCGACCAGCAGGTGCCAGTCCGCGTCCGGGCTCGGCGCGTACGCCCCGCCGGGGCCGACGAAGTGCACCGGGTCGCCGGGGCGCAGCGCGGCGGCCCACGGCCCGGCGAGCCCCTCGTCGCCGTGGTGCACCACGTCGACGGTCAACTCCTCGGCCAGCGGATCCCAGCGCCGCACGGTGTACGCGCGCAGCCGGGGCCACTGCTCGCGGGGCAGGTCCCGGCGGATCACCGCCATGTCCAGCGGCTGCGGGTACGCGACGCCGGGCTGCGGGAAGACCAGCTTGATGTAGTGGTCGGTGAACTCTCCCACCGGCAGATCGGCCAGCGCGTCCCCACCGAGGACGAGCCGGATCAGATGCGGGGTGGGTCGCTCGGTGCGCAGCACCCGGACCGAGGTGACCGTCATATTGTTAGGTTAACCTAAGTCGCCCGATGCGCTGTCGCCGACCAGACGGGTGTGCCAGGTCACCGCCGCCGGGTCGGTGAGCGAGGCGACCTGGTCGATCACCACCCGCAGGCGGGCGGCGTCGTCCGGCGCGGCCCGCCACAGCGGCGCGAAGATCGGATCGAGCCCGTCCGGCGCGCGCCGGACCAGCGCGGCCACCAACTCCGCCAGCATCGTGCGCTGCCGCTCGTAGCGGCCCCGGAAGCCGGAACGGCGCATCACGTAGCGCAACGCGATGCCCTTGAGCAGGGCGCACTGGGCCCGGACCAGCCGCGGCACCACCAGATCGGCCGCGTAACGGAGGTGTGGGCCGGGGCCGAAGCGCTCCTCGGTGGCAGCGACCGCGGCGGAGACGAACCGGCCGGTCAACCCGCTGGTGGTGGCCTTCAGGGCCACCTGGGCCCGGTGACTGCCGTCGTAGCCGGCGAGCGGGGCGAGCAGCGGGTCGGACAGCAACGCGACCAGCACGTCGGCCAGGTCGGCGGCGGACTCCCCGGAGTACGTGGCGGCTACGTCGGCGCAGAGCGCCGCCCGTTCGTCGGCGTCGTCGAGCAGCGGGCGCAGCGTGACGTACCCGCCGTGGATGCCGTCCTCCACGTCGTGCACCGAGTACGCGACGTCGTCGGCCCAGTCCATCACCTGCGCCTCCAGGCAGCGCCGGTCGCCGGGCGCACCGGCCCGGATCCAGTCGAAGACGGCCCGGTCGTCGGCGTACACCCCGAACTTGCGCTGCCCGGGACGGCGCGGCCACGGGTACTTGCCGATGGCGTCCAGCGATGCCCGGGTCAGGTTCAGGCCGGCGGACGAGCCGTCCGGGGCGAGCACCTTCGCCTCCAGCCGGGTCAGCACCCGCAGCGTCTGCGCGTTGCCCTCGAAGCCACCGCAGGGCGTGGCGAGCAGGTCCAACGCCGCCTCGCCGTTGTGCCCGAACGGCGGATGCCCGAGGTCGTGGGCGAGCCCGGCGACGTCCACCACGTCCGGGTCGCAGCCCAGCCGGGCACCCATCTCCCGGGCGATCTGCGCCACCTCCAGCGAGTGCGTCAGCCGGGTACGCAGGAAGTCGTCCGTCCCGGCGGTGTGCACCTGGGTCTTGGTGGCCAGCCGACGAAACGCCGCGGAGTGCAGCACCCGGGCACGGTCACGCTCGTACGGTGACCGGCGGTGCCCGGTGTCCTTGGGCGACTCCCCGACCAGCCGGGCGTCCGGCTCACTGCTCACGCAGGACGCAGAACTCGTTGCCCTCGGGGTCGGCCAGCACCGTCCAGTCGACGTCGCCCTGGCCGATGTCGACGTGCCGGGCGCCCATGTCGACCAGACGCTCGACCTCGGCCTCCCGATCGGTGGGGCGCAGGTCGAGGTGCAGGCGGTTCTTGCGCTCCTTGCCCTCGGTCACGAGACCGAAGAACAGAGCGGGAGACCGGTCCGCGGACTGGCGGATCTCCACGCCACCCGGCTTCTCGGCGACGATCTGATAGCCGAGCGCCTCGGCCCACCAACGGGCCAGCCGGGCCGGATCGCGGGCATCGACGGTGAGGCTCTCCCAGACGCTGGTCATTCAGTCACCCTTCCCGTTCTCCGGCATACGCAATCAGCCGTGTGCGAGCGTGCCAAGGTTACGCCCGCCGACCCCGCTCGACCCGCCCGCGACGCATCGGTGGCGGGTCCACAACCGCCGATCGGCCGGCAGTTGTCGACCGATTGCCGACGGTTACGGGCTCGCGGACGGAGGGTGGCCGCCGGTAGCGTTCCCAGCGCGGAACGTGACCAGCCGACCGACGCGCAGAGCCCGACCGGTAAGGGGACAATCTCGTGGACGCAGACCCGGTGGTGGGAACGGAACTACGCGGGCTGCGCCGACGCCGCCCCGAGGTCACCGGCACCGTCCTGGCCGGCACCGACGGACTGCTCATCTCCAGCGACCTGCCCAGCACCGACGCCACCCATCTCGCCGCGCTCGCCGCGGCCAGTTTCGGGCTCGGCCACCGGGTGGCCGACACCGTCCGCCGGGGCGAGTTCCGGGAATCGGTGGTACGCACCAGCGCCGGTTGCGTGGTGACCTACCCGGCGGGGCGCACCGCCCTGCTGACCCTGGTCACCGCGTCGGCCACAGAGGACCTGGAGGCGCTGCACGAGGAGGCTCGGGCGGTGGCCCGCCGGGCCGGTTCGGTGTTGGACACCCGTGGCGGCGGGATCGGCGCCACCCCCGTTCCGGACGCGCACGCCCCGCTGGCCGTGCGTACCCCGATGGCGACCCTGCCCACGCAGCTGCGCCGCTCGGCCCGACCGACCTGGCGTCGCCCGCCGATCTGAGCGTCGCCCGCCGATCTCAGCGTCGGTGCCGACGGCGGCCGGTCGCCCGGTCCGCCGCCGGCCCACGTCAGCGGCTGTCCGACCCGCCGGTCTCCACGGCCGCCCGGCCGGCCTCCAGCCGCGCCACCGGCACCCGGAACGGCGAGCAGGACACGTAGTCCAGCCCGACCTCGTGGAAGAAGTGCACCGAGTCGGGGTCGCCGCCGTGCTCGCCGCACACACCCAGCTTCAGCCCGGGGCGGGCCGCCCGGCCCTCCTCGGCGGCGATCCGCACCAGCCGGCCGACGCCGTCGCGGTCGATCGACTCGAACGGTGAGATGCCGAAGATGCCCAACTCCAGGTAGCGCCAGAAGAACGCGCCCTCGACGTCGTCGCGGGAGAAGCCCCAGGCCATCTGGGTCAGGTCGTTGGTGCCGAAGGAGAAGAACTGCGCCGCCTCGGCGATCTGCCCGGCGGTCAGCGCCGCCCGGGGCACCTCGATCATGGTGCCGATCAGCACCTCGACGCCGCTGTCCCCGACCACCTCGGCGATGATCTTCTCGGCCTCCGCGCGGACGGTCTCCAACTCCTGCACGGCACCCACCAGCGGCACCATGATCTCCGGCTTGGCCACCCCGCCGCCCCGGGCGCAGGCGACGGCCGCCTCGGCGATGGCCCGCACCTGCATCGCGAACAGACCCGGGATGACCAGGCCGAGGCGGACGCCCCGCAACCCGAGCATCGGGTTCTCCTCGTGCATCCGGCGGACGGCCGCGAGCAGCGCCTCCTCCTTGGCCACGTCCTCGCCGCGCTCCTGAGCGACCGCCACGTTGACCGCGAGCTGCTCCAACGGCGGCAGGAACTCGTGCAGCGGCGGGTCGATCAGCCGGACCGTGACCGGCAGCCCGTCCATCGCCCGGAAGATCTCCCCGAAATCGTCCCGCTGCAACGGCAGCAGCGCCGCCAGCGCCGCCTCCCGCTCACCCTCGGCCCGCGCCAGGATCAGCCGCTCGACCAGCTCCCGCCGATCGCCGAGAAACATGTGCTCGGTGCGGCACAGCCCGATGCCCTCGGCGCCGAAACGCCGGGCACGCGCGGCGTCCGCGCCCGTGTCGGCGTTCGTGCGGACCGCGAGCCGCCGCTTCCCGTCGGCGTGCGTCATGATCCGGTGTACGGCCCGGACCAGCGCGTTGTCGATGTGCTCGGGGTCGAGGCTGCCCTCGAAGTACTGCACGACCTCCGACGGCATGACCGGCACCTCACCGAGGTAGACCTTGCCGGTGGTGCCGTCGATGGAGACGACGTCACCCTCGTTGACGGTCTGTCCGGCCACGGTGAACCGCTTCGCCGGCACGTTCACGTCGATCGCGTCGGCACCGGACACGCAGGTCTTGCCCATGCCTCGCGCCACCACGGCGGCGTGGCTGGTCTTGCCGCCACGGGAGGTGAGAATGCCCTGGGCGGCGATCATGCCGTTCAGGTCGTCGGGGTTGGTCTCCCGGCGGACCAGGATCACCGACTGCCCCTCGGCGGCCAGCTCCACGGCCCGCGCCGAGGTGAAGACGACCGTGCCGGACGCCGCACCGGGCGAGGCGCCGATGCCCGTGGCGACCGCCTCGAACTCGTGGTCGATCTGGAAACGGGGGAACATCAACTGCGCGAGCTGCGCGCCGTTGACCCGGTGCAGCGCCTCGTCCAGGTCGATCAGACCCTCGTCGACGAGCTGCCCGGCGATGACGAACGCGGCGGCGGCCGTGCGCTTGCCGACCCGGGTCTGCAACATCCACAGCTTGCCGCGCTCGATGGTGAACTCGATGTCGCAGAGATCCTTGTAGTGCTCCTCAAGCCGGGCCATGATGCCGAGCAGCTCGTCGTAGGACGACTTGTCCAGCTGCTCCAGCTCCTGCAACGGCACCGTGTTGCGGATGCCGGCGACCACGTCCTCGCCCTGGGCGTTGGCCAGGTAGTCGCCGTAGATGCCCTGCGCCCCGCTCCCCGGGTCGCGGGTGAACGCGACGCCGGTGCCGGAGTCCGGGCCGAGGTTGCCGAACACCATGCTCACCACGTTGACCGCGGTGCCGAGGTCGGCCGGGATCCGCTCCTGGCGGCGGTAGAGCACCGCGCGCTCGGCGTTCCACGACTCGAAGACGGCACGGATGGCCAGGTCGAGCTGTTCGCGCGGCTGCTGCGGAAACTCCCGGCCGGTGTGCTTCAGGAAGATCTTCTTGTACGCGTCGACCAGCCCGCGCAGGTCGTCGGCGTCCAGATCCAGGTCGTTGTGCGTACCCTTGGCGCTCTTGATCTCGTCGAGGGCGTGCTCGAACTCCTCGCCCGGCACCTCGCAGACGGTCTTGCCGAACATCTGGATGAGTCGCCGGTAGGAATCCCAGGCGAACCTGTCCGCGCCGCCGGAGGCGGCCTGGCCGGTCGCGCCGCCGGAGGCGGCCTGGCCGGTCGCGCCGCCGGAGGCGGCCTGGCCGGTCGCGCCGCCGGAGGCGGCCTGGCCGGTCGCGCCGCCGGCCTGCCGCGCGAGACCTTCCACGCTCTGGTCGTTGAGGCCGACGTTCAGGACGGTCTCCATCATGCCGGGCATGGAGAACTTCGCGCCGGAGCGGACGGACACCAGCAGGGGGTCCTGCGGGTCGCCGAGGCGCTTGCCCATGGCGCGCTCCAACGATTCCAGGTGCCTCTCGATCTGACCGGCGAGCCCGTCGGGCTCCCGACCGGTCGCGAGGTACGCCTGGCAGGCCTCGGTGGTGATCGTGAAGCCGGGGGGCACCGGCAGGCCGAGGTTGGTCATCTCGGCGAGATTGGCGCCCTTTCCGCCGAGCAGGTCCTTGAGGTCCTTGTTGCCCTCGGAGAAGTCGTAGACGTATTTGTGATCGACGGTCTCTTGCGATGCCACCAGAGCCTCCCACGCGCGCCGGGATTGACACTTAACGAAGGTTCAGGGCGAAGGTTAAGCGAACATCGAGTGGGCTGCGACCGTTCGGTGACAATAGGCACAGCCATCACGACTATCCGCGTTCGTACCGGTTTTTGGGAACGCTTCCACGCGCAGGATCACGCATCCCGGCCGAGCGCCGTACGCTTGACGGCACGCCAGCCGGCGAACCTCACTTTTGCCATAACCGACGCGAATACACCCCTCGGAGTCGCTGCCGTGTCGACCATTCCCTCCCCCGGTCTCACCCCCGGCGCGACCGGACCCACCGGCCCGGTGCCGCTGCCGTCGCACGAACCGGACGCTGCCGCGCTGGCCCGGGCCGCCGAGCGGTCCGCCGGCGATCTGCTCGCCCCACCGACTCCGATCCGGCTGTCCGACGTCGTACCCGCCCCGCGGCAGGTCGAGCCGGCTTCGACCGACGACTGGCTGCTGCCACCCGACGCGGTCATCGTGGCCAGCGCCGACCCGGCCGCGCTGACGGTCGCCACGCACCTCGCCGACCTGCTGCGCCCGGCCACCGGATACCCGCTGCCGGTCACCGATTCACCCCGACCGACGCAGGACGGGGGCATCACCCTCACGCTGGTCGGCGACGACAGTCTGGGCGCCGAGGGGTACCGGCTCGCCGTGACCCGCGCCGGCGTCACCATCACCGCCACCACGGCCACCGGCCTCTTCTACGGCGGGCAGACCCTGCGTCAGCTGCTGCCGCCGTCGATCGAGAGCCCGACCCCGGTCAGCGAACGGTGGACGTTGCCCGGCGGCACCATCACCGACGCTCCCCGATTCCCGTACCGGGGCGCGATGCTCGACGTGGCACGGCACTTCTTCACCGTCGAGGACGTCCTGCGCGTCGTCGACCACCTCGCCCGGTACAAGCTCAACCACCTGCACCTGCACCTCACCGACGACCAGGGCTGGCGCATCGCGGTCGACTCCCGGCCGAAGCTGACCACCGTCGGCGCAACGACGGCGGTCGGTGGGGCGCCCGGCGGGTCCTACACGAAGGCCGACTACCAGCGGATCGTCGCCTACGCGGCCGACCGCCACATCACCGTCGTCCCGGAGATCGACCTGCCCGGCCACACCAACGCGGCGCTCGTCGCGTACCCGGAACTGGCGCCGGACAAGGTCGCACCCCCGCCGTACACCGGCACCGAGGTCGGTTTCAGCTACGTCGACCCGACCGACGAGCGGACGTACGACTTCATCGCCGACGTGCTCGGTGAGGTGGCCGCGCTCAGCCCTGGCCGGTGGCTGCACATCGGCGGCGACGAGGCGTTCAAGGTCAAGGGTGAGGTGTACACCGGTTTCGTCGAGCGGGTGCAGCGCATCGTGGCCGGGCTCGGCAAGACCGTCGTCGGCTGGCACCAGCTCGCGCCGGCCGGGCACGTCGACGGGAGGGTCCTGCAGTGGTGGGGCACGAACGGCGGCGATGACCCGACGACGACCGAGGCGGTACGCCGCGGTGCACGGCTCATCGTCTCCCCCGGCAACCACGCCTACCTGGACATGAAGTACGCCCCGGACACCCCGATCGGGCACGACTGGGCGGGTCTGATCGACGTGCGGAGGGCGTACGACTGGGATCCCGCCACACACGTTGCCGGCGTACCCGCCACGGCCGTACTCGGCGTGGAAGCCCCGCTCTGGACCGAATCGGTCACCTCGCTCGCCGAGATCGAGTTCATGCTGCTGCCCCGTCTGCCCGCCATCGCCGAGCTGGGTTGGTCACCCCGGGCCACGCACGACTGGGACGACTTCCGCGAGCGGCTGGCCGGGCACGGCCCGCGCTGGACGACCGCCGGCGTCACCTTCCACCGCGCGCCCGAGATCCCCTGGCCGTCCGCACCGACCGTCCCCACCCAGCGCACCCCGACGCGCGAGGACGTCAACCCGACATAGGCCCCTGATCCAACTCGGCTTCGCCGATGTCGGGGTGTCCCCGCCCGCCCGGCATCGGAAGACCGCGACATGACCGACCCGAAATCGATCACGCGGCCTGTCCGTTTTGTCGGGATGTCCGGCGCGCATATCGTCCCGTCTGACCATCACCGTCCCGTGGTCAAGGCCACCCGCCCGACGGAATCGGCGGCGGGCCGGGGTCGTTATACCTGGCACGCCACCGCGACTGCACGGTCGCTGGCGCACGGCGGTCGCCGGGAACACCGGCCAGGCCGCCCCGGTTACACCCCCGGCACAAGCACCACAGGCCCGACGGCCCGACGGCCCGACGGCCCGGCGGCCCGGCGGAATGATCCGCCGCTGCGGACCGTTGCACCCTGTCCCGACGCCGGCCCCCCTGTGGGCCGCCGGGCAGATCCCCTTGAACTTCCCCCGCAC
>NZ_JBFAHZ010000079.1:0-18959 GCF_040654415.1 Micromonospora sp. NPDC050695
TATAAATCATAATTGGCACTGGCTTTACAAGCACCCTGTTGAGTTCTCAAAGAACAACCACACACCGATCAGAAGCCCCACATTCCGTGGAACCCGTCTCGGGGCTTTTCGCTCTGCTTCCCCGCCGCTCTCGCGCCGGGCACTTTTACTACGTTACCTTACCGTCTTCGCCGTGTCAAACCGTGTGTCCCGGTCTGTCATGCTTCGTGCGGCTTGGTCCCGGCGCACTCACGCAGCAGCGAACCGCTGCGTCAGGTCGTCGGATTTGGCAGGCCGGCCGCTGCGGTCTCCCGCAGACTTGCCCGGTGCCCTGCCGGTCGTAAACCTTACCCGGTCGGTTCCGCTGCACCAAATCCGCCTCGCGGCCGATCCGGCGAGCCCCGCCCGGACCGTGTCCCGCAGGAGCGAACCCCTGCCTGACCCGGTTGCCAGTCCGTTCCGGTGCCTCAGGACTTTCGTCCCGTTTGCCCCGTTCCGCGCTGGCAGAGAGAAAGTTACGCGTCCGCGGGTTTGATCGTCAAATCGACGGGTAGCGTCCCGCGTCACACTCTCGCCATAACGACGTCGACGCAGGTCAGGATGCGCGGTGTCGACGGGCGGCCAACCAGGCACGGACGCCGAGGACGCCCACGGTCGTGCCGATCGCCAGCGAAGCCGCGATGAGCAGCGCGTGCACCCACAGAAAACTGGTGGGCGCGCCGTCCCCCACCGTGCCGGCCGCCCACGACCGTGGGTCCTGCCAGATGGCTACCGCGAACCTCGGCCAGATCACCCAGGTCCAGATCCCGACCCCGACCAGGAAGACAGACCACCCTCGCGACAGCACCATGGCTGCCGAGTATGCCAGCGCGGCTGCTCACCGGGCCGAACGTCGATGACCACGAGCCGGTCGCCGACCACGGTGATCTCGGAGAGGCCCATCCGGTCGTGCGCCGCCCGGGGCACGGGAGGGTCAGCCCGTTTCCGACGTCGGCGGGCGGGGCAGTGCGTAGGAGGACAGCCGAAGCCGTCCCCCGGAGGTGCCCCGTGCAACCCTCGATCTTCAATCCCTGGGCCTGGCGCGATCCGTCCGCGCTGGCCGGCGGGTACGACCAGACCACCCCCACGTCGACGCCACCGGACCGCCCCGACGGTGGGTACGACGGCCCCGACGCCCCCGGTCCCGGCACCCCGCTCGACCTGGTCGGCTACCACGTGGAGGCGACCGACGGGCGCATCGGCACGATCGACGAGGCCAGCGACGAGAGCGATGCCGGCCACCTGGTGGTGGACACCGGGCCGTGGATCCTCGGACGCAAGGTGCTGCTCCCGGCCGGCACCGTGTTCCAGGTCGATCATCAGGAACGCGTCGTGCACGTCGACTGCACCCGGCAGGAGATCAAGGACGCTCCACCCTTCGCCCGGGAGGCGGCCGACCCGGGGTACCGGGAACGTGTCGGCAGGTACTACAGCGACCGTCACCTGCCACCGCCCGGAGCGACGCCGCGGGTAATCTGAGGTCGTGGTCCGAACGGGCAGCTGCGCGTCGGAGGCGGTCGACATGGTCGACGGCCTCCCGCTCGGCGTGGTGCCCCGGTTCCCGTCCAGCTCCGGCGACGGCCGTGAGCAACTCCTCGATGTCCTCCGTGCCGGTGGTCTGCGGTTCCGCGCCGGCGCGCGATGGCGGGCGACTCGCTGAGTCGACCCCGCTGACCGAGAGGGCCTGTCGGCCCCGCTCGGCGCGCGCCCACGCGTGACCCACCTTCCGAGTACGAGAGGCACACCGTCATGTCCGTCGCACGCATGCTCACCGGCGACCGGCCCACCGGCCGCCTGCACCTTGGCCACTACGTCGGCAGCATCGCCAACCGGGTGCGGTTGCACCAGTGTTACGAGAGCTTCTTCATCATCGCCGACCTGCACATGCTGACCACCAGGAACCGTCGCGAGGACATCGACCAGGTCTCACGCAACGCCCGCGAGATGGTGACCGACATCCTCGCCGCCGGCGTCGATCCGGCGCGCGCCACGTTCTACCTCCAGTCGGCCATCCCGGAGGTCGGCGACCTCAACACGCTCCTGCAGAACCTGGTGACGGTGCCCCGGCTGGAACGGGTTCCGTCGCTCAAGGACATGGCCCGGGACGCCGGCAAGGAGGAGATGCCGTACGGGCTGTTGGGTTACCCGGTGCTCCAGGCCGCGGACATCCTGTGCGTCCGGGGCGAGGTGGTCCCGGTCGGCCGGGACAACGCCGCGCACGTCGAGGTGACCCGGGAGATCGCCCGCCGGTTCAACCACCTGTACGGCGAAGTCTTCCCGGTGCCGGAGCTGATTCCGGCGGACACGCCGAGCCTGGTGGGCACCGACGGCGCCGCCAAGATGAGCAAGAGCAGGGGCAACACGATCGCCCTCTCCGACGATCCGGCGACGGTGCGCCGGAAGGTGCTGGGCATGTACACCGACCCGAACCGGGTACGGGCGGACGTGCCGGGAACGGTGGAGGGCAACCCGGTCTTCGCGTACCACGAGGTGTTCAATCCGGATCGTGCCGAGGTGGCCGACCTGGTCCGCCGTTACCGGGCCGGGCGGGTCGGCGACGTGGAGGTCAAGGAGCGGTTGGTCGTGGCGCTGGAGACGTTTCTGGCGCCGATCCGGGAGCGCCGGGCCGAGATCGAAGCGGACCGGGGGCTGGTCGACCGGCTGATCGTCGAGGGCACCGAGCGGACCCGCCTGGAGGTACGCGAGACCCTCATCGAGGTACGCCGGGCGATGGGGCTGACCGGCGCGTACCAGCAGGTGCGACGGCGAGCCGAGCGGAGCCGGCGCCGGATCGACGCCTCGGCCTGAGCGCACCGTCGGCGATCTCCGCCGACGGCTGCCACGCCTGGCGCAGAATGCGAGGATGAGGGGGATTTTCGATGTTCGTCCGGTGCCGGTCGGTGACCAGCACCGGACGACGATGTTCGAGATCTTCTTCGACCTGGTCTTCGTCTTCGCGCTCACCCGGGTCATCACGTTCATGGCGCAACCGCCGACGGCGCTCACTCTGGCCCAGGGGCTCATCCTCCTCCTGTTGTTGATCTACTCCTGGGGCCCGTACCTCTGGTTGGGCAACCTGGTCCGCGCGGACGTCGGCCCGGCCCGCGCGGCCACCCTGCTGGCCATGGCCGCGATATTCGTGGCCGCGCTGGTGCTGCCGGACGCGTGGCGGCAGGGTCCGGGCCTCTTCGACGCGCCCCTCACACTGGCTCTGGCCTACCTGGTGACCAGGGCGGTGCAACTCGTCGTGCTGCTCTGGGCGAGCACCGAGGACGCGCCGCTGCGCTCGACCCTGCGGTTCTTCGCCGTGCCGGTGGCGGCGGCCTGGCTCCCGCTCATCGTGGGCGCGTTGCTCGGCGGTGTCGCTCAGACCGTGCTCTGGACGGTCGCGTTTCTGGTGGACATCGGCGGTTCCCGCGTCGCCTCCGCCTACCGCCCGTGGCCGCTGCGCAGCCTGGACCATTTCACCGAACGGTTCGGCCTGGTGCTCATCATCGCGCTGGGTGAGGCGCTGATCGCCGCCGGTGCGGGGCCGAGGACGACGGCGCCGAACGGTGCCGGGCTGGTCGCGGCGCTGCTCGGTCTGGTCACCACGATCTGCCTGTGGTGGCTCTACTTCGACCGGTTGGCGCCCGCCGCCCGGCAGTCCGTGCTGCGGGTGCCGGACGAGCGGCGGTCCAGCGTCGCCGGCGACGCGTACGGGCTCGCGCACGCGCCGCTGATCATCGGTGCCATCTTCATCGCGCTCGGCATCGAGCAGGTGCTCGGCCAACTCTCCGAGGAGCCGCCGCACTCGGCGCGGTTGAGCTGGCCCGCGGCCACCGCCCTCTACGGCGGCGCCACCCTCTACCTGCTCGCGCGGCTGGTCTTCCGCCGGCTGACCCTGCGTACCGGGCGTCCGGGGCAGGTCGTCGCCGCGCTGTTGCCGCTGGTCCTGCTGCCGATCGCGCGGTCCCTGCCCGCGCTGGCCGAGCTGGCCCTGCTGACCCTCTTCCTGATCGCGGTCACCTGGCACGAGCGGCGCAACGACCGGCGTGACCCCCGGATCGCACCGGCGCGGCCGGTGCGCCCCTGACGCCCCGGGGAAGTTCCGGACGCCGCGTCGATATCCCGGACCGCCGATCGTCGTCATGCTGTGTGGCGACCCGCCGCACCGAGAGGAGCCGAAACGTGAAGTACATGCTGCTGTTCATGAGCCCCGCGATCGACGGGGAGGCCGTCGGCAACGGGTGCACCTTCGAGGACTGGATCCGCTACGACCGGGAGATGAAGGACGCCGGGATCTGGGTCTCCGGGCACCCGTTGCAGGACCTGCGCACCTGCACGACGGTGCAGGTCGGCGCGGACGGTGAACGCGCGATCACCGACGGGCCGTTCGCCGAGACCCGGGAGGTGCTCGGCGGGTACGACATCATCGACGTGCCGAATCTCGACGTCGCACTGGACTGGGCGGCCCGCAGCCCCGGCGCCACCGGCGGCGGGTCGGTGCAGGTGCGCCCGATCGCCGAGATCGACGTCGAGGTCTGACCGTGACGGGTGCGCAGGCGGCGGCAGAGTCCGTGGAGGCGGTGTTCCGGGAGGAACGCGGCCGGCTGCTCGCCTCGCTCGTGCACCGCTTCGGCGACCTCGACCTGGCCGAGGAGGTCGCCGCCGAGGCGATCGAGGCGGCGCTGGTGCACTGGCCGAGCGAGGGCGTCCCGAGCCGGCCCGGCGCCTGGCTGCTCACCACGGCCCGCCGGCGCGCCGTCGACCGCCTGCGCCGCGACCGGGTGCTGGCCACCCGGCTGGCCATCCTTCCGGGCGGCTGCCCACCGTGCTCCAGGCCGTCTACTCGGTCTTCACCGAGGGGTACGCCGCCAGTTCCGGCCCGCATCTCCAGCGGACCGATCTCGCCGAGGAGGCCATCCGGCTGGCCCGGATCCTGCGCCGGCTGCTGCCCGCCGAACGGGAGGTCGCCGGTCTGCTCGGGTTGCTGCTGCTGGTGCACGCTCGGCGGGCCGCCCGGACCGGGCCGGACGGCGCGATGGTCCTCCTCGACGATCAGGACCGTGGACGCTGGGACCACGCGATGATCGACGAGGGGCGTGCGCTGGTGGTGGTCGCGTTGACCGGTCCGGCGCCCGGACCGTACGGGGTGCAGGCCGCCATCGCCGCGCTGCACGACGAGGCCGTCGACGTGGCCAGCACCGACTGGCCCCAGGTGGTGGCGCTCTACGACGTGCTGCTCGGCATGGTCCCCTCACCGGTCGTGGCGCCGAACCGGGCCGCCGCCGTCGCGATGCGGGACGGGCCGGACGCCGGGCTCGCCCTGCTGGACGGGTTGGCCGACGATCCGCGTCTGCGGGGCTACCGCCTCTATCCGGCGACCAGGGCGGACCTGCTGCGCCGGCTCGGCCGCCTCGACGAGGCCGCGGCGGCGTACCGCAGCGCGTTGGCGCTGGTCGGGACCGAGCCGGAACGGGCGCACCTGCTGCGCCGGCTGGCTTCCGTCACCGGCGACTGAACGAGATCCGCTGTACCCTTCCCCGGTGAGTCTGCCTCTGCCACCCGGTGAGTTCGCGGCGTACCTGTTCGACTGCGACGGCACCATCGTCGACTCGATGCCTCTGCACTACCTGGCGTGGCAACGTGCGCTCGACGAGTGGGGCTGCGAGTTCCCGGAGGACCTGTTCTACGCCTGGGGTGGCCGGCCGACCGCCGACATCATCGTCGCCCTGAACGAGCGGCACGGCCTGTCCATGCCGGTCGCGACCGTCGTGGAGAGCCGCGAGCGCATCTACCAGGAGCTGTTGCCGCAGCTCGCCGCCGTGCCCGAGGTGCTGGCGCACATCCACGACGCGCACCGGCGGGTTCCGTTCGCCGTCGTGTCCGGCAGCACCCGGGCGCCGGTCACCGCCTCCCTCGACACGCTCGGTCTGCTGGACCGGTTCGAGGTGCTGGTCTGCGCCGAGGACTACACGCGGGCCAAGCCCGACCCGGAGGCGTTCCTGCTCGCGGCGGAGCACCTCGGCGTACCCCCGGGCTCGTGCCTGGTCTTCGAGGACACCGACCTGGGCATCCAGGCCGCGACGGCGGCCGGCATGGCATCGGTACGCGTGCCGCAACAGCGCACCGGCTGAGGTCTCAGCCGACGGTCAGCAGCAGCTTGCCGAGGTAGGAGGTGCCCAGGCGCTGGTGCGCCTCCCGCACCTTGCCCAACGGGAACTTCTCCGCGACGTGCACCACGAACGGCCCGGCCTCGATGAGTTCGTTGAGCCGCCGCAACTGCCCAGCGTTGGCAACGCCGTCGTACGCGCGGACCGTCACACCGGACCGTTCGCGCGGCTCCGGCCGCACACCGTGGGCGTAGGCGACGACCGCGCCCTCGGACAGCGTCTCGGTGAGCCGGTCCAGCGTCTTGCCGCCGGCCATCGCCAGGATGCCGTTCACCCCGCCCGGGGCCGCGTCCCGGATCGTCGCCAGCACCTCGGCGGGGTCGCCGTGGCCGTCGAGGGAGACGTCGGCGCCGAGCCGGGTCACCAGCGCCACGCCGTCCGCCCCGGAGGCCACCGCGATCACCTTCAGGCCCTGCCGCTTGGCCAGCTGCACGGCCAGGTGACCCTGCCCGCCGCTGGCACCGAAGATCAGCAGCCAGTCGCCGCCCGACAGGCTGAGGGTGTCCAGCCCGGCCAGTGCGGTCAGGGCGTCGGTGGACATCGCGCCCGCGTGTTCGGCGGGGATCCCGTCGGGCACCTTCGCGGCGTACTCGGCCTTGACGGCCGCGTACTCGGCGTAGAAGCCGCCCTTCGGCCGGGCGGTGGCGGAAACGTAGACCAGGTCACCCACCGCCAGGTTGGTCACCGTGTTGCCGGCCGCGATGACGGTTCCCGCACCGTCGGAGCCGGGCACGATCGGGAGGGCCGAGCCCTCCGGCACCAGTACGCCCTCGCGCTCGTACACGTCCCACACCCCGACGCCGGCGCTCAGGACCCTGATCAGAACCTCGTCGGCGCCGATCTCCGGCACCGGCAGCTTCCGAAGGGTGATCACCTCCGGCCCGCCGTACTCGTCGAAGGCGGCAGCCTGCATCCGCTCTGGCACGTCCGCGTCAACCATGTGAGCTTCCTTCCCGGGCCGGCGTCACCGTCGCAGCATGCCGGCTCGGGGGCCGGCCCGGCCGGGCGCTGAGTGCCGTTCACCCACAAGGGCGACCGGCCGCCGCGGTCGCCCTGGCCCGCCGGGCGGTCGCGGTGGGCGCTGCGGTGGCCGGTCAGGACGTCCGCGGCTCCCGTCCGCCGAGGGCCTGCGCCACGGCGTCTCGCACCCGGGCGTCCTCGCGTGCCTTGCGCTGCGCCCGGCTGCGGCGGCGGTACAGGTACGCCCCGACGACCACGGCGATCAGCACGACGAGCACCAGCAGGAACGTCCAGGGCAGCGCCCAGCCGTGGGCCGTGGCCTGCACCGGCTTGAGCGAGGTGGTGGACCCCGACACGTCGGTGAGCAGGGGAGTGAGGGTGACGGTCGCGGCCAGTGAGACGGCGGGAGCCACGCCGTGTACCGGCACCGTCACGTCCCAGCTCTCACCCGGGAGCAGCTCCGGAGGTGCCGCGATGTCGCCGGCCCGGACCCGCAGCACACCGAACGGACCCGAGACCGACACCGTCTGCTTGCCGGACAGGGCGGCGTTGCCGACGTTGTGGATCTTGTAGGTGACGGTGGCGTCGCCCTTGCCGAACGGGTTCGACGACCCGTCGTACGTCACGTGCAGGTCCTCTATGGCGAGGTTCGGCTTCAGCTCGCCGCCGACCCGCAACGTGATCCGGATACCGAGGCGGCGGTCCACGTTGATGCCCTCGGCCTGGTCGGCCTGCGTCAGCGCGGTGAGGATGCCGCCGACGTAGTCCCCGGGCGTGGCGTTGTCGGGAAGGCTGATCCTGAAGGGGACCTGCGCGGTCTTGCCGGGCTGGATCACGACGCTGCCGGCGCTCGCCTTCACCCAGGCGCCGATCGCCACCGACTTCTTGTCCTTGGTGAGCAGGTCGAGCTGGCCGGCATCGGTGGTGAAGCCGTCGGCGGCGTAGACGGCCAGGTTCAGTGGTGCCGGGCCGCGGTTGGCCACGACCATGGCGTCCTCGACGACACCACCGGGATTGACGTTGTAGCTGAAACTGGACCGGGCCTCGCCGTAGCTGTTGGAGGCCGTCCGGACCGTCCAGGCGACGTTGCCGTCCGCCGCCACGGCGGGGCCGGCGCCGACACCGGCGGCCGCGACGACGGCGAGCAGGGACAGCGCGGTCGTACGAAGGAGTGTCTTCCAGCGGGTCACGGACGGTTGCATGTCGGATCCTTGAGGTGATCTTGAGAGTTGGCGAACCGGTGGCGGGGTAGGCCCCCGAAGGTGCCTACCCCGCCCGGTGGAACCCCTCAGGTCAGCTGCTCAGCGCAGTGATCGTGAGGGTGGTGCGGTAGCTGCCCTTCGCGATGCTGTCCGGGATCTTCAGGTCCAGGTCGGCACCGAGCTTGGCGCCGCCCCGGGGGTGACCCTGCACAGCCGCACCGAGGCCACTGGAGACCGAGAGGCCCTTGCCCTGGTCGTCGAAGGACGACAGGACCGGAGCACCGGCCTCGGCGCCCGCGCCGCCGTCGAGCACGTACGGGGTCCAGCCCAGGTAGGAGCCGGAGAACGTCTTGTCGGCGTCGGAGAAGTCGCCGACGCTGGCCGAGATCGACCACGGGGCGAGCGAGCGGCGGCTGTCCGACACGAGGATCGGGTTGATCTTGCCGTTCGCCTGGAAGTAGGTGCCGTTGCGCTCCTGCGCGGTACCCAGGTCGACGAGGCCGTTGTAGCCGTCGATCGTCCAGCCGAACTCGCCCGGGGCCGGGTTCGGCACGTTGACCTGGATGGCCTGGCCGTCACCGTGGTACGGGTGCACCGTCACCTTGTCGGTGATCGAGCCGACCGGCTGACCGTCCGGCGTGTTGACGCAGGAGAGGCCCTTCTCGACGGCCGCGTTCGGCGCCGCGCAGGTGCCGCTGCGCACGTTGGCCAGGACCAGCTTGTCGCCGCGCACCTGCACCTTGACGTAGCTGCGGACGTGCTCCTGGTTCTGCGACGAGTTGTACCAGTACTTGCCCGGGTCCAGCGGGTCCGGACCGTTGCCACGGATGCCGGTGCCGGTGTCGTCCGGCTTCTTGATGTCGTAGTACTTCGAGCCAGAGGCCGAGTTCGCCGTCACGTAGATGACGCCGCCCGGGCCGGGGTACACCTCGGGCGCACCCGGCTGCTCGGCCGGGTTCTCCTTCTGGCCGTTCTTGATGGAGTAGCTGCGGGAGTAGCTGTGGTCGTGGCCCTGCAGCACCATGTCGACGCCGAGGTTGGAGAACGCCGTGGTGAAGTCCTCCCGCCGCTGCTTGTTGTCGTTGTCCGTCGCGTGGCTGGCCGGCGAGTAGATGGAGTGGTGGTAGACCAGCACCTTCCACTTGGCCTCGGAGCCGTGCTTGTTGATGACGTCGGTGACGTACGCGACGTGCGCCGCGTCGCCGCCGGCGGAACCGTCCGCCGGGTTGACATAGCTGTTGCTGTTCAGGTCGATGAACAGCACATCCTTGTGGATGAACCAGTAGTCACCACCGGACCGAGTCGCCTGGTCCCCGCTGTAGTACTGCGAGGAGCGGTCGGTGTTCGGGGTGAAGTGGTGCTGCTCGTAGGACTTGCCACCGACGTCGTGGTTACCGATGGTGGCCACGAGCGGGTACTGGCGCAGCTGCTCGGGAGCCAGGAACGACGTCCACTGGCCCTCGTCGTTGGCGCTCTCGACGTGGTCGCCGGCGGACACCAGCAGCTCGGCGTTCGGGTTGGCCCCGGTGGCGACCTTCAGGGTCTCCTCCCAGCCGGCCTGGTCCTTCAGCCGGTCACCGGAGGAGCCGATCTGCGGGTCACCGAAGAACAGGAAGTCGTAGTCACCCTCGAAGTCCTGCGTCTTGAAGGCGTAGGTCGGGGACCAGTTGCCGTCGGCACCGACCCGGTAGGAGTACGCCGTGTTCTCGCGCAGGTTGCTGATCGTGGCGTGGCGGTTGAAGCCGGTGGTGGAGGTGTTCGCCGCACCAACGGCGTCGAAGCTGACGGCGCCGACCGGGAACTCGCCGTTGACGATCTCGGCGGTCGGGGCGAGCTGGATCTTCTGCGCGGTGTCGGCCGAGGAGTACCAGCTCACGATGCGCTGGGTCTCGTTGGCGCCGACGCCGAGGACGATGCCGGACACCGTGGTCGGGTCGGCAGCACTGGCGGCGGTCAGCAGACCGCTACCGAGGGCCGCGCCCATTCCCAGGAATCCGGCTACGACCCCGGCGAGAACGCGCCGCCGCACGAGCCGGGAGGCCCGTGTCGAGGTGCTCAATGTCATCGACATTGTTCCCTTTTCAAATAGAGAAATGGATTGTGCCTTCTCCCGACGCTGGGGAAGCAAAATCCAAGCTTTCGCCGGCCGATGAACCCGTCATGAACGCGATCTTGCGAACGGCTGCACTTCGCGAAGTAGTTAGCCGTACTCAGGATCCGGCGAGGCGCTGAACAAACCAGATCAGGCCCATGATGGACACGACGCCAGAAACAGCACCGGTCGCCCACAGGCCGGCTTTTGGCGCGCGACGACGCAGCACGATCAGGAGTGGGAAGACGATGGCGATAATCGTCAACTGGACGACCTCGATGCCGACGTTGAACACCAGCAGCGACCAGAGCAGGGTCCACGACCAGGCCTCGTCGATGCCCAGCGCGCCCGCGAAACCCAGGCCGTGCACGAGGCCGAAGCAGAACACCACTCCGAGACGGATCCAGCCCGAGCGGTCCAGGCTGAAGTGACCGTGCCCGGCCGTCTCCAGGTCGGTCGCGTGGTCACCGCGCCGCCAGCTGCCCCACAGGTGCCACCCCGCGACCACGGCGATCGACAGTGCGATGACCGGCTCCACGACCACCGCCGGCACCTCGACCAGGCCGAGCGCGGCGAGCATGAACGTCACCGAGTGCGCCAGGGTGAAGCTGGTCGCCGCGAGCACGATCTCCCGGAGCCGCCGCGACCCCGCGATGAGCGCCAGCAGGAACAGAATGTGGTCGATACCAGACAACAGATGCTCGACACCCAGCAGGAAGAACTCGCCGAACCGCTCGTACCACGCCTGGCCGGTCGAGAACGAGGGATTCGCCGCGTCGAGCGCCGCGCTGCCCGATCGGCCGTCGATCTCGTAGGTCACGATCGTCTTGGTGCCCTTGACGTAGGCCTCGTCGTCCGGGAAGAGACCACTGCGCACCTCGTGCTCGTCGACCCGCTCGGGGCAGGTCCAGTCGAGCAGCAGGTTCGCGTACGGCACGCCCTCGCGCTCGCCGACCGTCGCGTCGCCCACCTGCGTCGACTGGCAGGCGCCACCCCGGGAGGTCACCGAGAAGCGGTCGGAGACATACCCTAGGACAGTCGACGCGTGGCCCTTCAGCGCGGCGGCCTGCGCGGCGGGGTCGCCCGCCTCGAAAGCCGCCGTTCCCGTCCGGAAGAGCGGGTCGTCGTCACCGGCATCGGCGGCGGAGACGATCAGAAGGTCGTATTCAAGCTCCAGTGCCGTGCGTATGTGACCCTCGTCTCCGGCGGCGATTTTCGCGTACACGGTCGATGAGAAACCGTGCGCGTACGCCGGGCCGACACCCAGAAACGGGATTACCGCCGCAGCGATCCCGACAATGATGACGACAACGGTACGGCGTACGTGCGCGAACATCCGGCCCCCTCGGTTGGCCAGTGCACGCTGCACGCCGAGGGTGAACACCAGCCCGCCCGTCGACGAACCGCCGGAGAACAAATTGCCGGAGCGACCGCCCGCGCATTGCCGGTGACCGGAACTGGGATAGGAATGCGAGCAGCACACCCGTTCGCCGTTCGAAAGGACGATCACCTTGCGTCCCCCGCTCCGGGCCGTCGCCCTGCTGGCCGCGACCGCCGCGCTCGTCGCCGCCTGCAACTCCGGCGACGACTGGTCACAACCGCATCCCGCGCCCAGCGCCGTCGGCACTTTCGGCCCAGGATTCGTCGACCCCTCCGCCAGGCCCGCCCCGGAGGCGACCATCACGCCGCAGCCCGGCTCGTGGCTCGGCGTCCATCCGTCCGAGGACTACCGGGTCGTACTGCTCACCGCCGGTGACGACGCCCCGACCAAGGCGCTCGTGGCGGCCGTCAAGGACTGGGCCGGTGACGAACACGTCCACCTCAGGACGATCGTCGTCGGCAACGCGCACGACGCCGTACCCAGCATCGCCAAGGCGATGGAGATGGGCCCGGATCTCATCGTCAGCGCGGGCAACGACCTCATCGACCCGCTCGCGCTGGTCACCCCGAACCACCTGGACGAGCAGTTCCTGGTGGTGGGTGCCGAGCTGGCCGAACCCACCCACAACGTCACGGCGGTCGACTGGGACGGCGCGTCGTTTCGTGGCGAAGGGCTCGGGATGTCCTCGACGTACGACCCGGCCTCGTTCACGGCCGAGCGGTGCGGGGCCGCCATCCGGGCGGGCGTGGCGGCGGTCCTCACCGACCTGACCGGGATCGTCATCTGGCTCTGACGAGACCCGGTGCGGAGGCTGGCGGCCTGCGCACCGGACCCTCGGGTCACCCGACCGTTGGTGGGTGCCGAGGCAGGATCGGGTCACCGCCCGTCGAGACGACGTGCGATCCTCTGTCGGCCGAATCCGGCGATCTTCCATAGTGGAGGCACAGGTTGCGTACCGCTTCGCGCACTCACCGTCGCGTCGTCGCGCTGGGCGTCGCCGTGGCGCTCGCCTGCGGCTCGGCCGTGGGGCTCACGGCCGCCACGGCCTCCGCGGCAGCGGTCGCCCCGACCGACCTCAGGACCGCCGGCCAGCCGTGTGCGGCCGCCGCCCCCGGGCCGTACCTGAGCCCGGAACGCCTCAACATGGCCGGAGCCGTCGCACTACAGGGCACCTACAGCCGTACGACCCAGAGCGGATCGCAGGCGGACTTCCAGGTGTGGGACGTCGCCGACCCGGGGCGTCCGCAGCAGTGGCTCGTCGAGATGGGCGAGGAGAACAACACGCCCTATGTTCAACTCGACGACGACTCGCGGCAGCTCGACGGCGTCACGTACGCCTGGCGGGTGCGTGTCCTCGACGGCGCGGAAGCCTCACCCTGGAGCGACACCTGCCATTTCACGGTCGACCGCAGCGGAGGCCCGGCACCGTCGGTCACCTCCGCCGAATACCCCGCCTCGAACCTGAGCAGCGCCACCGGCGCGATCGGTGTCCCCGGTACGTTCACCCTGACCTCGGCCTCCGCCGACACCGTCAGCTACCTCTACCAGTTCTACTCGGCGGAGCTGCCCGGCGAGTACACCGAGTCCAGCGTGGCGGCCGCGGGGCTGGGTGGACCGGCGACCGTTGGATTCACGCCACAGTCGAGCTGGCACCACGCACTCATCGTCTACGCCATCGACCGCGCCGGAAACAGGTCTGAGCGGACAGCTCACGTGTTCTACGTCAAGGAGACCCGCCCCTCGGTCTTCTCGACCGCGTATCCGGGGCTGTCGCCGAACCCGGACTACAACGTGGGCGTGCCCGGCGCGTTCGAGTTGACCGCCACGGTCGCCGACACCGCGTACTTCGCGTGGCGGATCGACGGGGACGGGCCCTCGGGCACCGTGCCGGCGAACGCCAGCGGTAAGGCGACGGCCATGATCGCCCCGACCCGTGGTGGCCCGCAGACCCTGTACGCCCACAGCGTCACCCGCGACGGCACGGCACACGCGCCCCGCGCCTACCGGTTCACCGTCGACAACGCCCCCGTTCTCACCGGCGACACGCGTGGCGAGGTGACGATCGGCTCCTCGCTCACCCTGCACCTCGCACCGCGCGCACCGCAGGTCGAGGCGTACCTGTACTGGCCGGAGTACTCCAGCATCGAGGAACGACCCGTCGTGAAGACCACCGTTCCGGCTCGCCCCGACGGCACCGCCGACCTCGTCTGGACCGCCACCGAGACCGGCATCGACGGCCTGCGGATCCAGAGCCGGAGCGCGGACGGCACCCTGTCCACGCCACGATGGCTGAACCTGTCGATCGACGGGGCGAGGCCGGAGGTGACCCGCAGCGGCAGCACCGCGGCCGGCACCTCGTCCACCTTCACCGCCCGCAGCACGATGGCGGACATCGTCGAGTACGTGGCGACGCTGAACGGCGACGAGAGCACCCGGCAGATCCTCAGGCCGGCCACCAACGGCAAGGTCACCTTCAGCTTCACCACGATGGAGATCGGCCACAACTACGTCATCGTCGTCGCTCGTAACGCCGCCGGAGTGCAGACCGAGAGGGGAAGCGAGGTCTGGACGACAACGGACGAGCCGCAGGTCACCTCGACCGACTTCCCGACGACCGGCGGCGGCCATCTCGCCACCGGCACGTTCACCTTCAGCTCCTACCTGCCCGACACGGTCGGCTACGAGTATTCGATGAACAGCCAGCCGTACGTCAGGATGCCCGCCGGGCCCGACGGCACCGCGACGCTGACCTGGACGCCACCGGCGGACGGCGCCTACCGGCTGAACGTCCGCCGCCTCAAAGCCGTGGGATTCCCCTCGGCGATCATGTCCTACCGCTTCGCGATCAGCATCGAGGCCACCACGGTCACCTCGGCTGCTCCGGCCACGGTGCCGGCGGGTGACCTCCGGACGATCACCGTCCGCGGCACCTGGCTGCATCCGCAGGACAAGATCCAGGTGACTCCGGTCGGCAGTCTGCCGATCACCGCATGGGTGATGACGGTCTCGGCGGACCGGACAACGCTGACCGCCCAGGTGGACCTCAGCCTGGCGCCGGTCGGTCCGGCCAGCCTCACCCTGCACCCGTACGGGCTGCTCCAGCCGGTGGTCCTGGCCAACGCGTTCACGATCGGCCCGCCCCCGCAGCTGCAATCGGTCAAGCCGCCCACGATCAGCGGCGCGGTGACGGTGGGATCCACCGTCACCGCGGACTCGGGCGAGTGGGTGCCCGCCGCGGAGTACCACTCGTACCAGTGGTTCGCGAACGGTGTGGAGATCAGGGGCGCGATCAACCCGACGTACCGGATCCCGCTGGCGCTGCTCGGGCAGCGGCTCACCGTCGAGGTGCGCGCCGCCCGAGACCGCTACACCACGACCGCCGCCACCTCGGCTGCCGTCGTGGTCGCCAGCGGCGAGCGGCCACCCCGCCGGCCCATCGTGCCCCCCGGTACGCCGTGGCCGGACCCGCGCCGAACGGCCGTGCTCCCGACGATCTCTGGTTGACCGCCCGCCGCCCGCGCGACGGGTCCATCTGAGTCGCACCTGCGTGGGATCCTCTTGTCGCGGGTGGCCCCTGACACCCGTTTCATCATGGGGAGACCAACGTGCGTACATCTTCGCGTGCTCGTCGCCGGATAACGGCGGTGATCGCGGCATCGGCGCTCGGCCTGACGGCAGCGGTGGGCCTCGCGGCCACTCCGGCCGCCGCAGCGCTGTCGGCGCCGACCGACCTCAAGACCGCCGACCAGCCCTGCACCACCACCGCACCGGGGCCGTACCTGAGCCCGGACAGACTCAACGACGCCCGCGCCGTCGTGCTGAAGGGCACCCTCACCGGCGCAGACGAGGGTGCCGAGTTGCAGGCCGACTTCCAGGTCTGGGACATCACCACCCCCGAGCAACCGCAGCAGTGGCTCACCGGCGTGGGCGAGCGCAACGACGAGGTCTACATCCAGCTCGAGGACGACTCGCGGCAGCTCGACGGCGTCACGTACGCCTGGCGGGTCCGCGTCCTCGACGGCGCGACGGCGACGCCGTGGAGCGGGACGTGCTACTACACGGTCGACCGCACCGGCGGCCCGGCACCGACCGTCGCCTCCGCCGTGTACCCGTCCGGCGACTGGGGCAGTGCCAACGGCGCGATCGGCGTTCCCGGCACGTTCACCTTCACCTCGGCCAGCGCCGACACCGTCCGCTACCGCTACGAGTTCTACGAGAGCGACCAGAGCGAGCAGATTCCTCCGGCCACGGTGGACGCCGACCGGCTCGGCGGTCCGGCGACGGTCGAGTGGACGCCACGGGCGGCGGGCTACCACTCCGTAGCGGTCTATGCGATCGACCGGGCCGGCAACTACTCCGAGCAGACCCACTACGTGTTCTACGTCCGGGAGACCCGCCCGTCGATCTTCTCCTCCGCGTACCCGGAGGGAACGCCGAACCTGGACTACAACATCGGGGTGGCCGGCGCGTTCGAGCTGCGCTCCAACGTCGTCGACACGGCGTCGTTCGCGTGGCGGATCGACGGGGGCGGCCCGTCGGGGACGGTGCCGGCGGCGGCCGACGGAACGGCGACGACGATGATCGCTCCGACCCGCGCCGGCCGGCAGACCCTCTACGTCCACAGCGTCACCCGTGACGGCACGGCGCACGCCGACCACGCGTACGAGTTCACCGTCGACAACGGCCCGAGGCTCACCGGCGACGTCGACCGGAGCGTCACGATCGGCTCGTCGCTCAGCTTCCACCTCGCGCCCCGGTCGCCGCAGGTGCGGGCCTACGTCTACTGGGCCGAACACTCCGGGCTGTTCCCACCGCCGATCGAGAAGATCACGATCCCGGCCCGGGCGGACGGCACCGCCGATCTCACCTGGATCGCCAAGCAGACCAGCGTCATCGGCCTGCGAATCCAGAGTCGCAGCGCCGACGGCACCCTGTCCGAGCCGCGCTGGACCTCCATCTCGGTCAACGGGGCGGCACCGACGGTGACCCGCACCGGCGGCACCGACGTGGGCACGCCGGCCACCTTCACGGCCCGCACCCAGATGGCGAACGTCACCGAGTACGTGGCGACGCTCAACCGCGACGAGGCCACCAAGCAGGTCGTCAAGCCGGCCGCCGACGGCAGCGCCACCTTCACCTACACGCCGACCAAGGGTGGCTACACCTACGTCACCGTCGTCGCCCGTAACGCCAGCGGCGTGCAGACCGACGAGGGCGGCACGTCCTGGTCCGTACTGGACGGGCCCCGGGTCACCTCGACCGACTTCCCCACCACCGGCAGCGGCCGGCTGGCCCCGGGCACCTTCAGCTTCACGCCCCGGCTGCCGGGCACGACCGCCTACGAGTATTCGATCAACTTCGGGTCGTACACCACGCTCGCCGCGAAGGCCGACGGCACCGCGACGTTGGCCTGGACACCGCAGGAGGCTGGCCGGCACTACCTGACCGTTCGCAGCGTGACGGCCAGCGGCACCCGCTCCTCGGGTACGCAGTACATCTTCCTGGTCGAGGTCGGCTCCGCGACGGTCACCTCGGTGGCGCCGGCGGTCGTACCTCCGGGCGCCGTCCGGGCGGTCACCATCAGCGGCACCGGGTTGCACCCGAAGGACCGGGTCCAGGTGACTCCCGCCTCGGGGGAGCCGCTGACCGCGACGGTGAAGACGGTCTCGGCGGACGGCACGTCGATGACGGTGGACGTGAACCTCGGGTCCGCGCCGGCCGGCAAGGCCAGCCTGACGGTGTATCCGTACGGCGCCGGCGAGCCGGTCGTCCTGGCGAACGCCTTCACGATCAACCCACCCCTGGCGATCCGCATGATCAATCCGCCGACGATCACCGGCGCCGCGGTGGTCGGAGGGACCGTCACCGCCCAGCCGGGCGAGTGGACGCCCGCAACGACGACCTACCGGTACCAGTGGTCGGCCGACGGCGTCCCGGTCACCGGCGCGACCAGCGCGACGTTCAAGATTCCTCAGACGCTGCTCTGGAAGCGGCTCACCGTGACGGTGACGGCCAGCCGGGACGGCTACACCGAGGCCGTCGCCACCTCGGCTGCCACGGCGGCGGTCGCCCCGGGCAGCGCTGAGCGGCCTCCGCGCCGGCCGATCGTGCCCCCGAGCACGCCGTGGCCGGACCCGCGCCGCCCAACCGCATGACCAACCGGTGACGACCGGAGCCGGCCGCGCATCCCGACGGGATGCGCGGCCGGTTCAGCGAGGGGCTGGCCCACGGTCCTCGACGTCACCCCCCGCCGGCCCGGCTTCGTGTCGTTGCGGGTGACGGCGACGGACACCGCCGGCAACGCGGTCACGCAGACGATCCTGCGGGCGTACCGGATCGCCTGATCGATCCCCGGTGAACCGGGGCCAGGGCCGTGATCCACGACGGGTCACGGCCCCGGCCGTTTGTGGCGCTTGTTATCGATCACACGGCGTCCCGGAACGTCCGGAACCGGAGAGCAGCATATAGACAACCTTGATGGCGTGGGAGCGCTCCCGTAACATACCTGACGCGGCTGTTAACGCTCACCTAACAATGATTGCCACGAATGTGGAGGCCGCCGTCCCGTCAGGAGGGTGCTCGATGACCATATTCAGAGCGAGAAATGTCGGCCTGGTGTCGGCCGGCGTCGCGTTGCTGGCGTCGGCGACGGCCGTCGTGGCGATGCCCGCCGGTGCCGCAGCCGCAGGCTGTTCGGTGGACTACGCCGTGTCGTCACAGTGGCAGGGTGGGTTCGGCGCCAACGTGACGATCACCAACCTGGGCGATCCGCTGACCAGCTGGACGTTGACGTGGTCGTACGGCGCGGGGCAGACGGTCACCCAGGCGTGGAACACGTCGCTGACGCAGAGCGGTTCGGCGGTGACCGCGAGGAACGTGAGTTACAACAATTCCGTCCCCACCAACGGCACGGTGTCGTTCGGGTTCAACGGGTCGTGGACGAGCAGCAACCCGGCGCCGACGAGTTTCGCGCTGAACGGGGTGACCTGTAACGGTGGCACGACGCCGACCACCCCGCCACCGACGACCCCGCCACCGACCACACCGCCGCCCACGACGTGTGACCTGCCGTCGACGTACCGCTGGTCCTCGACCGGTGTGCTGGCCAACCCGAAGTCCGGCTGGGTGTCACTCAAGGACTTCACCGTCGC
>NZ_JBFAHZ010000080.1:0-17888 GCF_040654415.1 Micromonospora sp. NPDC050695
CAGAACCCCCAGCAACCCACCGGCTGCGATCACCAGCCTGCCGCACTGGCCCTGACCGCATAACCCCCGAAGGATTTACGGAGCGGACCACTTAGGAACAGCTCACGGCGGGTCGCGGCGTTGCCTGCGAATCTATTACGTGTGCAGGCTATTGATCCCTCACCGTTACACCGAGGCCGAGCGCGCGTACCTGTTCGGCCAGCTTGTCCGCTGCCGAGGCATCCACGACGAGCTGCAGGGTGCCCTGCAAGTACGAGATAGTGCCTTCATCCAGCATTGAGTAGAGAGTCCGGAAAACCTGGGCCATCCCTTCGCTCTTGTGCGGTTGCTGGAAGAGGTTACCGACTAGCGGGAAGGTGACGAACTTTTCAGCGGGCGTGTGGTCGGTGGATTCTCCCGTGCCGCTGGTACCTCCCGGTGCTTCGGAACCTGTCGAGCCAGCGCCGCTCGTGCCGCCGGGTTGCGGCTTCGGCGTGTCAGCGGTGGGCTCGTCGGCTCCAGGGTCCTCACAAGTGAGCGGGCGCGCGAGGCGCAGCCCGACCGAGGCGAGATTGACCTGGCTTGAGTCGGTGACCGCGACTGGCTGGGACGAGCCGTCCACGATCGCGAGTTCGTCCGACGCGACTGCGCTGTAGATCGCCTCTTGCAGGTCCGCCTCACCGGTGTACAGCAACGGGAGACGGGGGGTGTTCCAGAACGCGTCGCGGATCTCAGACAAGGGTCGTCCATAGTCCTGATCGCGCAGGTGATAGAGCAGCACCCGAGCGGTGAACTGTCCGGCGTCGAAGACTTTCTCCTTGTCGGCGAGCGCCTTCCATACCTGGGTGCCGTCCAGGGCGCTCTGGTTCTCGTCCTCGAAGGTGACCTGGTCGAGCGCGCGGTCCGCGTCTGGATTGGGTTGCGCCAGATAGGCCACATGCTGGTATGCGCGTTTGACCGCTTTCTCCAGCTCGAGTTTCGCGGCCGTCAGTTCCTTGTTCCCCGTGGTGGTGAGATCGGCGTCGGCTTGCACCTCGGGCGCCGAGAGCGCCCGATGGCGGGCCAGGTACTCCACCGCGAGGGCCCTCGCCCGGGCTCGGCGTTGGGTGTTGGCGACGGCGAACACTGCGGAGGAGGCCCACTCGACAGGCAATCGTGCGGTGCCTTCTCCGAGGCCGACGGCGACCTTGAGGGCCTGGATGGTCTGCTGCTCGATCCCGTTGCGCAGGGAGAATTGGGCCGGATCGAGGATGAACAGCCGGGTGGTGCGGGCGTCGTCGAGCCCGGCGGTTGCTAGCACCTCGGTCGGAGTCCGAGCGAGGTCGGCGGTGATAAACCGTTTGACCTTGAATGGGCCTGTGTTGGCCAGTCGCTGCGCGAACTCGACGATGACGTGATCACGTTCGTCGTCGGTGACGGTTTTGCGCAGCGAGTTGACCAGCGTGCGGTAGGTCAGCTTGGTCGACAGGTAGTACCGCGCCGGCTTGTTGTTGCCCTGCCCGGCGATCGCTTCGACTGCGCTCATGCCCTTGTCCTGATTGACCAGGTCGGCGACGACGCCGTCGGCGTCAGTGAGCGTGAAGTCGGAGTCCGGGGCGGCGAGGGCTGCCTTGACCTCTGGGGCTGAGGCGCCGCGCCGTCCGCCTGGGCGGGAGCCGACGATGCTGGTGAGGAAGATGAAGGTCGCGCCCCGTTCCGCAGCTCGGGGGTTGGTGGCCGACCATGGGACGGGTTCGCGTTGCAGGTCGAGCCTGCGGGCGGCGCCGCCGTCGTCGTTCTGATTGACGATCTCGTTCTCGGCCAGCGCACGGAAGTTCGCGACTGTGCGTTGGTCACCGACGAGGCCGGAGCCGAGGATCGCCTCGCGTACGTTGTTGTTCGACAGCGGAAGGTCGCCGGGACCGATGAGCGGCGGAGCCCAGTCTCCCTTCTTGCCGCGCTGCTGCAGCGCATAGACCGACGCGGCGAAGATGCGGATGGTGGATCTGACCTTCTGGAAGCCGGTCACGGTGGCCCACTCGTGCTCGGCCAGATGCATCAGCATGGGGTGGAAGGGGTACGTGCGGCGTACCTCGCGGAGGAAGTCGCTACGCCACGTCCCAGGGATGTTGTCCCAGACGTTCTTGGTCCACGGTTTGTCGGTGTGGATGCCGTCGAACGCGTGGGCAGCCGCGACGACGATTTCCTCCGGCGGCGCCTGGTCGAACAAGCGTCGGCGGAGGATGTCCGCGAAGTCGGCGTTCGCAGTCACGGTCGCCGGCAGGCCGTTGCGCTCCAGCAGGTCGTGCAGGTCGGTGCGGCGTTCCCGGGCACCGTCGGTGCCCAGCGCAATGGTATCGGAGCCGATCATGACAACGAGCATGGCCACGTTCGGTACGTCATTGACCGCATCCAGCAGAGCGCGCAGGAACGCCATGTCTTGGGCGACAAGTTCGGGCTTGGCGGCGCCGTCGAGGCCGTTCCCGAAGTAGTCCATGATCTCATCGACAATGATGAGAACAGGTCGATTGAGCGCTCGTAGCGCCTCAGCGATCTTGCTCTTGTCGTTGAAGTAGGGGGCGTAGCGTTCGTAGAGCGTGTAGTCCTTGGAGAACAACCGCCACAAGAACCGCTCGTACAGGTTGTACGCCGGTCCGTCGATTTCCTTGACTGGGGCGCCGGGGGTCATGTTGTCGCACGGCAGGACGACCACGTGCGGGTTGTTCAGGTCGGGTGGCAGGCTACGGCCGAGGATGCCGGCGGCGCGGGTGAAAACCAGCTTGCCCAAGTCGGTCTGGGCCAGAGCTGTGGGGTGGCGCGCGAGCTGCCAGCAGCCGATGCAGGCGTGGGACTTACCGCCGCCCATGCCTTGGTCCAGACGTGTGAGCGCCCGGGCCTTGGTGTAGTCACTGCCGCCGCCGAGACGGACGGAGATCTCGGCGAGCAGGCCGACGAGCAGATCTGTGGGATAGGTGATCTCTGCGTAGTAGGTGGCGTCGGCGTAGGCCGGCCGCAACGTGCCTGTCGCGTAGACGGCGTTGAACAGCGACATCTGCACGTCGTCGATCTGCCCAGCGGCGTTGATGACCTCCGGTCGGATGCGGATCGCGTCCCACCACGGGGTCATCCTGGCGCCGCTCATCGTCGTCCCCTCACCTCGCGCGGATGCAGCCTCGCGGACGCCCCGATCGCCTCGGCGGCCTCCGTGAGTTCGGTCAGAATAGTGGTTGCTGAGCGTCCTGTGCCGCCTGCGTCGTGTTGGCGGACTTCGCCGCGCTGAAGACGCCCGACTGGTTGCGCAGGATCCGGGTCCATCCGATTGCGTCGGCGTCGCGCTCGGGCAGCCGGTCTGCCAGGAATTTCATCGCTGCCCATAGGTATGGGTCCTCGCTGTCACGGCCGGACGAGGACAGGACCTCACCGACGGCGCCGAGGCCATCGCGTTGCGCCCTGCCCATCGCCAACACGACATCGATGACTGGGGAATCGCTGGTGATGGTCGCCTTGAAACGCGCCGACGCGACGAACTGGCAACCGTCGCTCGCGCTGGGTACGAGGTCCTTGACGTCACTCATGTCCAGGTCTGCGGCTAGGACCTGCCAGCGCAGCTCAGACTTAGCGACCAGTTGACGGCCGAACAGCCGGACCCACCACAGCGCGAACCGGGTGCGCGGGTCGAAGGCCTGTAGCGGATGCCGGTCGACGTCCACCGCCATCGCGTCCTGAACAGCCCGACGGGCAAGGACCAGATATCGGTCGATCTCGACAGGCTCAGCGCGGCTGTCGAGGATGCGGGTGTAACGGCCGACGATTTCCATGGCTGGTCCCGCCGAGGCCATGAGCATGTCTGTCGGCGCGAGGCCCGCACGCTCCCAGTCGCGGACTCGACGGGCGATTTCCTCGCGGATTTGCATCTCGACGGCTGCGGCCCGACCGTCCTTGCGGTTCGGCATTGCTGGGCGGCAGGCCATCGTCAAGGTGGTGACGATGTTCGCCGACCCGGCAGCCGCACCGCCGGCTTCCGTCTTCGCGGGCCACGAAGCAGACATCACCAAGTCGGCGGCGGTGATGGCTTGTAACAGGCGATGCCAAACCTCCGGGTCCCCGTGCCCGAAGACGATAGTGACGACGCCGTCATGAGCGACGACCCTGCGGGCTTCGGAGAATGCTTGGGCGATCATCCGATCGTAGTGATCGGTGGTGCGGTGATCGTTCGCCGGACCGCCACCGCGCTTGACGATGACCTCCGAACCCTTCTCCTGGACCCCGTCCGGGTGGGCAGTGATCGCCACGGATGGATCGGCGACCTGCATGGCACGTTTCGCCCACACGTAGAACATGTCGCTGGAGTCGCTGTAGTCGATCATGTCGTCGTAAGGCGGGTCCGTCACGACAGCGTCCATGGAAGCGGTGCGAAAGCGCACCCCGGTAGCGTCACCGCGTTCGATGGTGGCCGGGACGCTACCGGCGCGAAGCAGGATGTTCCGCATCGCGGTAAGGGTCTGCGACGCCAGCGAGTGCCAGGAGCCGGGTCCGTCGGAGAGTCCACCCTCGAACCAGTCATAGGAGAACGAGACTGCAGACTGGTTGACGAACAAGTCACCGATCTGGCATCCGCCGGCCTTCTGCAGGCGGGCGCCCCTGGAGGACCGACGCAACTTCCGCATCATGGCGGCAGTGGCGAAACCGGCCAGCGCGCGCACATAGTCGGTGCTCAGGCCAGCGTCGAGACAGATTTGAGAACATTCGTTAATCGCCCGCGACAGCCTGACGAAGCCTAGGGCTTGGCGATCCTCGAACAGGTCGCCGTACACCTTGTCGCCGTAGTTGACGGATTGGATCGTCCGACTGTTGCTGTCGGGGATGCGTTCGTCGGGACGGGCTGGGAGTAGCCCGAACGGTGGTTCCTCGGCGAGCGCCTTGCGTGCCCGTTCGGTGGCGGCGAACTCGTCACCGGTCGGCTCGCGAAAGACCTTTGTGCCCTCGTCATCGAGGTCAGCGGCCACGAGCAGCATGTCGCGTCGCTCGCCGTCGAGGCTCAGCCGGGTGTGCGTGTCTTTGGTGTGAACGTGTCCACAGAAGGGGCAGACCGCGACGCGGCCGTCGGAGGCGTACTTGCTCTTACCGGCCAGGACCCGAGTCGGTGTCCCTCTAGGCGGGCCGTCGTGAACGACGGCAGTCACCTTGCCGCTCTTGCCGTCCGCGTCGAGGTAGAAGCTTTGTCCCGGGTCGTCCTTTTTCGGCCGCGGCAAGCGCAGGTGAAGTTCTCCGACGAGCGGGAACCGGTTCCCGCACTCTTGGCACGGCAGCGAGGAGGCCCACAGGTAACCCCAGGGGAAGCGACCACCGTGCTGGGGATAGAACTCGGCCATCGCGGCGGTGAAGCGGGCTCCGACCTCGTTGAGGAAGGTTTCGGCGTCGTCGAGCAGGCGTACACCGCTCATAGTTGTGGCACCGAACGGCAACGGCTGTTCCGTTGACCAGTCCCGGTACAGCAGGTCGGCCAGCAGCGAACCGCCGAGCGTGGCGAATGGCGAGTAATCGACGCCGAACGCATCCGCGCCGAGCCTGCCGGCTTCCAACGGGATCATGGCCCGGCCGGAGAACGGATCGAGAACCCGAGGGCGGCGTCCGTAGGTGTCGGCCAGGATTTTCTCGATCTCGTCCTGGGCCTTCCTGTAGCCGCTCATCGCGGTGCGGACCAGGTTTTGTAGCTTGCGTTGGTCCTGCTCGCTGTCCGGCCAGGGGAGCAGGCTGGTGAGAACGGCAGCCTTGGACTGGGCCACGGGTCGTTTGGCGAACCAGACCCACAGGCTGGATTCGGTGTTGCCGGAGCCCCATCCGTTGGCGCTGTTGTTGGAGACCTCGGCGCAGGGGAACCAGCGTTCGATCATTCGGGTCATCGGTGGTTCTCCTGCTGGGCTGTGGTGCGGTGCTTGCTCAGGGTGCTGCCGGGGACGCGGAAGACTGCATCATTGCGGATCTCGTCGGCGAAGGTTGTGATGGGGTCTCGGTAAGTGCCGAAGAGCGTGCCTCGGCTGTCGTGGCACTGGTCGACCACGTAGAGCCAGTAGTCGGTGCGGTGCTGGGTGGCGATCAGCACCTCGTTGCCCGTCATGCGGATGCCGTTGCTGGCTGCGGACCGCCACACGCCCTTGACCTCGACCAAGCGCTGATCGCGGCCGCGGATGGCGTGCAGGTCGTAGCCGCGGTTGTCCGCGTGCACGTCGGCGACACGCCATCCGTCTTCCTGTAGCAGGCGCAGGACATGGAGCATCGCCACAGTCTCCGAATCCGTCTCCTCGGCTGTCCGTGGCGCGGCCGTCGGGTGGACGCGGATACGCGCCACCAGTTTGGGTTCGCTCAGCCTGACCTGGCTGAGTGCTTCCAGCTCGCCTAGACGCTCCGTCGCGCGCTGCTCCAGTCGGTGGCGGGTCGCGACCCGCTCCTTCTTGTCGGCGATTCCCACGGTCAGGTCGACGGGAAGGTTTTGTAGGTCGTGGCGAGCCTGGGCGAACCACTCGCTGCGCACCCGCTGATGCTCGTCGCGGGTCTTCGCGGCCAGAGCGGCTGCGGCCTGCGCGGCGGTGTCGATCCGCGCGGGGTGGGGCGCGGTGCCGGCCAACGCGCTGGGGACGAGATTGGCGAGCGTCTCCCACCGCACCGGATACGCCTGACCGTTGTCGTCGACGCGGATCAGGGCAGCCCACGCGGTGTGGCGTTTGCCACCGGCCTCGGTCAGGGTGGCTTCGAAGGCGTGCAGTTCGTATCCGCTAAGACTGGTGGGGTCATCGGCAGCCCCACCCCGGTATATGTCGGCGGCGAGGGTCTCGTCGGCGAGGGCGATGAGATCGCCGAAGGCCGCGTCGCCTGGGCCCAGCGCAAGCACGTTCGACGTGTCGACACTGACGCTATGGTCACGCAGCGCCTCGCCGCTAGTCGCAACGAGCGCCTGCGGGCGCCCCCCCAAGCCTTGCGGCAGGGGGCTGTCGGAGGACAGCAGCAGGATGCCCTCGCCGGCGGCGGTGCGCTGCACTCGCAGCAGACGGGCCTGGTCGAGCCGGTTGAGGTATGACTCGACGATCGCCGGGTTGATCCGGTCCAGCAGATCCCGTTGTAGCAGTGTGAGTGCGGCCATCGCGTCGACCTGACTGGCGAGCGCGGCCTCTTGGGCTCGGGCGGCGCGCGCGGCCCGCTTGAGATCGGCGGTGTGTACCTTGCGCACAGCGGCGTCGGCGGCTGCCTTCTTGTCCTCATCATCGCCATAGAGATCCGTGAGCCACTGCTCGTACCGCATCCCGGTCATCTCCGCGACGGTCGACAGGCTGTCGAAGATCTGCCCGCCGAGCTCACTGGCGGCGGACACGAACCGCTCCAGCAGCGTATGCAGCACATCACCCTCACGGGTGTCTGTGGCGATGAGGTTGTATAGGAGAACGTCACGTAGTTGCCCGACCCGGTGGATACGGCCCATGCGCTGTTCCAGGCGCACCAGCGACCACGGCATGTCGTAGTTCACCAGCACGTGCGCGGCTTGCAGGTCGATGCCCTCGTTCCCGGCGTCGGTGGTGACGATGACCTGGAACTCCCGACGCATGAACGCGGCCCGCACGGCATCACGTTCGGCCGGTGCCTGCCGTCCTGAGTACATGCGGGCGGTGTAGCCAGCAGCGTTAAGTCGCTGCACGATCCACGCGGCGGAATCTGCGTATTCGGTGAACACAACCGCTTGCTCGCCGCTGCCCGCGATGATCCCGTTTGCCGTAAGGCACAGGCGTGTCAGGTCACGCCATTTCGACGGCTCGTAGCTGCTGTCCGCCAGGATGGCATCCAGCTGCTGGAGCAGGTCCTTGATCGCCGCGCGCTCAGCCCGGCTGGCCTGTGACGTGGCATGGACGACCTTGGCCTCGTCCTTGGCCTCGTCGTCGGCCTCAAAGGTCCGCTCGACGTCCAGGACCGCCTCGGCCTCGGTCTTCGCGCCCATATGCGCAGAGCGGCGGCGTAGCGTCTCCCGGAGCGCGAACAATGTCGAGGCGGCTCGCTTGCCGTACACCATACGGGCCAGGGTTCGAGCCGTGGGAGGGAAGAACTGGTCGACCATGTCCAGCGCCTGCCGGTAGATCGAGTACTCCTTGGATCCCAGCGGTACCCGGAAGTTGCTTGCCGTGCGCCCCTTGAACAATCGGGTCACCCCGTCGTAGTCGACGAGGTCTTCTTTCATCCTTCGCAGGAAGTGCACTGGTCCGGGGCGTAATGGCTGTAAGCCCTCGTCGTTCTTGTCTCCGGGATCGGGATAGATGTCGGGGTCTACCAGGTGCAACAGGTGGCGGAACAGCCACTCGGACCCGCGGTGCGGAGTCGCGGTCATCAACAGCGCACGTGGGGCGTTCTTCGCCAGCATGCGCCCGACCTGGTGAAACGAGGTGGCCGTCGGAGTTAGGCGGTGGGCCTCGTCGAACACGACGATGTCCCAGCCTGCCTTGTCCGGGCGGATAGCATCCTGCACGGCGCCGTTCGTGGCCGCCAGTTCAAGCGACACGACCCACAGGTCGTGCCCCGTGTCGAGCGCATGCTCACGTACCGTGTCCGCCGTGATTCGGCGCAGGCCCCCGCCGAAGAACCGATCGAAGTCCTCCTGCCACTTGCTGGCCAGGTTTGCCGGCACAACGATCAACGCCCTGCGGATCAACCCGAGTCGCTGCATCTCTCGCAGATAAAGACCGGCCATGATCGTCTTGCCGGTCCCGGGCTCATCAGCCAGCAGGAACCGCAGGAACGGTTGCGGGAGCATCGCTCCGTACACGGCGTTCGCCTGATGAGCGTAGGGGCGCAGCGGGCTCGATGCGAGCAGCGTCGTCTTGGCGTTGGTAGCGGCTGCGGCCATCCATCGGGTCCACATACCGGCCAAGACGCGCGCCGAAGGGGCGCGGCCATCCTCGACCAGACAGGTGACCTCTTCGGCTTGTTCGCCGGTGAGGGACACCTTATGGAGTGAGCCGGCGTCATCCGTGACGTAGAGCGTCCAAGCTCCGCCCGCACCGCGTTGCGCGAGATCTACGGTCACCCACGAGGGCAGGTTGCGACCGGGTATGTGAATCCTCTGCCCGGGCTCGAATCCTGCCGCATCGACCACGAGTCCTCCTTTGACCACGGGATTCTCGCACGAAGGGGCCAGAGCCCTGGGGACGCGGAGAACGCGGCGACGGAGGTCTGACCCGTCCGGCTGCCAGCATCCCAGCCAGCTGGTGGCAGAGCCCGGTCTGCCCGAGCCTTCACGTTACTCGCGGTGTACATGCGCTCCAAGTCAGGAAGGCCAAGATCCAGGTCAGGGCGGTGGTGTGAGACCTCGACGATCGTTAAGGGCTGTCCTAGGCAAAGACGGCTGGCAAGCTATGCGCATGCCGACACGCGACGTGATCCTCTGGGCACTCGACGAGGTCATGACCGACGAGGATCAGCGGCGTGACTCGGCCCGGGTCACGGACGTGTTCTACCGGCACAGCCGACCGAAACCCGGTGCGCTTATGCTCGGCATCGGTGCCGCCGACGGCGACACTGGCGATGTCGACGCTGTGATGCTCATCGGTGTTGCCCGTCGCTCGCAGCAGGTCGCGACCGGCAAGGACCGTACTTCGGTCACGCCAGTGTTCCGTCTTCCCAAGCCGGTGCCGGTCAAGCGCCTGCAGGCAGCGCTACCGTCAGACGTGGAGCGACGCCTCAACCTCCCGGGCCGGATGCCTCATCCTCTTGAGCCGAAACGGCTGCCTCCGCAGGGCGGCGCCGCCGTAGTCGCCGCGTTGCAGCAGCTCTCGCCCGCCGTCGGTCAGTGGATCGCGGCGCTACGTGAGGCGGACGGCCCGTTGACCGGGCCACACGCCGCTCGGCTGCGTGAAGAGCGTGACGCCGTTTCACTGGCGATCGACATCTCCGGCGTCACGGCACCCGAGGACCTGCTGTACACCCCTGGCGACGGCCTCAGGCCCGAGGAGGCGTTTGGCGCCACCATCAATCCGCTGTATCTCGCAGACAACCCATTGGCGGTAGCGGACAACGAGGACGACTTGCTCGCCGAGGACCTGCGCCGCTTCGACCCTCAAGGTCAACTACAGCTGCGAAGCTCTAGCATCGCCCGCTTCAGCGACGACCAGTTCACGCTGACCATCATGAACGTCAACCGCAAGCCCCTGGAGAAGGCTCTGGGCGTCGACCTCATCTACTACGACGAACTCGAACGCATCTTCACTCTCGTGCAGTACAAGCGCATGACCCTGCGCCCCACCAGCCGAAACAGTGGCACTGAACGGTGGGCGTACACGGGCCAGGCGGAACTTGCGGAACAACTGCAGCGGATGGATATCGGCTTAAACGAGCCGGTCAACTCGCAGGACTGGCGTATGGTGCCCAGCCCGTTCTGGTTCAAGTTCGTCCGCGACCAGGACTTCACCCCCGGCGACCCATTCGTACTCAAGGGCATGTACGTACCGGCCGACTACCTTCAGCGAGCGATCGCCGATGGGAGCCTACGCACCGGACCCCGCACCGGATTCGAGGTCACCTACGGCAACACCCGATACCTTCCCCGAGAGGTCTTCGTCGCCCTCGTGCGCCGCGGATTCGCGGGCACCACCAAGGCGGGAAGCGAAGCCGTCTTAGAGGTTGCCGCTCAGCAAGCCCAGACGCGAGAGGTCGTCCTTGCAAGCAAGACGCGGCGCAGCGAATACGACCATCCGAACCGCGCCGACCGTGGCATGGAGGCGATCTTCTGATCGGGCGGCGTAGCCGACACTTGCACGGCGTCTGCCGGGCCGGCGTCTTATTCGCATGAAGAGGCGAGGCCTGACGCGTGCTGTTCATCAAGAGAAAACGGATCTCTCAACGGAAGCCGTTCTGCGCATTGGTTGTGTTCCAGCGGCACTCGTCTCTACGCTGCCACAGTTCTATGTGGACTCAGAGCCGGAGGGTGGTTCGATGTCGCTGACCGACAGCATTGGTGCCGACGTGCAGGCGATGGCGGCAGGCGTGGACCGGGCGCAGCAGGAGGCCGGTGCTGTCGACCATGCGATCGAGCAGATTACCGCTCGGGCGGTGGCCTCCGGCTTCGCCGGCATCGCTGTGGGGTTGGCTCGCGCGCGGGAAGTGCTCGGGCAGGCTCGGTCTCGGCTGGCGCAGGCCGGTGGGGTCCTGGGTGAGGCGTCTCGGTCGCTGAGCGCCGTGCCGCAGCAGCCGTCGCCGCAGGAGACGATCGCCGCGCTCACGCCGGTCGTGGCCGCGCTGACCGCCGTTGACGGCTATGTCACTGCGGCCGGATCCGCGGTCGATGACACGCGACGGCTGGTCACGACGGCGTTGCAGGGAGGGCAGCCCGGTCCCACGCTGTCGCGTCTGCAGCAGGTGCTGCAGGTTCTGGCGACCGTCCGGACCCGCGGGACCGAGGCCCGACAGCACGTCGATACGGCGCTGGCGCAGGCTCGGCAGGTCGGTGAACTGGGAAACTGACGACGGGCGGTGGCAGCGACATCAGCCGACCGCCCGCCACACGTGACACGTCTGCGACTGCAACGGAAGCACCGGCTCAGCCCGAGTTGGTGCCCGAAGGGTTGATCGATGCGGCTCGGGACCTGCCTCGACGGCAAGCGAAAGACCCTACCTCCGGTGTGGCGTTGATCGGTGGTGAGCGGATACCCATGAGGTCTGGCCGTGACCCGGCCGCCGCCGCCGACCTCAAGCCGGCCTACAAACTCATCGCCACCACGACCGACCATCTGGAGGCCAAGCTTGCCGCCCGGATGCGCCGCGACCGCGTCACCCAGGCGGCTGTGGTGACCAACAATCCGCCCTGCGACTACACCCCCTACGGCTGCGAGAAGATCCTCTCCCGGCTGCTGCCGGCCGGCGCGCGGCTGGCCGTCTACGTACGCGACGATAACGGTCAGGTACGCCATTGGCGTACCTACACCGGAAACGGAAAGGCGATCGCATGAAGGTGACCTGGACCTACGACCGAGGCGACCAGCGCGACAGCCACGAGGTCCTACTGGCCGACCCCGACGCCCTCGGAGCCCTCCTTCGCGAGATCCAACAGGCCGGCGAGCCCGTCGTGCTGACCATCTTCAGCGACACCGACAATGACCCCGACGGCCTGCCACCCGGCATCCAGATCGGACTCGGTCACCCCACCCACGCCTTCGCGGTACACATCGCTGACGACGGCGGCTACCTCAACGATCCCACAGCGGAAACCCCGGCCGAGGGACTCCACTTCGACTTCGGCGGAGTGCCCACCGAGTACCCGGCTGAGCACCTACAACTTCGGCCCGAAACGGCGATACAACTGGCAGTCACTTTCCTCAAGACCGGCGGCGAACCGCCGCACCTGGCGGCGGTCACCGAGTGATCGCGTGGCGAGGGGCAGCGGCGCGCACTGGCGCGCCCGCCCGTGATGCCAAAGGCCCTGCGCGCCCCGCAGGTACGACCCGGACGGCTTCTGCGGGCGGTACGACTCGACCTAGCGCCGGTAGTCGCGCCGTCCGTCCAGGGTCGCTCGATCCGTCCCGTTGTTCCGCCGCCGCGTTTACTCAGACCCTTTCGGCTGGCTGAATGTACAAGGGGCGGTTGAGCTGCGGGCCCTCCGGGTGGTCGTATCGCGTCCATCCCAGCGACGCCCAGAAGTCGTCGGCTTCCTCGCTGAAGGCGAGCAGTCGTCGTTCGGGGTACCTGGACACCAACGCCCCGATGATCTTGGTCCCGATGCCTCGGCGTCGGTGCGACTCCGCCACCTCGATTAGTTCAATCTCGAGCGCTGCGTTGCCGAGTTCAGGGGTTCCTAGGTAGTGATCGATCACGACGCCGGGGTCGAGCTCGATCCGTGCTACTTCCACTCCACCCTGGCGGACCTCCAGCAAGGCGTATGACTTGACGCCGTCGATCGACCGGTAGTCCCACCAGCTCGGGCTGAAGTCGCTGTTCTCAGCGAACGGATACCAGATCACCTGGTCACCCGGTCCGGGCCGCTTCTCGATGAAGTCGAAAGTCACTCGACACATCCTATTTCGCACACGGAGCGAGACGGGAGCGGCGGTATGGCCACGGCCGGGCGCCCGGCCAGCGCACCCCCACCGTCGGCAAGATCGCCACTGCCCTGATCAGCCGTCACCGCGCCCGAGGTGCCCGTTTGGAGAGCACCATGGGCAGTCCTTGTCACGACGTGGCATCTGGCCTGTGCGTTCGCGCCGTCTGGGCAGGTGGATCGTGGAGGTGGTGTCGTCGGGGTCGTGGTGCATGCCGGTGACCGCGAGCATGAAGTGGTTGATGGCCTCGGTGGCGACGAGGCCGTTGAGGGCGATGACGCTGGGCGCTGGAACGCTTGCGACGTAGCGGGCGGCAGCCCGTACGTGTTCGGGTTGCATGTCGATCGCGAGTTCGGTCGGGTCGATGAGGCCGTTGCACCACATGCAGCCGCTTCCGGGGACCACGAACCGGTTGACGGCGTGGATCTGGCCGACGATGTCGTCGTCGTTCACGGGGATCTTGACGCCGATCTGCGTCGTGGGGATCAGGTACTGGTTGGCGGCGGCGTTGACCCAGTACCGGGCGGAGTGGCTGTCCGCGGCGAGGAACATCCAGTCGCAGTAGTTCAACGACTGTCTCGCCGTGCTGGTCTCGACTCGTTCCGCCATCACCGTCAGGTCGATATCCGGGTTCGCCCGACGGGCGTTCCGGACTGCGGGGAGGGTTTTCGGCCGGCCGACGTCGTCGCGTTCGGCGGCGAGCAGCCGGGGCAGGTTCGTCTCGTCGACGATGTCGTCGTCGATCAGGACCAGGCCGCCGACGCCGAGGCGGGCGAGGAATTCGACGAGGATGCTGCCGACCCCGCCGAGGCCGACCACGGCAACCCGCAGGCGGCTGAGGGACTCCTGGCCGAGCTGACCGAAGAGCCTCGCCTGCCGATCGTGCAGGAGCTCGGCCGTGTCGGCGCGGGCGGGGCGAGGCCGCAGGCGAATGAGGTTGCCGCTCGGGATGACGACCTCCGCGAGGTCGACGCGGGACCCGTCGGGCAACCACAGGTCACCGGCGGCGGCCTGGTCAGTGAAGACCAGTCCGCCGACGACCTGGCCGGTGATTTGCCGCAGTGCCGGGTAGCCCCGCTCGTGGCTGGCCAGGTCGATCCGGGAGAAGCCAACCGTGACGCCGCCGAGGTGGTTGTGCACGGCGAGGTAGGCGAGCCCCTCCTCCCGCGCCCGGACTGCGGCGTCGCGGACGAAGGACGGCGCGAGAGCCCGGTACCCGGTCTCACCGGGCACATAGTCGACCCCGTCCTTGGCGAGGATCAGCTCGCGGGCGAGCAGCCGGGGCCCGCGCGGGCCCTTCGCGCGGCCTGCGAGGATGACCGCGCCGTGTTCGTCCCTGTCGCTTCGGAACAGGTGATTGGACAGGTCGGCCCACAGCCGAGCCGGCACAGTGAGGCTCCAGCCGTCCGCCGGCGGGTTCACTGGGTGACGAGCCATGTGATCACCTTCTCGGCCTTGAGCGCGGCGTTGTCGATCCCGGCCTGCCACCCGTTGGAGCGGCGTGACAACTGCAGAGCCGGCCTGTTCTGCCAGTCGACCTGTTGGATGGCCGGCCCGTGAGGCTGCCCGTCGGTGCGGGTCAGCCGTCCGGTGTAGTGGGGGTACACATCCGCGCAGGGATAGGCGGCGCTGATCTGGAAGCCCAGCCATGTGGTCGACGGGATGTAGCCCGGGCCGATCTCAATGTCGTTAACGATCACGAAGGCGCCGCCGGCGCCGTCCGGGGTGACCTCGACCGGCTTGCCGGCGAAGTGTTCCCGGACGGCGTCGACCGCGGTGGTGACCGCCGTGGTCGGCTCGGTCACGAGTTGTCGTCCGGCGCGACCGCGAGGAACTCCTGGTGAGGGTGGACCGTGACGGTGTCGTCGTCGCCGATGACCTCGTAGCGGTTGCCCCGCTTCACCGAGAGCTGGAAGTTGGGCTGGATGTGGACGCCCTGGGCGACGGCGGCCTGCTTGATGTCCCGGCCGGTGACCCGGCGCTCGGGCAACTCGATCGGCTGGTTGTTGACCGAGACCGTGATGGTCCGGGGCGAGCGCTGGTTCTCGCCGACGTTTTCGGTCGCGCTGGTCGTCATATTGATCTCCTCGGATCGTTGCTGCTGCTGGAGCGCAGCGGGTACGGTAGGTGTCCTACTAGTAGGACACCGTTCGACTTGTCGAACGAGATCAACGCTACCACGCGAGTGTTCGACATGTCGAACGGTGGTAGAAAGGTGGTTCGCGCAACCTGCGAGGAGATGCCCCGCCCATGGCCCAGACCAGGATCAACGTGCCGGCGCTGTATGCCGCCCTCGACGCCGCGCGCAGAAGCAAGAACCTCTCCTGGCGACAACTCGCCGGCGAGGTGGGATGTAGCCCTTCGACGATGACCCGCCTTGCCAACGGCTACCGGCCGGACGCCGACGCCTTCATGACCCTCACCCAGTGGCTGAAGATGCCAGCGGAGACCTTCTGGATCTCCGACACGGAGGACGACCAAGACGAGGAGCCGGAACTCCTCGCCGAGGTCGGCGTTCTCCTGCGGGCTCGCAAAGATCTCGGCGAGGAGGAGAAGCAACACCTACAGAACGTGCTCGAAGCGGCCATGAAGCTGCACGCCACCCAACGCGCGGCTCGGAACCGGTGACACGTGGGCAAGAGGCTCCCCAAGGCTGAGATCCAGCGCCGAGCGATCGACATCCGCAAGACCGACCTCGGTCTCACCGAACACGATCGGCTCTGCCCCTACGAACTAGCCCACGTGCACGGCGTCGCCGTGCACGCCTTGGACAGCCTCGCGGAGATGGGATGCCCTGAGAAATCGGTGACCTTCTACGCCTCCGAGCGTCCGGAGGCATGGTCCGCCGCGCTGGTACCTGCGGGAACGGGCCAGTTCATCGTGGAGAACACCTCACACCTGCCCCGCCGTCGCAGATTCAACGTCGCCCACGAGATGGCCCATGTGCTCCTTGAACACGAGTTCGATCGGGTCATGTTCAGCGCCGAGGGTCGCCATGGTTGCGCCAATCCCACCAGCAAAGACCAGGAGTGGGAAGCGCAGGAACTTGGAGCCGAACTGCTTCTGCCCCTGGCCGCCGCGTACAAGGCGGCCAGGGAGCGCAGGACCGACGAGCAAGTCGCCGACCTCTTCGACGTCAGCCTTCCGGTGGCCAGGTGGCGCATGAACGGAACGGGGGCGCGGATCGTTGCTCAACGCGCAGCCGCGAAGCGGGCCAAGTCCGGAAAGTCTTGGTAGCCCAACTTCATCCATCACCTCGCTGCTCCGCTGGGCGAGACGTCAGCATTCGGTGGCCTGGTTGGGTGGCGGCAGCCGGGGGCGAGTCCTGCGAGTTCGGGGCGAAAAGCCTGCACGGCTGGTCCTGGGTCAACCCCATCGCCGGACTGGTCATTGTCGCCGTGGCGGTCAAGGAAGGCCGGAGGTGTGGCGTAGTGATGCCCGCTGCGCGGTCCCGCTGACCGTCCCCCTCACTGACGCCCGCGCCGGTACCGTCGCAGATGGACACGGTGCTGGCGAGGATGACGCGCGCCGACACCGACCGGGCTGCTCCTGCTGCTCGTCGATTGCGGCATGACCGCACTGGCTATCGGGCGGCGGATGCCGTCCGCGGTGCGCGCCGCGTTCGATGCCGAGTTGACCACTGGTCGCACCGCAACGACCCGGCGACCGTGTGGCAGGCGGCCGAACGCGTGCTCGCCCGTCCCAGCAGTGGCCGTAGCCGCACACCGTGGTCCACGCCGCCATGCTGCGCCGCGCCCTGCGCGAACGCGACCGCGTCGAGGGGGTCGAGCAGGTCATCCATCTCGCCGTGACCGGACCCGGATCCGCGTTGGGCCGCTACGCGCCGGCGATACCGGCGGCGCCCGCGTACCGCTGACACAACCCATGCCGATCCCCGGCGACCTGGCCGCGGTGCTCGCCAACGCGCCCGGAACAACGGCCGACGCCGCCTGTGAGCCAGTAGCCCCGCCGGTCAAGCGTGATCCACCCCTCGTTCTGCCTGCCTTATGGCGGTGGTGCTGCGACGATGCAGGACGTGGGATCCACGAACATGATGAAGCCTGCCATCTCGCCCCTCGCCGGCGAGCCCATCGAACGCGCCGACGCTGAGCGGCTCGCTGGAGTGCTGAAGGCTTTCGCCGACCCGGCTCGGCTGCGCTTGCTCAGCCTGATCCAGTCGTCTCCAGAGGGCGAGGCGTCGGTGAGTGACCTGACCGAGCCGCTCGGACTGTCTCAGCCGACCGTGAGCCATCATCTTCGGATTCTCACTGAGGCCGGTCTGCTTGAACGGGACAAGCGGGGCGTGTGGGCGTACTACCGCTTGGTGCCGTCCGCGATCGCGGGCATCGCCGAGCTGTTGACGCCGCCACGCAAGCGGGCGACGAAGAAGGCCCGCTGATCCTGCGGGAGGGACTTCACGGCTCGCATGGTGCTCCGTTGGTGCTCGGATGTTCGGCGCCGGGCGAGCACCAACGCGGCAAAATCAGCACGGCGACGTCTCCATCGAGGAACCGCGCGCTTCGCCCTTGGGCTGCAGCGCGCGGACCAGCCGAAACAGAAAGCCCTTCGCATGGACGAAGGGCTTGCAAAACAGCACGGTCCATGAGACTTTGTATCTGGTGGGGAAGGTGGCTTGCCCTTCCTCCTACGGATCAGAAGGTTAGGGGTTCGAGTCCCTTCGGGCGCACAAACGATCAAGGCCGTGACCTGCAGGAACGGGGGTCATGGCCTTTTTCCTTCCCATTTTCGTTGCCGATTGTCCTACATTTTGGAACGTTGGTGCTCCGTTGGTGCTCCTCTGTTTCGGCGGGGGTTCGTGCTGGCTGGTGTCGGAACGGTCGGTGCTGTTGTGGCCCGTGTCGG
>NZ_JBFAHZ010000081.1:0-16105 GCF_040654415.1 Micromonospora sp. NPDC050695
TCTACGACATCCACATCGGCACCATCACACCCGGACCCTGACCGCACCCGTCACCCATCAACCCCCGACGGACTTCCGGCTCGGACCACTAAGCAACGAGCAGGAGCGCCGCGATGGCACCAGCCATCAGGTAGGGGCCGAAGGCGATGCTGTTACCTCGCCGAACCAAGCCGATGAGCGCGGTGGGCGCTGCGAGCAGGTATGGCAGGACTGCGCCAAGGAGTACTGCATCCCAGCCGAGTGTGCCGAGGGCGGTGCCGAGTAGGGCGGCGAAGCGTACGTCGCCGAGTCCCATGCCGCTGCCGGCGAGGAGGGCGAGCAGTAGGTATCCGCCGCCGAGCGCCGCGCCGGCGGCGGCAGCGATGATGAGCCGCCGCCCGTCAGCGGTCATGGCCGCCTCGGCAGCGAGGATGGCGAAGACCGTTGCCGCCGCGACGGCGATGACCAGAGTGGGCAGACGGCGCACGGCGATGTCGACGGCCGCGAGCAGCGCCCCGCTGTAGAGGACGACCAACCACACTGCCAAGGTCGCGAGGCCGGATAGCTCGGCGGATCGTAGGCGCAGGCCGATACCGATCGAAGCGACCGCGAGGCTGACGCTGCCGAGCAGCCAACCGGGCACAGCCACGCACCGACAGGTGGCAAGCCGTTGCCGACGTGCCGAAAGCGCGTCCTCTGCCGCTCCCATGGTGCTGCCAGACGGGCTGGTAGGCACCGCCAGCAGCCGCGTGGCACATGGCAGCACTGCGCCGACCAGCGCACCGGTGAGCCCGGCGATGCCGAACAAGAGTGCCGCGTCGAGGTGACTCGCCACGACCGAGCCCTCGCGTCCTCGACGCTACTCAGGGGCGGGCACGGTTGTTGGCCGAGGGCTGGCTGGTCTCGTCGCCGTAGGTATCGAGCCATTGCCCCAGGTCGGACATGAATGACATGAGCACTGGCAGTAGTTCCTCACCGGCTTCGGTCAGGGCGTAGCGGCCGCCCTCGGTGCTTGCGACGTGCCCGACGAGGCCGTGCTCCTGCAGCCGCCGCAGAGCCTCGTTCAGCGATTTCGAGCTGGGTGCAGGGCTGATGGTGTGCAGCAGATCGGTGAAGCGCATGGGCTGCCCCTGCTGCAGCGCGGTCAGAATCTCCAGGGACCACCGGTGTCCGCACAGCCGGACAGCGTCGTAGACGCGTTGAAAGGAATGCACCGCCTTCCCTCCCCGTCAAGGTCGGCTACCCAGAAGAGTGTAAGGGCAGCACTGCGCAGCGTGAATAGTAAAATTCACGACCTCCGAAGGATGAGGTGCCGACTAATCGACAGGTATACGTCCTGAAGAGTGGCGTTCGCCCAGCTTGTCGCACGCCTGCGCCAACGCCGCGAGGGAATCGGCGAGGGCCTGACCGGGCCGTGAGAGCAGGTAGACCGACGCGGTATCTGTTACGTCCCAGCTTCCGGCTCCCGAGGCGCGTCGCACCAGTCCGGCAGCCGCCAACCAGCGCAGGTCGCACGCGAGTCCGGCATCGTCTCGGCAACTGCCAAGCTTCGCAAGATCGTCCAGGCTGGAGTCGCCGTAGTCGCGCAGCGTGACGAGAGCGGCGACCGCGTTCGCTCGCCGGCCCAGTTCGCGGGCTAGGTCGCGAGGGCCACGAGCCTCGGCACTGCGACTCATATCGGGACTCCCTCAAACTGTTCAGAGGGATTCTAGATGCATCGATGCCTGCGGGCATAGTGTCGCTAACCCGACAATCAGCCGCTGGTTTGTCTATTTTTAATCCTATTGGTGCTTACCGAAGGGTGCTCACGGAGTCGTAATCACCTGACGGTAAGTACGTTGCGGTAACTGCGGGGTCCGGGTGTAGAGGTGGATTCAGACCGCGCTCCCTGGAACTTCCACGCATCGCTGCAGGAACGCCAGCGCCTGCTGTGGCTGGGCGCACCTGAGGAGGAAAAGTGACTTTCCGTGATCGGCGGAGGCGTCGGGTCAGGCACCGACCATGCCGGCCCCGCAATCCGCTATCCACTGTGGCTGTTCTCGCCGCACTGGTCGCTATTGCGGCTGCGGGCGGCTGCACGGGTGCCGAGCCTGCCGAAGACAGCCGAACTCCGCTGCCATCTGTTCCCGCGCCGACCCAGGACGCCCGCGGCAGAGCCGAGGAAGCGGCGCTGGACGCCTACCGAGGCATGTGGCAGGCCTACGCGAAGGCCGGCCTGACGGCCAATCCGGACGAGCCTTCCCTGCCTGTGCACACCACCGGGGAAGCGTTGACGAACCTGAAGAACGGCCTGGCGAAGCTCCGCCGGGACGGCGAGGTCATCAAGGGCGAGTACCAGTCGGATCCGCAGGTCACCGAAGCCTCGCCCGCTGCCACGCCGTCGAGCATCTCGGTGCAGGACTGCCTGAACACGGCGCGATTCCTCACCTACAAGACGGCGACTGGAGCATTGGCCGATGACGTCCCGGGCGGGAACCGTGCCGTGAGGGCGACCGTGACCCGCGACGACGGCGGCTGGAAGGTGTCCAGCTTCGGTGTACAGGCGGTCGGCTCATGCTGAGGCGTGCTCTGCGCGCTGGGATCGCGCTCTTGATTGTTGGCGTCGGCGTCGGCGCCTTCTCCTCGGCTTGGGCCGACGACGGGCTGGGAAACGTGGACTGCAGCCAGACCCCGAACGCGGCCGAGTGTGACATCAGCGTCGGCACTCCGGGCGGACCGGGCGGCTCGAATGGCGGCAACCAGGGCGGCGGCGGTTCCGATGACGGCTCGGGTGGCGGCGGCGAGGACGGCTGCTACTGGGCGCCGGTCGACGTAGACCTCCCGCCGCCGCCCGGCAAGGGCCCTGAGGGCGGTTGGTATTCGCGGACCTGCGTGGCCAACGGGCTGGGGTCGCAGGACGTGCCGGTGTGGCTGGACCAGGCGCCGACGGTGAACCTGGCGGCGTTGGCGCAGTCCGCGCGTTCTCGGCTGCGCCTGCCTTCGCCGCAGATCCGCACGAATCCCGGCACGGCGCCGTTTGTGCTGGTGCAGGTGCCGGTGTGGTTGTGGGTGGACCCGGCGACATGGGGTGCCCGGTCAGCGACCGCGTCGGTGCCTGGGGTGTCGGTGACTGCGACCGCGACGCCGACTCGGGTGGTGTGGTCCTTCGGTGACGGTAGCGGCGACCTGACGTGCACTGGTCCGGGCAAGCCGTGGAAGCCGGGCACGGACCCGCAGGCGTCCTCGGCGTGCGGGCACACCTACACCTCCTCGTCCGCTGCCGCGGCGGGGACGGCGTTCCGGCTGCGGGCGACGGTGACGTGGTCGGTCACCTGGTCTGGTGCCGGTAGCGGGGGCACTCTCGCACCGCTCACGACGACCTCGACGGTGTCCGTGCAGGTGGCGGAGTCCCAGGCGATCGTCGGAGGTGTCCGATGAGCGTCACCACGGACCGTCCCCGGGCGGTGAACACCTCTGCTGCGGATCTGCCGCCGGTGTCCGCCGGTACGCGGCGGGCGGGGCGGCGCAGCGGGCGGCGTGTGGTCGCCGGGCTGCTGCTGGTCCTGGCGACGGTGGTGACGTTCTGGCAGGTGGATCTGCGCCGGCACGCCGACGAGCAGTTCCTCGCCGTCGCGCGGGACGTACCGGCGGGTCAGGTCATCACCGAAGCCGATGTGCGGGTGGTGCGGGTTGCGAACCCGTCCGGCCTGGACCTCGTGCGAGCTGAGCAGCGCGGCGGGATTGTCGGCCGTTCGGCGGCGGTGCCGCTGGCGGCAGGGAGCCTGCTGGTGTCGGCGCAGGTCGGGCCGGCGGCGTGGCCTGCGGCGGGGCAGGCGGTGATCGCGGTGCCGGTCAAGCCGGGCCGGGCCCCGACGAGCCTGACCGCCGGGTCGCGGGTGGTGGTGCTGGTCGCCCCGCCTGCGGGGGGCGGGCAGCAGGCGCCGCAGCAGAACAACAGTGTGCGCCGGGCGGTGGCCACGGTCGTGTCCGTGGCGGCGGGCGCGGACCAGGTGGGCACGCAGTTGGTGACGGTGCTGCTCGCCGCGGACGCGGCGGAAGCGGTCGCGGCGGCCCCGGGGGACGTGTCGCTGGTGCAGCTCGGCCCGTCCCAGTGAGACGTGAGGAGGTGCGGGAGATGTTGGTGGTGGTGGCGTCGGTGTCCGGCGCGCCGGGTGCGTCGACGGCCGCGTTGGGGATGGCGGCGTTGTGGCCGGAGCGCCCGGCGTTGCTGGTGGAGGCCGATCCCGGTGGTGGGGTGGTCGCGGCGCGGTTCGGGCTGGCGCAGGAGCCGGGGCTGGCGTCCCTGGCGGCGGCGGCCCGGCACGGCGGGCACGCCGGTGGGGCGGCGCCGTACGTGCAGCAGGTGCCGTTGGGTTTGCACGTCCTCGTCGGGCCGGGTGCGGCCGAGACCGCTGCGGGGGCGGTGTCGGTCCTCGCCGGCCAGGCCGAGGCGGTCGCGCGGTTGGCGCCGGTAGTGGTCGCCGATGCGGGTCGCCTCTACGCCAACAGCCCGGCATGGGGTCTGTTGCGCTCCGCTAACGCGGTCGTGCTGGTCACCTCGGGGTCGACGGAGTACCTGGACCACCTGGACACCCGCCTGCCGGCGCTGCGTGCCGCGGCGCGGCCGGGTGGTGTCGGGCTGGCGGTCTGCGGCAGGTCCGCCTACACCCCGGCCGAGGTCAGCGGGCACCTCGGCGTTCCGGTGTGGGCGCAGCTGCCCGCCGACCGGTGGGGCGCGGGCGTCCTCGCCGGGCGGATGACGGGGCGGGCGTGGACCCGTACCCGCCTCGCCCAAGCTTTGCGCGCCCTCGCCGCGTCCGTCGCGGCCGGCGGGCAGCCCGCCGGTGCGGCGTTGGAGGTCGTGCGGTGACCGCCTCGACCCTGAACGGCGGCACGACCGCTGCGCCGCCGGAGGTGGTGGCGCGGCTGCGGGCCCGGGTCAGCGACCGCCTGGCCGCGCACGGCGCGCAGCTTCCCGACGGCGAGCGCCACGCGGTGATCGCGGGATACATCGCCGAGGAACTCGTCGTCCACGCCCGCGAGGACATCTCCGCCGGCCGTGTCCCGCTCACTCGGCAGGCCGAGGCGGCCTTGGCGCGGGCGTTGCGGGACAGCTTCACCGGGCTGGGCGGCTTGCAGAGGTTGATCGACGACCCGCGGGTGGAGGACATCTTCGCCAACGGCTGCGACAACGTGTGGATCCGCACCACCGACGGGCGGGTGCAGCGAGTGCCGCCGGTCGCCGCCTCCGACGACGACCTGGTCGACCTGGTGCGGGTCGCGGCGGCGCGCAGCGGGCAGGAGGAGCGCCGATTCGACCGCGGTTCGCCCGGCCTGTCGCTGCGGCTGCCCGGCGGGCAACGCCTGTTCGCCGTGATGGCGGTAGCGAAACGGCCCTCGCTGTCGATCCGCCGCAACACCCTGCACCGGGTGACTCTGGACGACCTGCTGCACCGCGGGGAGATCACGGTGGGGTTGCGGGAGCTCATCCGGGCACTGGTGCGGGCGCGCAAGAACATCGTGATCTGCGGAGGCGTCGGCGTCGGCAAGACCACCATGCTGCGCGCCGCCGCCGGCGCGATCAGCCCGCACGAGCGGATCGTCACCGTCGAGGACGCCTACGAACTCGGCCTCGACGAGGACACCGACGCGCACCCGAACACCACCGCCCTGCAGCAGCGGGAACCGAACCTCGAAGGCGTCGGCGGCATCGACATGTCCACGATGGTGCGCTGGGGCCTGCGGATGCGCCCGGACCGGGTCATCGTCGGCGAGACCCGCGGCGCCGAGGCCGTACCCATGCTCCTGGCAATGTCGCAGGGCAACGACGGCAGCATGTGCACCCTGCACGCCTCCTCCAGCAAGCAGGCGCTGACCCGGCTGGCCATGTACGTCATGCAGGCGCCGGAGAAGCTGACCTTCGACGCGGCCAACGTGCTCATCGGCCAGGCCGTCGACTTCGTCGTGCACCTGGATGTCGCCACCGACGGCACCCGGGTGGTGTCCTCCATCCGCCAGGTCCTGGAGACCGACGGCACCCAGGTCCCCTCCAACGAGATCTACCGCCCCGGCCCCGATCGGCGCGCCATCCCCGCCGCGCCGATCCGCGCCGACACCCTCGACGAGCTCACCGCCGCCGGCCTCAACCCGAACCTCCTCATCCGGGACCGGTGGTGAGCATGGACCTGCTGCCGATCCTGCTCGGCCTGGGCTGCGCCGCAGGCCTGATCCTCGTCGCCGACGGGCTACGCCGCCGCCCACCCGGCACCCCGACCACCCGGACACGGCAACGGTGGACGGCGGCCGACCGCACCCGGCTCCTCGCGGCCATCGTCGCCGGATTCGCCGCCGCGGCGGCGACCCGTTGGCCGGTCGCGGCCCTGCTGACCACCGCCGCGGTGTGGGCGCTGCCCCGCGTCCTCGGCCCCGACCGGGAACACACCCGCGCGATCGCCCGGATCGAGGCGATCGCCACCTGGGCCGAGCTGCTGCGCGACACCCTGTCCTCGGCCGCCGGCCTGGAGCAGGCCATCACCGCCACCGCCCCTGTCACCCCCCAGCCCATCCGCCCCCAGGTGCAGGCCCTCGCGGGGGCGGTGCGCGGCGGAGCACGGCTACCCGACGCGCTGCGCGCGTTCGCCGCCGACCTCGCCGACCCCACCGCCGACCTCGTTGTGCGCGCCCTGACGCAGGCCGCCGGCTACCACGGCGGGCAACTGTCCCAGTGCCTGACCAGCCTCGCCGCCACCGCCCGCGAGCTCGCCGGCATCCGGATGCGGGTGGCCACCAAACGGGCCGCGACCCGCACCGCCGCCCGGGTCATCACCGGCACGTCGGTGGCGATGGTCGCCGGGCTGATCCTGCTCAACCGCGGGTTCCTCGCCCCGTACCGCAGCTTCACCGGGCAGCTCGTGCTCCTTGTCGTCGGAGCGGTGTTCGCCGGCGGGTTCTGGTGGCTGGCCCGCGCCTCCCGCGTCCCGCAACCACCACGGGTGCTCTCGGCCGACCAGCCCGGGCAGGTGGCGTGATGGCCGCCTTCGTGGTGGCGTGCGGCGTCATCGCCGGGCTCGGCCTGGTCCTGGCCGGCACCGGCCTGCATCCCGCCCGCCCCAGCCTCGCCCAGGCCCTCGACGCCCTGCGCCGCACCCCGACTGCCCCGGAAGAACCAGTGGGGGCCAGGACCCGGCTGCTCGCCGCGCCCCTGCGTGCCCTCGGCCTGCCCCGGCAGCGGATGCGCGCCGACCTCGCCGTACTCGGACGGCCGACCGCCACCCACCTGGCCGACCAGGCCCTCGCGGTCCTCGCCGGCCTGCTCCTGCCCCCGGTCGCGATGGCCGTCCTCGCCTCCGGCGGGGTCACCTTCGCCGCCGGCATGCCGCTGTGGGCGTCGCTGGCTGGCGCGGCCGGCGGCTGGTGGCTGGCCGAGACCACCGTGCACACCGAGGCGCAGCGGCGCCGCGACGAGCTGCGCTACGCCCTGTCCGCCGTGCTCGACCTCGTCGTCATCTCCCTCGCCGGCGGCGCCGGACTCGAACAAGCCCTCGACGACGCCTGCGCCGACACCCACGGCTGGGCCGCCGGACGCCTGAACCGTGCCGTGGCCACCGCCCGGCTGCTACGCATCCCGCCCTGGCAGGCCCTCGGCCAGCTCGGCGAGGACACCGGCGTCGTCGAACTGCAGGAACTCGCCGCGACGATGAGCCTCGCCGGCACCGAAGGCGCCCGCATCCGCGACTCCCTCACCATCCGCGCCGCCACCCTGCGCGCCCACCAGGCCGCCGCCCTGGAGGCCAGAGCCAACTCCGCCACCGAACGCATGTCCATGCCGGTCATGCTCCTGGCCGCCGCCTACATGCTGTTCCTCCTCTACCCGGCTGTCACCGCCGTCGACAGCTTCTGACCCCGACACACCAGAAGGAGAAACGCCGTGCACCCCAGCAAGCTGATGGCCCTGCTGACCCTGGCACACCTCACCCTCGTCGACCGGGCTCGCCGGCTGCGCGACTCCGGCGACCGGGGCAGCGAGACCACCGAGAAGGTCATGTGGATCGCCCTGCTCGTCACCCTCGTCCTGGCCGTCTACGCCATCTTCCAGGGCAAGATCATCACCAAGATCACCGGAATCAACCTCTAGCCATGCACCGCACGCGACGAGGCAGGCGACGCCGGCTCGGTGGTGACCGCGGGTCGGTCACCACCGAGGTGGTCCTCTACGCGCCCCTGCTGTTCCTGCTCGTCCTCGTCGGCGTGCAGTTCGCCCTGTGGGCCCTGGCCCACCTCGGCGTCCAGCACGCCGCGAACCACGCCCTGCAAACCACCAGGGTGTCCGGCGGCACCGCCGCCGCCGGCCGCGCCGACGCCGCAACCCTCCTCGACCAGGTCGCCGGGCAGGTCGTCGTCGACCCGCGCGTGTCGGTCACCCGCACCGCCGACACCGCCACCGTGGCCGTAGCAGGCCGGGTGCCCGCCGTCGTGCCGTTCCTGCGCCTGCAGGTCAGCACCCAGGCCAGCGCCCCGGTCGAGCGTTTCCGCCCCTCGACCCTGTCGCTGGCCCCCTCGCCGCCTGGAGTGGAAGGAGACTCGACGTGACCCGCGAGCAGCGCCGCAGCCGACACCCACGCCGCCGGGCGCCTCGGCTGCGGGGAGACCGCGGTTCGGTCAGCGTCGAGATGGCGCTGAGCTACGTACCCCTGATGGTCCTGGCCGCCCTCGCGGTGGTGGCGTGCCTGCGCCTAGCCTCGGCCGCCATCGACGTCAACTCCGCCGCCGCCGCCGCGGCCCGCCAGGCGTCCCTCGCCCGCACCCCCGGCGAGGCCCGCGCCGCAGGTGCCGACGGCGCCTCCGCGACCCTGGCTGGGCGGGCCTTCACCTGCCAGCCGTCCAACGTCACCGTCGACCCCGGCGCGTTCGTCCCCGGCGGGCAGGTCAGCGCCACCGTGGCGTGCACCGTCCGCCTCGAAGACCTCTACGGCCTCGGCCTGCCCGGCACCATCACCATCCGCGGCACCTCACACCAGCCCCTCGACACCTACCGCGGGACAACGGCGCCATGAACCGGCTGCGTACCCGCCTGCGGCAGGCCCGCCACGACGACCGCGGCCAGATCACCCCGTGGACGATCTTCGGCGTCGTTCTCGTCCTCATCCTCGCCGGCCTGGTCCTCGACCTGGGCCTGGGCATGTCGGACAAGGTGCGGCTCCTCGACGTCGCACAGGGCGCCGCCCGGGCAGGCGCCCGCGAGATCGACCTCGCCACCTATAGGGCCACCGGCGCCGTCCAGCTCCAGCCCGCCCAGGCTGCCGCAGCCGCGCGGAGCTTCGCCCAGCAAGCCGGCGTCGACGGGCAGGTCACCACGTCCGCCACCCCCACCGCCGTCACCGTCACCATCAGCGGCACCCGACAGACGCAGCTGCTGCACCTCGTCGGGATCACCGCCCTGCCGGTGTCCGCGACCGCGACCGCCAATCCCCTGACCGGCGTCACCGCCCCGTCCTGACCAGGCATCTCGCACGACCGGGAGCTCCAGTGTTCGCATTCCTCGCCGCCACGGCCCGCCGGCTGGCCGGACTCGGGTTCCTGGTGCTGCTCACCGCCGGCGTGCCGTACGCGCTCATCCGATACGTCGGCTGGCCACTACCTCGCCAGGTTCCTACCTGGCAGGACATCGCCACGGCCCTCACCTCACCGCTGACCGACACCATGCTCGGCAATGCCATCGTGTGCCTGCTCTGGGCGGCGTGGGCGGCGTTCATCTGGTCGCTGATCGCCGAGGTCGCCGAAACCGTCACGGGCATCCGCCTGCCACAACCCCGAGCCATCGCCCCGGCCCGCGGGCTCGCCGCCATCCTGGTCGCCGCCATCACCGGCGGCGTCCTCGCCACCGCCGCCCAGGCCGCACCGACCCTCACCCAGCCAGCACAAGCGACAACCGCCCACACCAGCGCCACCGCGACGGCCCCGGCAACCACCGCGCCCAGCAGCACCGTGCGGCTGGTGAGCACGGATGGGCACCACACGCAGCCCTGGCAGACAGCCGCATCGACGTCCGCCCTGGCGGACATGGGGGACCCGGTGCAGGCCCGGCTGGTAGCTGGCCACGTGACGCTCGTGTCATCCGGGCAGACCTACACCTGTGAAGTGCGGCGCGGGGACACCCTGTCGAAGATCGCCCAGCAGTGGCTCGGCGACGCCAACCGGTGGCCGGAGATCTTCGCCCTCAACCGGGGCACCCACTTCCGCGACATCGGCGGCACCCTCACCAACCCGAACCTGATCTACCCCGGCTGGACCCTGGAACTGCCCGACGACGCCACACCACCCGCCGGCACACCCCGGACCCCGCCACCCGCCGACCCCCCAGCGGCAGGCCCCGAACAGCCGACACCCGGCACCGCCGCGCCCGCGCCGACACCACCGAGCCAACCCACCCAGCCGCCACCCGACGCGCCGTCCGTGAGCCCGTCGCCAGGCTCCACCACCCGGGCACCGCATGACGGTGACGACGGCGTAGTGCACGTCCCCTCGCCACCGGTCTCCGCCTCGCCCGCTGAGCGGCCGTCGGCCTTCGGAGCCTCGACGACGCCCAGCCCCTCGGTCGACGGGCAGCAAACACCCGGGCCGCGAACGAAGGCGTCACCCGGTGTCTCACTCGGCACCGGCAGCTGGCTCGACGCCGGGCTCGTCGCCGCGATCCTCGCGGCCGTCGCCCTCGTCTGGGCCCACCGCCACCGCCGCTACACCCGCCGGCCCGTGTCGGCCGACCTGCGACTGGACGACCCTGACGTGTCGCCCATGCCGCCCGTGGTGAACCAGATCCGCCGCCGCCTGCGCCACGCCACCACGGCCCCCACCGACCCGGCCGGCCACGAAGGTCCGGACGACGACCTCGGGCTCTTCACCGACCCCGACGACACCGAAGCAGACGACAACACCTCCGTACCGGACGGCCCTGACACCCCCGATCAGGACGCCGACCTGCTCGACGACGACCGTCCGGAGATCGCCGGGCGGCACGACCAGAACAACGCCCTCGACGACGCCGGTCTCAACGCCGAGGACGACCACGAGAAGCCGGCGCCTGTCGCGAACCCGAGCGCAGAAGACGACACTGCGCTCCGCCCGGTGGTGCCGTCGCTGGCGCACCCGATCGCCGCGGTCTGGCCGCCCGCCGGCCTGGGGCTCACCGGTCCCGGCGCGGAGGCCGCGGCCCGCGGGTTCATGGCCGCCGCCCTGGCCGCCGGAGGCCTCGACGCACCAGAGGACCGCACCTGGCTGGTCATGCCATCAGCGACCGCGGCGACGCTGCTCGGCGCCGGTGCCGTCGCACTGCCGCGCACCCCGCGTTTGACCGTCACCGGTGGCCTGGACGAGGCACTCGACCTGCTCGAGGCGCAGACCCTGCACCGCAGCCGCATCGTCTACGCCCACGAGGTCGACACCGTCACCGAGGCCCGCGCGGCGGACCCGACCGGCGAACCGCTGCCGCCGGTCTTGCTGCTGGCCGACGCCGACACCCACCACCAGCGCACCCGCATCGCCGCGCTCCTCGCCCAAGGCCAGCGCCTGGACATCCACGGCGTGCTGCTGGGCCCATGGCCCGACGGCGACACCGTCGTCGTCGCCGCAGACGGCACCACCAGCCGCGCCCAGAGGGAAGGCTCCCGCCACGGCGGTCACCCGGCCGACATCGGCCGGCTGGCCGTCCTCACCCCGACCGACACCAGCGACCTGCTCGTCACCCTCGCCGAGTCCCACACCGGCCAGCCGCAGGCACCCGCCCCGACCGAACCCGCTACCACCGCCCAGTCGACGACAGTCGCACCCGACGCACACCCTTCTCTCGACACCGAGTCAGCGCCATCCGACGACCCCTTCGGCGACGGCGATCCCCTGCCGGCATCTGACGCGGAAACCGTGGCCGCCGCACCGGACAGCGCCGATGGGAAAACCACCGAGGGCGCCCAAGCAGTGGCAGCTCCGCCCACCGACGCCCACGGCCCTGGCGCGGACACTCCTGACGACGGCGGGACCGGCGAAGGCGCGACCACGCCCGCCGTGGAGGAATCGGACACCGACGGCGCGGCCGAGGACGGCCAGGAAACCGGCCACGGTCGGGTGGAGGTCACCGTCCTGGGTACCGCCGCGATCGTCGATGTGCCGCCCGGTCCGACGCTGCGCAAGAAATCCCTCGAAGTGCTCGTCTACCTGGCCGTGCACGACGGCGACGCCTCCGCCGAGGCGATCCTCGACGACCTACTCCCCGACGCCCCCGCCAACAAAGCACCCGGCCGGCTCTACACCTACGTGTCCGACCTGCGCACCATCATGCGCCGCACGGCAGGACGTGGCACCTACCTCACCCACCCCCACCAGCGGTACGTCCTCAACCGCGACGCCGTCGACGTGGACCTGTGGCGCATGCGCGCCGCGATCCGCGACGCCAACCAGGCCACCGACCCGGCCGAACGCCTCGCCGCGCTGCGCCGCGCGGTCGACACCTACCAAGGGCACCTGGCCGACGGCGCCGACTACGAATGGATCGAGCCCTACCGCGAAGCCGTCCGGCAACAGGCACTCGACGCCTACCTCGCCCTTGTCGACGCCCTCGCCGACAATCCCGCCGAGCAACTCACCGTCCTGGACGCCGCGATCGGCCACAACCCGTACGCCGAAGAGCTGTACCAGCAGGCGATGCGGGCCCGCGCCGCGCTCGGGCACCTCGACGCCATCCGCAGCCTGCGCCGCGCTCTGACCCGCGCCCTCGGCGAGATCGACGCCGAACCCAGCGACGACACCATCACCCTGGCCGACCAGTTGGTCGCCCAGGTGCAGCGTCCCGCCCACCGACCCGACCTGCGGCCAGCAACCCGGCCCGACGACGGAGCCGCCGCATGACCGCCACACCCCTACCCCGGCACACCTCCGCCCGTACCGCGGAGATAACAGAGGCCGACCTCCGGCACCTGACCCGCCTGCGGTGGGCCGTGCGGGCGGTGCTCGCACTCGGCGTCGCCGCGTCGATCGCGGCGAACGTCCTGCACGCCCGGCCGAACCTCATCAGCCAGGTCATCGCCGCATGGCCACCCCTGGCACTACTGCTGACCGTCGAACTCATCTCCCGCGTACCCGCAGATCGCCGCGGCCTGGCCGCCGCCCGGCTGATCGCCGCCGCCGTTATCGCCGTCATCGCCGCCTGGGTGAGCTACTGGCACATGGTCGGCGTCGCCGCCCGCTACGGCGAAACCGACGCCGCCGCCTCCTACCTGCTGCCCATCTCCGTCGACGGACTGGTCGTCGTGGCCAGCATCAGCCTGGTCGAGATCGCTGGCCAGATCCGCACCTGCTCCGTCAGCCCGGCGCACGCGCCGACCGGTGCGCGCGACGCCGAGGAAGTCGCACCTGCGCCCCCGCGGAACGCCGCACGCGACCGGGGCACGGATCCCTGTCACTACGACATAGACCGACCAGAGAGCAACAGGTCCCGTACCACCGGCTCCTCAGTCGAGCCGGTCGAGAACTCCGACGAGCGGGACAAGGACACTCCGGGCGCTACCCAACAAATTGAACCGGACCCCTTCGGGGGTCAGAGACATGAGCCCCAACCGGATGGCCGCGAAAGCAGCGCAGAGATGCCGTCCGACACCGCTGGAGCCGTGGCCTACTGGTACCGCCAGGACCCGGCCCTGCACCCTGCCGACATCGCCACACGAATCGGCCGATCCGAGCGCACCGTCCGCCGGTACTGGCCACCCGCGCCGTAAGCACGAACCGACACGACACCAGCCGTGCCGCCGAGTAGGTTCGCGCTTCGTGACCGCCTGTTGTGCCGCGGGGTGTGCCAGGCAACCTGTGGACCCGCCGGCGCAAGCACCCGACAGGGTGCTGCTCGAAATACAGGATGGTGCCAGATCTCCAGGAGTCTTCCGCGGTTCAATCCTCGCGGTCGGTCTGGCGGCCCGCGTGCTGCCACGTCCGCGTCTGCACGAAGCACGACCGCGCCCGCTCCGACAACTCGCCCCGTGCCCGCACCGTCCGGCCAGCCGCTACCCCGGCAGCAGCAGCCGCCTTCGATCTTATCGTCCTCACAAATAGATGATCAACAGGCAGCTGCGCCCACGTTGCACCACCCACTGCCACGTCCTACGAGGTCACACCGAAATCGGGCCTGTCGCGGTGGGTTGCGTCTTGCAGGCGCAGGCGCAGGCGGGTGAGGCCGAGCATGTCGATCAGCCACCGGGTCCGTCGGTGATGCCGCGGTCTGCGGGCCGGCCCGCGGTAATGAACGCCCACCTGATCGGCAACCGGCGCTGACAAAAACCTATCGATCCGATAGGTTTAATAGGTATTGGCCGGCTGTCGTGGATGGGCTTAGCGCTCCGGGGTCGGCGAACGGGTTGAACAGTGGAGGTGGAGGGATTGCTGTACGAGGACACTTCTCCCACATGGAGCGGTGGGTCGGCACGGGTTGCCGGTGATCCATCATTGCTACGCACGGGCGACGTGTTCGGCCCGTCGCCGGCCGCAGCGATTGGCGCCGGGACGGCCGAAACAGTCACCACTGGGCTGGCGGTGACCGCCGATCGGCCACCGATCAGCCCATCGCAACTGGAGGCCGGTGACCGAGACGCCACCCTGCGTGAGGCGTACCAGGATACTGAGAATGATCACCGTCGGACGACGCGATGGGCGTTGCTGACCCGTGCACTCCTGGATGAAGAGGCAGTGATCCATGCCTTCTATTCAGCTGGACTTACTGCGGACGCCGTGGGTCGAGGAACTACGCCAACCTCGCGGGCGTCAATTCTGGCGGGGGCCGGCCTGATCGCCGGGATCGACGGCGCGATGAAGTTGTTCAAGCCGGCGGCGGCACAATGGAATAACTGGAACGCTGGCGGGGCCATCGCTCCGGGCGCGCTGGCCCGCGGCGTCCTCGACTCAGCCCGGTTCTTCTTCCAGATCGGGTCACCCGCGCAGACCCTCGCATCGATCAGCGACCAGAGCGACACCAAGCTTCTTCGACTCGTCCGGGACGAGGCAAGAAACGCGGGCTATTACGCCTGGGCGGCGTCAGCAGCCAATTTCGGTTCGTTCGGCTGGAGCGTGCTGGATCGATTCAGTGCCTCTCATGGATCTGGCGCCGGTGCACTGCAGCGTGGGCTGGGGGCACTTCGTGATGCCATCATGGATCCCGCCGACCGCACAAAGCTGTTCGACGGGGTGGCAACGCTCGCTGATGGACTCGGCCGCTGGAATCAGAACCCGCACGCGATCATCGGCGCTACGGCTCTCCAATTGGGGCATTACGCTGTCGAGGAGATCCTGCAGGAGTGGACCCGGCCGGGCAGTCCATACGAGCGGTTCGCGCTCGCCTTCGCGAAGGCGGCCATGTACGGCGCCTTCACTGGTACAACTGCTCGAACATGGTCGTCGGCCGATCCGGCACTTTCTGATGCGAGTACACTCGTCGTACACCGTGACGGCCTCAATCAGTCTTCCCGCTTCTCCGCAGTGGCTGCCTTGGCAGCCGCTGCGGCCACCGTCGTCAAGGCCGGGAGTGTGGCGTGGTTGGATAGCACCGCCAGGTCTCATCAGGCAGTCGAGCTAGCCACGGTTGCCGCTGCGGCTAGCCTTCGCACGTCGGGACCAAACGGCCCGGCGCAGGCAATCTTGTCACCTCCTGCGGCCGTGTGCCAGGCCAGTAACTCACCCGGAATGTCAGGTATTGCGGCATCGGCGAAGCGGTTCTCTCCGTAATGTTCGCCGCAAATGTTTGTAGAGGAGATACAGACCCCGTCAAGGGTTAGGGCTATTGACGTGATCTCAGCATGGAGGGTTATTCAGCGAGGTTCCCGAGATCTACAGTAGGTGCCCGGAAATAGAAGACGGCTCACTCTTTAATGGGATTGAGTTACCACACAACAACCCGAGAAGAACGAATCGCCCGAAGGTGCATTACTCCACCGGGTTCACCCGGGGTAGCTGGCACGGCCCTGGCGTTGTTCCGGCTTGAGATGTTCTGTCCGGGTTGAGGGTCGGGCCAATGCCACGTAGCCTAAGTTGATCTTGGGTTGACCTGCGGTTCTGTATGGACTCGTGGGATGTGCGGCGTGGCGTGGCGGCCGCTACCGGGCGGGCTGTTTTGATCACG
>NZ_JBFAHZ010000082.1:0-15901 GCF_040654415.1 Micromonospora sp. NPDC050695
GCGCAGGTCAAGGGCGATGGGCTGCGGTTGACCGGGCCGGGTGGGTTCCTGTCGGAGTTGGTGAAGGCGGTCCTGGAGCGGGGGCTGCGGGCCGAGCTGCGGGATCATCTGGGCTATGCCAAGCACGATCCGGCGGGCAAGGGGTCGGGCAACTCGCGCAACGGGAGCACCGCGAAGACGGTGCAGACCGAGATCGGGCCGGTCGAGGTGAAGGTGCCCCGGGATCGGGCGGGCACGTTCACTCCGATGCTGCTGCCGAAGAATGCCCGCCGCCTCGGTGGCCTCTCGGATGTGGTCATCAGTTTGTATGCCGGTGGGATGACCGTGCGGGACATCGCGCATCACCTGCACCGCGTCTACGGCACCGAGGTCGGCCCGGACACCATCTCCACCATCACCGACGAGGTCCTCGACGAGGTCAAGACCTGGCAGCAGCGGCCCTTGGACGAGGTTTACCCGATCGTCTACGTCGACTGCCTGATGGTGAAGGTCCGCGACGGCGGCACGGTGCGCAACAAGGCCTGCTACCTCGTCGTCGGTGTCGGCACCGATGGGGTCAAGCACGTCCTGGGTATCTGGGTGGCGCAGAGCGAGGGCGCGAAGTTCTGGATGCAGGTCTGCACCGAACTGCGTAACCGGGGCGTGCGTGACGTGCTCATCGCCTGCTGCGACGGGCTCACCGGCCTGCCCGAGGCGATCGAGGCCGTCTGGCCACACACCACCGTGCAGACCTGCGTGGTGCACCTGATCAGGGCAGCCATGAAATTCGTGTCCTACACCGACCGCCGCGCGATGGCCGCCGCGCTCAAGGACATCTACACCGCCCCGACCGCCGACGCCGCGGAAACCGCGCTGCTCGCCTTCGCCGACAGTCCGCTCGGGAAGCGCTACCCAGCCGCAGTCGCGGTCTGGGAGAGGGCGTGGGACCGGTTCACCCCGTTCCTCGCGTTCCCGCCCGAGGTCCGCCGGATCATCTACACCACCAACGCCATCGAAAGCTTCAACTACCAGATCCGCAAAGTGATCAAGAATCGTGGGCACTTCCCCACCGACGACGCCGTGGTCAAGCTGATCTGGCTGGCCATCGCCGACATCGAAGACAAACGCGCCCGCCAACGCGCCGCCGAAGCCGGCAAACCCCGCACCCAAACCCGGCAAGCACCACCGCGCCTCGTCGAAGGCGCCGGCGTCCACGGCTGGAAGCAGGCCCTCAACGCCTTGGACATCTTCTTCCCAGGCCGCATCCCCATCGATGTCCGATAGTTAGACAGGATAGGGCGTTACACAGAAATTCGGACAGGCTCATCACGGCGAGCATCAGCACGGCGAGTCCAATCAACAGCCAGGCACCGGAGAACGTCACAGCGCCCGAGGCGACTCGATGCGCCCGACGAAGCTGGCCGGCGATACGGGCCGGCGGTCCGAAGCGCGCGACGGCGTTGCGCTCAGCCTGCCGGGCCGGCACGCCCTGTGTCAGCTCGTCGGCGACGGCGTCGCGCAGGTGGTCCTCGACCTCGGCCAGGGCCCGACGACCAGCCGCGCCCGTGCCGGCGAGCCGGTTGAACATCTCGTCGAGGTGGCGATCGACATCGCCTGGAGCCTCGGGCCTTTTTCGGTCGGAAACGTCCCCGCCCACGCCTTCTCCCTCGCCGCTCATGCCCACCCTTCCCTGACATCGGGTTCCACGATGGCTTGTACACCCCGCGCGAAAGTGCGCCACTCCCGCCGTTTCGCGGTCAGCGCGGCGGCTCCTGATGGCGTGAGCCGATAGACCCGGCGGCGGCGGGGTTTCCCCGTATACCACTCGCTGTCTATCAAGCCATCACGCTCCAGTCGGTGCAGTGCGGGGTAGACCGTGCCCTCCGGCAATTTGAAGGCGCCGTCAGACCGGTCCCGGAGCGCAACGATCAGCGCGTATCCATGCACCGGTCCTGTTTGGTGCAGGGTTCCGAGCAGTAGCAGGTCCAGATGCCCACGCAGCTCCATGCCTAGCAACCTAGGCATAGGCATCCTAGGTGTCAATGCGCGGCGGTGTCGGCGCGGTCGCGGAGTTGGGCGGCGGTGACGGCGCAGACCGCGAGGGCGGCCATGACCAGCAAGGCGTGACACCGGCGACACCGGTACCGGGTCGAAACAATGCCAGTATTTGATCATCAGGCTGACGCCGCAACCGTGACGTCGACGCCGGTGCACCTCGCGCCGGGGAGAGAAAGAGAGCAAGCATGTCCCTGTCGCGTCGCAGACGGGAACGGCAACCGATCGTTGCCCGTACCCTCCTGGCGCTCGCCGTCACGCTCACCGGGTTGCCCATCGGCAGTTCCGCCGCGGCGGCCGACCCGAAGCCGGTCATCAACCCGGAGGTCGTGTCCGACCTCGCCGCCGACGGCACCACGAGCTTCTGGGTCTACCTGCGGCAGCGGGCTGACCTGTCCGCCGCCGCCAAGGTCGCCGACAAGCGCGCCCGGACGACCCAGGCGTTCTCCGCACTCACCACGACGGCTGACACCAGCCAGAAGAGCCTCCGGGCGATGCTGGACAGCCAGAAGGCGAGCTACAAGTCGTACTGGATCGCCAATGCGGTCCGCGTCACCGGTGACAAGGCGCTGCTGGACAGCATCGCGAAGCGCTCCGACGTGGAGCGCGTCGAGCCGACCCGCACGTACCGGGCCCCCGCGCCGGTCAGCAAGAACCCGGTGGCGGCCAAGGCGGCCACGACGTGGGGCGTCAGTGACATCGGCGCGCCGGCCGTGTGGGACGAGTACGCCGACCGTGGCGAGGGCATCGTCGTCGCGAACATCGACACCGGTGTCGACATAGCCCATTCGGCGCTCGCCTCGCACTACCGCGGCCACCGCACCGACGGCACCGTCGACAACAGCTACAACTGGTTCGACGGCACCGGGACCTGCCCGGACGCGGCGACGCCCTGCGACGACGGCGAGCATGGCACCCACACGATGGGGACGATGGTCGGCGACGACGGTGCCGGCGACCACATCGGCGTGGCGCCCGGCGCGACGTTCATCGCCGCCAAGGGCTGCGAGATCGAGTTCTGCGCCGACGCGGCGCTGCTCGCCGCCGGTCAGTGGATCCTCGCCCCGACCGACAGCAGCGGCAAGAACCCGCGCCCCGACCTGCGGCCGGACGTCGTCAACAACTCGTGGGGCGGCGGCGGTGGCGACCTGTGGTATCAGGAGACGATCCGGGCCTGGGTCGCGGCGGGCATCTTCCCGGCGTTCGCCGCGGGCAACGCGCCCGAGGGCGCCTCGTGCAACTCGATTGCCGACCCGGGCAGCTACCCCGAGTCGTACGCGGTGGGTGCCTACAGCGCGGACCACGCGATCGCCGGCTTCTCCCTGCGCGGCAAGTCCCCGATCGACGACTCGATCAAGCCGGACATCGCCGCGCCGGGTGTCGCCGTCCGCTCCGCGGTTCCCGGTGGCGGGTACGCGACCTGGGATGGCACCTCCATGGCCACCCCGCACGTGGCGGGCGCGGTCGCACTGATCTGGGCGGCCTCCCCGCTGCTGCGCGGTGACGTCGCCGCGACCCGCGCGCTGCTGGACAACTCGGCCGTCGACACCGCCGACCTGTCCTGCGGCGGTACCGCCGACGACAACAACACGTTCGGTGAGGGCCGGCTCGACGTACACGCCGCCGTCGCCGCCGCGCCCAAGACGTACGCCACGGTCTCGGGCCTGCTGACGGCGGGCGGCAAGCCGGCCGCCGACGCGAAGGTCACCATCGGCGACCACACGTTCACCACGGCCGCCGACGGCCGCTACCGGCTGATCGTCGAACCCGGCACCCGCACGCTCACCGTGGAGAAGTACGGGTACGCCACCGCGCACACGACGGTCACCGTCGCCGACCGACAGTCCGTCACCCGGGACGTGAAGCTCACGAAGGCCACCATGGTCCCCGTCCGGGGCAAGGTGACCGACGGCTCCGGCCACCGCTGGCCGCTGTACGCGAAGCTGTCCGTCGCGGGGCGTCCCGGCGGTCCGGTCTACACCGACCCGGACACCGGCGCGTACTCCTTCGACGTCCCGGCCGGCACCTCGTGGGCCATCACCACGACCGCGGTCTACGCCGGTTACCGCACGTCCACTGTGCGGGTGGCGGCCGGCCGGCACGGCACGACCGCCGACGTCGCGCTGACCACCGGTCCGGCCTGCGACGCCGCCGGCTACACGGGAGCCGACAGCGCCGACTACTACGCGCAGACCTTCGACACGGCCGCGAAGCCCGCGGGTTGGACCCTGGCCGACCGTACCGGCGGGGGTGGTTGGACCTTCGACAACCCGGCCGGCCGCGACAACCAGACCGGCGGTACGGGCGGCTTCGCCATCATCGACAGCGACCACCTGGGCGGCGGCCACACGCAGGACGCCGACCTGGTCATGCCGCCGCTCGACCTGAGCAAGGCCAGCGCGCCGTACCTCCGGTTCTCCTCCGACTACTGGGTGGTCGGCGGTGCGGCGGACGTCGACGTCTCGGCCGACGGCGGCGCGAGCTGGACGAACGTCTGGCACACCGAGGAGGACCGGCGCGGCCCCCGCTCGGAGCAGATCTCGCTGGACCCGGTCGCCGGGGTGGCCGGCGCGCTCGTCCGCTTCCGCTTCCAGGAGGAGTACGGCTGGTGGTGGCAGATCGATGACGTGCGGGTCCTCAACCGTGCCTGCACTCCGGTGCCGGGCGGCCTGGTGATCGGTACGACCCGCGACGCGAACACCAAGGCCGGCCTGGCTGGCGTCGCCGTCACCGCCGTCGGTCAGCCCGCCGCCGGGGCCACGTCGATCGCGACGCCGGACGACCCGAACGAACCCGACGGGCTCTACTGGCTGTTCTCGCCGACCACCCGTAAGCGCACCCTCACCGCGGCCAAGCGGGCGTACGCCACGCACACCGCCACCACCACGGTCGCGGCGAACACGGTCAACCGCAAGGACCAGGCCCTCGACGCGGGCCGCCTGAAGGTCACGCCCGCGAAGATCGACCTACGGGTGCCGTACGGGTCCACCCGCACGGCGACGATCACCGTCACGAACGCCGGCAAGGCCCCGGCGACGGTGATGACCGTTGAGCGTTCCAAGGGGTACGAGGAACTCGCCCGCAAGGCCAAGAGCGGGCCCGCCGCGGTGACCGTACCGGTGAAGGGTCTTTCGCAGTCCTGGAAGGGCACGCCCGGCGTGCCCGCGACCACGCCGCAGGCCGCGGCGAGTGCCTGGGTGAAGGCGCCGGACATCCCCGGCATGATCAACGACAATGCCGCGGTGACCGCTGACGGCACGGTCTACTCGCTCGGTGGTCAGGTCGGCACCGGGTACGGGAAGAGCGCGTACGCCTTCGACATCGCCGCGCAGACGTGGAAGGTCCTGCCGGATCTGCCCCGGCCACGGGCGCGCGGCGCAGCGGTGGCGCTCGGCGGCAAGATCTACCTCTTCGGCGGCTGGTCCGGCCAAGGCCCCACAGTGCCCGAGGTGGACGTGTACGACCCCAGGTCCGGCACCTGGTCGACGCTGTCCGCGACGAACCCGAGCCCGGTCGCCTCGGCGGGTGTCGCGGTGTCCGGTGGGAAGGTCTACCTGGTCGGCGGCTGCGTCACCACCAGTTGCGTGGCATCGGACACGACGGTCGTGTTCGATGCGGCGACCGGAAAGTTCAGCACCGGGACCGCGTACCCGCACGCCGTCGCCTGGACGCACTGCGGCGCGCTGGGCCGGCTCGTCTTCTGCGCGGGCGGCTCCAACAAGAAGATCTATTACAAGGATCTGCAGGTGCTCAACACGGCGACCGGCGTCTGGACCGCGGGCGAGGACATGACGCACGCGGTCTACGGCGCGCAGACCACCATGGCCGGTGGGCTGCTGGTGATCGCGGGCGGCGTCATCGATGGCAACGGCGTCGGCAGCCAGGTCGTCGGCTACGACCCGGTCGCCGGGGCGTGGATCGACCTGCCGGCGATGCCGACGCCGCGATACCGGGCCGCCGCAGCCTGCGGCGCCTACATCGTCGGGGGTACGGCCAGCCGGGACATCGGCTCGGAGAGCATGCTCTTCCTCGACGGGCTCGGCGACTGCGGTGAACAGGGCGACGCCACCTGGATGAGTAGCCAACAGCCGGATACCTTCACCCTGGCACCCGGCAAGTCCCGGACGATCAAGGTCACGCTGACCGCGACGGCCGCGGCGGGCGTCACCCGGACCGGCACGTACTCGGCGCAGGAGATCCTGCTCGCGGACACCCCGTACGCCGCCCCGGTGGTGCCGGTGACGATGACCGTCACCCGCCGCTAACGAAATGCTGGGGGTGGCTCGCGGACCACGAGCCACCCCCGGGCGTTCGACGCCCCGATCATTCGCGCTCAGTTGGTCTTCGTGACCGACGACGCGGTCACCGAGCCGTTCGCATCCGTGGCGCCGTCCACGCTGACCTTGTCGCCGGTCTTGAAGCTCTTCAACTGCCCGGGGACCCGCACGGACGTGTCGCCGTTGGTGCGGATCGTGATCACCTCACCCGACTCGGTCTGCAGATAGACGGTGCTGCCGTCGATGAGCTTCACGGTCCCGGTGGTGGTGTTGGCGCGTTGTGGTCTGCCCTGGGTGCCGCCGGCGACTGAACCACCGCCCGGGAGGGCCGTGGGTGGGGTGAAGCCGCCCTGTCCCCGGAATCCGCCCGGCCCCGCGGCGCTGGGCTGCGTGCCGAACTCTTTCTGCACCTCAATCCCGGCCACCAGGCCGCCGGCGAGGAGGAGCGCCACAGCGAGGACGATCGTCGTCCTGTTCCACCGGCGGCGGTTCGCCGCGGCGGCCAGCTCAACGTCCAGTGTGGATGCGGTCACAACGGTCTCCCGGGGGTTCACTCGTAGCGGAGGGCGTCGATGGGGCGCAGGCCGGCCGCCCGATGGGCGGGCACGCTGCCGAAGAAGAGCCCGATCGCGACCGACACGCACAGGGCGAGGGCGATCGAACTGGGCACGATCACCGGCCGTACACCGACGATGGTGAAGTTGCTGCCGATGAACGCGGTCGCGACGCCCAGCCCACCGCCCAGCAGGCTCAGCATCGTGGCCTCGGCCAGGAACTGGGTGAGGATCACCCGGCGTGGTGCGCCGAGGGCCTTGCGGATGCCGATCTCACGGGTGCGTTCGGTGACCGTGACGAGCATGATGTTGGTGATGCCGATGCCGCCGACCAGCAGGCTGATGCCGGCCACGGCACCGAGGAGCGTGGTGAACGTGTCGGCCGTCTCGGTCTGCGTCTGCAGGAGCTGGGAGGCGTTCTGGATGCGGTAGGGCTGGGTGGTCGAGCCGCTCGGCACCTGGACCCGCTGGGACAGGATCAGGGAGACCTGTGACTGCGCGTCGGTCACCTTCTCAGGAGTGCGGGCCTCGACCACGATCGAGGTGAGCGGCCCGTATCCGGTGAGCGCCTGCTGGACCGCGCTCAGTGGTGCGATCGCGACGTCGTTGGCGTCCATGAAGCCGGAGGCGCTGCTCTTCTCGTCCAACACACCGATGACCGTGAACAGGGCACCGTTGACGGTGATCTCCTTGCCGACGGCCTGGACGCCAGGGAACAGTTCGTCGGCGACGGTCTGCCCGATCACGATGACCGGGCGGCCCTGTGCGGCGTCGTCGGCGGTGAATGCCGCTCCGTCGCCGATCGGGGAGTTCGAGGCCGCGAAGTAGCTCGGGGAACTGCCGACGAGTTGTTGGACGGAGTGCTCGGTGCCCTGGTAGGTCAGGGTCGCCTGGGTGCTGGTGACCGGTGACACCGATGCGACGTCGGGTGCGAGGACCGGATCGTCGAGCGCCTCGGCCAGAGCCGGCGTGAGGGCACCGCTGCCGCCGACGCCCTGCACGGTCAGGGTCTTGGTGCCCAGCGCCTCGATCCGGTCGGCGACCTGACGGGCGGAGCCATTGCCCACGGCGACCAGCAGGATCACGGCCGCGACGCCGATCAGGATGCCGAGCATGGTGAGGCTGGAGCGGAGCTTGTTGGCGCCGATCCCGCGTACGGCGAACCGCAACACCTCGAAGGCGTTCATGCCAACACCTGCTGCCGGACGTCGGTGACGATCTGGCCGTCAACGAGCCGGATCAGGCGGCTCGCGCGGGCGGCGACGTCTTCCTCGTGAGTGATGAGCAGGATGGTGCGGCCGGCGGCGTGCAGGTCGTCGAAGATGCCGAGGATGTCCTCGGTCGACCGGCTGTCGAGGTTGCCGGTCGGTTCGTCGGCCAGCACCAGGGCGGGTTCGGTGACCAGCGCCCGGGCCACCGCGACGCGTTGCTGCTGGCCGCCGGAGAGCTGGTTGGGTTCGTGGTCGCCGCGCTGGGCGAGGCCGACCATGTTCAGCGCGTTGCGTGCCCGTCGACGACGTTCGGCCGGCTTGACGCCGGCGTAGGCCAACGGCAGTTCGACGTTGGCTACCGCCGACGTGCGGGGGATGAGGTTGAACGACTGGAAGACGAAGCCGATGCGGCGGTTGCGCACCAGGGCGAGTTGGCGGTCGTTGAGCCGGCTCACGTCGACACCGTCGAGCAGGTACTGACCTGCGGTCGGGATGTCGAGGCAGCCCAGGATGTTCATCAGGGTGGACTTGCCGGAGCCGGACGAGCCCATGATCGCCAGGTACTCGCCCCGCGCGACGGTCAGTGACACTCCGCGCAACGCGTGGACGGTGGCGGCACCCTGGCCGTAGACCTTGGTGACGGTGCGTACGTCGAGGACGGTCACCGGCCACCGCCGGGACGACCGCCGCCGGAAAAACCTCCACCGCCGGGGAACCCTCCGCCGCCGGGTCCTGCCCCTCCGCCGGGGAAGCCGCCGCCAGGCTGCGTCCCCTGGTTGGAGTTGCTCGGCGTGTTGATCAGCACCTGATCTCCGGCGGCGAGACCAGATTTGATCTCGGTGGTGCTGTCGCCTTCGAGGCCGACCTCCACGGTGCGGACGACGCGTTGGCCGTTGTCCAGCACGGTGACGGTGTGCCGATTGCCCGCGCTGGTGATGGCCGCCGAGTTGACGTACACGACCTCGTCGGCCTGGCCGACGGTGACCGACACGTTGACGCTCTGGCCGGCGCGTACTCCCTCGGGCAGGTCGTCGATGGTGAACGTGACGCCGTAGGTCACGACGTTGTTCTCCGTCGTCGCGTTGGGGTCGATGGCGGCGAGCTTGGTCGTCGACCGTGCGCCAGGTAGCGCGTTCCAGGTGACGGTGCCGGCCTGGCCGGCCTTGAGCTTCGTGGCGTCCGCCTCGGCGACCGAGGCGGAGACCTCCAGTCGACTCAGGTCGGCGATCTCGATGAAGCCGGCGGACGACGAGCCGGTCCCGCTGCTGCCGCCGTTGGAGGCGCCGCTCGGCGCGTTGCCCCCGCCGTTCGAGGTGTTGCCGCCGCTGCTGCCGGTTCCGGAGGCCGATCCGCCGACCGTGCCGTTGACGGCGGTCACCGTTCCCGCCATCGGCGCCTTCAGGGTGGTGCCGGCCACGGCGTCCTCGGCCTCGTCGACGTCGAGTTTGGCCTGGTCCACCTGGCCCTCGGCCTCGGAGGTGTCACCGTTGGCGTCCTGCGCCCGGTCGAGCGCGGCTTCGGCGGCGTCGAGGTTGGTCTGGGCGGCGGTGAGCTGCCGGCGTGCGGCCTTGTCGTCGACGGACGCCAGGGCCTGCCCCTTGGTCACCTTGTCGCCGACCTGGACCCGGATCGCGGTGACGGTGCCGGAGGTGCCGAACGTGGCGCTCGCCGTCGACGCGCTGCGTACGGTGCCGGAGGAGGAGACCGTCGCGGTGACCGTGCCCTGGGCCGCGGCGATGGTACGGCTGCCGCCGGAGCCCGGCTCGGCGGCCTTCGCGGTGCTGAATGAGGTGTACGCCCAGGTGGCCGCGCCGGCCACCGTCAGGGCGAGTATGACGTTGACGATCAGGGCAGGCGACGTCCGCAGTCTCGGAAACGACGGCCTGCCCAGTCTCGGGAGGCTGTGGCGCATGCGCGTCAGCTTGCAGGGGGCGGCTCGGAGCAAGCCCCGTACAAGCTCAAAGCTGACTGGGAACCGGTGGGCAGCAGCACCCGGAACGCGGCTCCCTGGCCCGGGCTCGTCTCCAGTTCGACCCGGCCACCGTGGCCGCTCACGATCGCCGCGACGATCGACAGGCCGAGCCCGGAGCCGCCATTGCTTCGGGCTCGACTCGGATCGGCCCGGTAGAGCCGTTCGAAGATGCGCCCGGCATGCTGCCCGGGCAGGCCCGGGCCGTCGTCGGCGACCTCGAAAACCGCGATCGGTGTACGACGGGGCGGCTCCTCGCCGACCACGGCGGCGATCTGACGGCGGGGCCGGTACGTCGCCAGCCGACCAACCCGGACGGTGATGGCGGCGCTCGGTGGCGTGTGCTGCAGCGCGTTGGCGACCAGGTTCGTCGCGACCTGGCGGAGTTCGTGTTCGTCGCCGAGCACCGTCACCGGGTCGAAGGCGCACTGGTCGCCGCCGAAGCTGGCCAGCTGGACCCGGCGGTCGGGGCGGCGGGCGTGCGCGTCGCGGATCGTGTCGGCGGCGATCGCGAGCAGGTCGACCGGGCGTCGCTGCGGCTCCCGCTGGCGGTCCAGCCGGGCCAGCAGCAGCATGTCTTCGACCAGCAGCCCCATCCGGGCGGCCTCCGCCTCGATGCGGGCCATCGTCTCGTCCAGCAGTTGGCCGGGTGGGGCGCCGCCACGCCGGTACAGCTCAGCGAAGCCGCGGATCGACGTGAGCGGGGTGCGGAGTTCGTGCGACGCGTCCGCGACGAACTGCCGGAGCCGCTGCTCGGACGCGGTCCTGGCAGCCACCTCCGATTCGATCCGGTCGAGCATCGAGTTCAGTGCGATGCCCAGCCGGCCCGACTCGGTGTGCGGGTCGGCGTCGTCCACCCGGTGGGTCAGGTCGCCGGCGGTGATCGCGGTGGACGTGCTTTCCATCCGGATCAGCGGGCGCAGGCCGATCCGGACCACCGCCGCGGCGACCAGCGCGAGCAGGAACAGCACGACGATCATCACGATCAGGTCGATGGCGAGCAGCAGGTCCGTCGTGGCCTCGACCTGGCGAAGCGAGATGGCGGGGACGGCGACACCGCCGTCGGGTTGGCTGACCACGGTGACCCGCCAGCGGTCCCCACCATCGACGGATTCCACGGTGTACGGCCCGTCGTCCGCCTTGTCGCGCAGGGCGTCGATCGTCCCCACTTGTGGTGGTGAGATCTCGTCGGGCGATGGTGACGGCGACGGCAGTTGGCGGCCAGCGGCGTCGAAGACCAGCATGGTGCGGTACAGGTCGAAGCGGCCACGGGAGAACGGATTGTCGCCGGACTGGTCGGGCGGGAGCGGGCGGGCCGCGATGTGGCGCATCCCGGCGAGCTGGTTGTCGATCTGGTCGGTGAGGTATTGACGTAGCAGCACGATGCCGGCCGCGTTGGACCCGACCAGGGCGACCGCGCTCAGCGCGGCCACCGCGACGACGAGGCGGGACCGCAGCGTCCACTGCCGCCACCTGGGCATTCTCATTCGTCCGGGGGCCGGCGCAGCGCGTACCCCACACCACGGACCGTGTGGATCAACGGCGGCTCCCAGCGGTCGATCTTCTTGCGGAGGTAGTAGACGTAGGACTCGACGATCCGGCCGTCGCCGCCGAAGTCGTAGTTCCAGACCCGGTCCAGGATCTGCGCCTTGCTCACCACCCGGCCCGCGTTGACCAGGAGGTAGCGGAGCAGGTTGAACTCGGTCGGCGACAGGTCGACCAGCCGGCCGCCGCGGCGCACCTCGTGCGCGTCCTCGTCGAGTTCGACGTCGGCGTAGCGCAGGACGCCGGTGTCGTCGTTCGGTTCGATGCGGCTGCGGCGCAGGATCGCCCGGATCCGGAGTACGACCTCCTCCAGGCTGAACGGCTTCGTGACGTAGTCGTCGGCACCGACGGTCAGGCCGGAGATGCGGTCCTCGACCGCGTCGCGTGCGGTCAGGAACAGCACCGGGACATGCGGCTCCGGCCCGGACCGCAGCCGCTGCGCGACCTGGAAGCCGTCCAGGTCGGGCAGCATCACGTCGAGCACCACCAGGTCGGGCTGGAACTCGGCGGCCGCCGCCAGCGCCTCGTGCCCGCCGGTGGCGACACGCACGTCGAACTCGATGAGCCGCAGCGTCGCCGACAGCAGGGCACAGATATTGGGTTCGTCGTCGACGACGAGCACTCGGGTCAACCGTCCAGCCACGTCATTCTTCTAACGGAGGTACCTCGGAGTCAGCTAGGACTTCCCTTTGTGCTGGCTGTGACGATCTCGTCGCCTTCGGCGAGCCCGCTCGTGATCTCCGTGTACTGGTCGCCGCGCAGCCCGACGCCGACGGCGCGGACCTGATCACCGGCGGCCGTCCTGAGCACGACGGTGTCATCGCCGTGCACCGCGGCCGAAGGCACCCGCAGCACGCTGGCGGCCTCGCCGGTCCGCACCCGGACGTTCGCGCTCTGGCCCACGAGGAGCTCCGTCGGGACCTCCTCGAAGGCGAGCACGACGCCGTACCGCACCAGGTCTCCATCGGCGGCACCCACCGGGTCGATCCGTACGACGCGGGCGGCGAACTCCTCATTCGGCCGGTTGGCCAGCGTGATTGTCGCGCTCTGGCCCATCTCCAGACGGCCCGCGTAGGCCTCTGGAACATCGGCCGCCACCTGCATGCCTGCCACGTCGGCAAGCGTGACGAACGTGCCGCCGGTGCCGACGTCGGCACCCACCGCGCCGGCCACGGTGAGCACCTTCCCACCGATCGGCGCCGTGATCCGGGTGCCGTCAAGCTGATCTTCCGCTTCGGCCAGGGCGACCTCGGCACTGGTCACCCGCTGCTGCGCGGCGAGCACGGGATCCCCGGACCGCTGAGCGGAGCATCCGGCGTTCTGGCCGCCGCCGGGCAGCTGACCGCCGGGTGCCTGGCCACCGCCCGGTTCCTGGCCACCGCCGGAGCGCGGCGGTTGGCTCGCGGGCGGTTGAACCGATCGGGTCGGCGACGGTTGGCTGCTCGGCGACACCGAGGGCGTCGTCGAGGGCGTGGGCGTCGGCGTGGCGGTAGGCGTCGGCGTGGCGCTGCCATCGGCGATCAGAGCGACCGGGACGATCTGCCCGATTCGGGCTGCGGCGACGGGGCAGGTGCCCGTCCCGCCGTCGGCCGTCTCCGCCGCCTCGTCGAGCGCGCTCTCCGCGTCCTCGAGTGACTGCCGCCTGTCGTTCACCCGCTTCTTCGCGGCGGCGGCGTCGATCTCGGCGAGCACCTGACCCGTCTTCACCTGGTCACCGGGGCGTACGTTGACCGCCGTCACCGTGCCGTCGGTGGCGAAGCCGAGCGTGCGGGTCTGCGCGGGTTCGAGCGAACCGGTCGTCGCGACGGCCGTGACAACCGCACCCCGGTCGACCCGCGCGGTGCTGGTGTTGCCTGACCGAGCCGGCTCTCCCCGGTGCGACGTCCACACCACCGCCGCGACGCCGAGCAGGACCAGCGCGGCGAGGCCGCAGACGGCGAGCCGGCCGTGGTCACGCCATCTTCTTCGGAGGAAGCCCATGAGCGGCGAGTATCGGCGGCTCACCTCGCAGATCGCTGAGCCGTACCTCGGAGTTCCCTCAGAGTCGATTCGAAGGGTTCTTTGAGCTCCGCCTGACCTGGCCTGGAGGTGGTGGAGGTTGCATGGGCCGGTGTGCCGCGGCACGTTTGCCGACCCCGGCGGCACGACGAGGATGGAGGAGCTGTGTCTCTGCGCACGCGACAGTCCCGCGGTACGCGATGGACCCTGGCGTTGGCCGGATCGGCGGCGCTGCTCATGGCGGCCGGTTGCGGCTCGGATGGTGGGAGTGGGTCCGACGGCCAGGCGACCGCAGGCGCACCGGAGGGAGTCTCGGCCTACCTCGGTTGCCTCCGCGACCAGGGCATCGACATCACGAACACCTTGCCCTCCGGGCGTCCCAGCGGATTCCCCTCGGGGCGCCCGACCGACTTTCCGTCGGGGCGTCCGACCGCGTTCCCGTCCGGTGGGCCGGGCGGCGGGCGGATGGAGGGCTTCCGCCCCCAGGGGGTCGACGACGCGACCTGGCAGAAGGCGCAGGATGCCTGCGCGTCGGTGCGTCCCAGCGGTGGCCCGGGCGGCAACGGCCTCGGCGGCCCGGGGGGCGGCAACGGCGACGCCGGTGCGGCCTACCGCAACTGCCTCGCCGACCGCGGTGTCGACCTTCGGGCCAACCCGGCCACGACCGATCCCAAGGTCGCCGAGGTCATTCAGGCGTGCGGCGTGCTCCGGCCAACCGCCACCGCCACGCCCTAGCGATCCCGCGCGTCGCGTACATCAGCCGCCCGCTGACCTCGGGCGGCGTGGCCCCGGCGGGCGCCTGCACCGACGGCGCGACGACGGCCGTGTCGTACGGCGTGGACTACGTCCGCTGGGCCGCGAAGCGTGACGGCCTGGTCCCTGCTGCCGGTCGGGCAGCACGGACCAGGCCGGATCGCACGCGCCTTACGAGATGGGCAGCCGGTCGAACTTCTCCCAGGTGCTGATCGACGTCCGGTTGGCGATCAGCGGCTTGGTGCCCTTGGTCTCCGCCACCACGTATCTGCCGTTGGCCGCGGCGCGGAGACTGATGGTGCCATCCGAGTTGTTGATGATCGTGAACTTCTCCCAGGTGCTGATCGACGTCCGGTTCGCGATCAGCGGCTTCGTCCCCTTGCTCTCCGCCGTGACATATTTGCCGTTGGCGCGCGAGCGGAGGGCGACGTAGTTGCCGCCCGCGCCGACCACGTCGAACTGCTCCCACCGTCCGGCCGTGGTGCGGTTGGCGATCACCGGCTTGGCGCCGGCGCTCTCGGCCACCGCGTAGCGCTTGTTGGCCCGGGCGCGGAGGACGATCGGTGCCGTCGGGACGGGGGCGCCGGTGAGTCGGGTGAGGGCCGCGTACGTGCCGTTGAACACGTTCTGGCTGTAGTTCGCGGGCTTGCTCGGGTTACCGGCGGCGTACTGCCAGATGGTCTCCGTCGTCCATCCGGCCGGCAGCGGCGGGCGGGCCGTGGTGTAGCCGGCGATGTCCAGCGGGTTGCCGCCGAAGGACGCGTTTTTGCCGGTGCAAGGGTTCCAGTAGTTGGTGTTCGTGTAGATCATCACGGGTCGACCGATGCGTGCCTTGACCTGGTCGGTGAAGGACCGGATCCAGTTCGACATCTCGGTCGGAGTGAGCCCGTAGCAGGTTGGCGCGCCGGACCAGTACGGCCACTCGATGTCCACCATGGGGACGAGCGTCTGGCGGTCCTTGATGAACGCCGCGTTGTCGATGAAGAAGTTCGCCTCGCTGATCGGGTCACGCTTGTCCGGGCGGGCGAAGTGGTAGGCGCCGACGAGCAGACCGGCCGCCTTGGCCGCCGCGTAGTCCTCGGCGAAGTAGGGGTTGCGGTACGTCTGCCCCTCGGTCGCCTTGACGTACGCGAAGCTGGCGCCACCGGCCGCGACCTGAGGCCAGTTGATCGGGCCGAGGTTGTGGTCGTGGCTGGAGACGTCGATGCCGCGGACCGTGTAGCCGGCCGGGATATTGGCGCTCGCGGACGCCGCGCTGGCTCGCTCGCCCGGCATGACGCCGGCGTTCGCCCAGCCACCACCGTCGGGAGCGGCGTCCGCGGCGCTGGCCGGCTGTGCCGCGCCGATCGCCGTGCCGATCGCCAACCCGGCGGACAGGAGCGCGCAGATCAGTCTTCTTGCCATGGTGAGGTGGGTTTCTCCTTGGTCGGGCGGTTGTGCCACGTGCGGAATGCAGGGCTAGTTTCTGGCCGGTATGCCGCAGCATTTCTTGTACTTGCGGCCTGAATCGCACCAGCATGCTGTGTTGCGGTCGGGTGGCCACAGCAGCACCTGGTCGGG
>NZ_JBFAHZ010000083.1:0-15896 GCF_040654415.1 Micromonospora sp. NPDC050695
CGTTCTACGGCTGGCTGATCGCCGAGGACCGCACCGACCGGGCCAACCCCGCCGCCATCGACTCCCGCAAGAAGCCGAAGGTCGACCAGCGCAGCACCAAGACATCAGGGCTGTCCCGAGGGCAGGCCGAGGCGCTGCTCCTCGCGGCCGACGCCGACACCGGCCCCCAGACGCTGCGCACCGCGGCGATCGTCGCGCTGCTGCTCTACACCGGCATCCGCGTCGGCGAACTCGTCGGCGCCGACGTCGAGCAGCTCGGCCACAACCGCGGCCACCGCACCCTGCGCTTCACCGCCAAGGGGGCCCGCGAGCACCTGGTGGCGCTGCCCGCCCCGGTCACCCGACGCCTGGACGCCTACCTCGCCACCCGCGTCGACCTCACAGGCCCGCTGCCCGTGGTAGCTGGGCAGGCCGGCGTCCGGGCCCACCGGCCCCTGGTCGCCACCACCAGTGGCGCCCGGCTCGACCGCGGCGCTGTCACCCGACTCGTGATCCGCCTCGCCGAGGTGGCGCGGATCCCGGTGAAGATGTCCCCACACGTGCTGCGCCACGCCTGCGCCACCCTCGCCCGCGACGCCGGCGCGAGCCTCGAAGACGTTCAGGACCAGCTCGGCCACGCCGACGCCCGCACAACCCGCCGCTACGACCACGGCGGCCAGCGCCTGGACCGCGCCCCCGCCTACACCCTCGCGGCGTACCTCAACGCCGGCGACGGGCATTCCACGGAATCGACCACCGAGGACACCGACGATCCCGGTGCGCGGCCGTGACCGGCCGCCGGGGGCGGTGTGCTGTCGGTGGGCTGCGCTACGATTCCCGCACGGCTGACGCGCCAGCCGATCCGGGAGCCCGCACCCGCCACGCCGGGGACGGGCGGCGAACGGAGAAGACGTCTCAGACTCAGCGCCCCACTCTCCACCTTTCTGCTGGTCGGCATGATCATGTGTCGGTGGGGTCGGGCGTGGGGTACCCCGCCGAGGGATGAGCTGACATGCCGCAGGACAAGCGCAAGCTGACCCGCACGATCCGCGAGCGCAGCGACAGCACCGGGGAGACCTACACCCAGGCCCGTGAGGGCGTGCTGGCCACGCTGACGCTGCCGGAGACAGAGCGCCAGGCCGACGCGTTCGCCGCTGCCGTCGCGCTGCGCATGGCCCACGCCGGCGAGGACGAGGCGACGGCCAGGATGTCGGTGACGGAGATCCGGGAGATCGCCGAGGGCTACGGGTACACCTTCGCCGAAGCGCAGGTCGGGTACGACGACCCCCTTAACAAGGTCATGTGCACCACGTGTGGCTGGACGAACGGGATGGTCTGCCCCGAGTGCCCCGGCTGCGGCTGCTACAACGGCCAGTGCTCCGGCTGGCGCCACAGCGAGTTCATGGACGACGACGAACGCCGCGCCCGCAACGAGTGCCCCGACTGCGGCGGCGACATGCAGAACCACTACGACTGCCGTTGCCGCGATGAGGGCTGACCCGACGGCGGCGCTGGCGGCCGGCCTGGCGGTGTTCCCACTGCCGGCCGGTGCCAAGCGCGCCGCACCGGGCTGGTCGAGCCAGGCACCCAAGCACCGGGCCTTATTTCTGTCGCAGGTGCTCCCTACAGTCTTGCCTCATGTCGTCCGATTCGACCGCTGCCTTTTCTGCCTTGTGGGCGAAGTCCTCCTCCGTTGGTGGTCGACCGTCTCTGCTGCTGCAGCATCTGCTTGACACGGCAGCGGTAGCGGAGCTGATCTGGGAGCACTACATCGCCCCGCATCTCAAGGCGCAGTTAGATGACCTGACCGACGTTAAAGGCCGAGAATTCTTCGCGCTCGTGTGTGGCTGGCACGACGTGGGGAAGGCCTCACCCGCCTTTCAGGGCAAAGTCAATGCTTTAGCCGAGAACGTCCGGGCTGCGGGACTGATCTGGCGCAAGCTGAACAAGGAGTCGGCTGCCTGGCATCACACCTGTGCTGGCGCGGTGATCATCAAGTCGGTTCTCCGTGACGCGGGGTGGAGCGAGTCAGCGTGCGACTGGGTCTGGCCGTTGATCGCCGGCCATCACGGGTTGGTTCCGTCGGGCGCGATCCACGAGAAGGCGAGAAGGCTCCGTGGGGCGCAGGGCGATAGCGCGGCCTGGAAGTCCGCGCAAGGTGCACTGGTGTACGCGGTTGCTGAGGCGCTCGGCGTCGATCTAGCGCGCCTGGCGCCCGTGGTGGTGCCGCGTCGCGGGGTGCAGCTGGCGCTGTCTGGCCTCGTGATCATGGCGGACTGGATCGCCAGCAGTGATCACTTTCCGGGTGAATTTACCCTGTCCGAGGTATCCATGCCTCAGGCTCGGCGACGGGCGAACGAGGCGTGGGCGAAGCTGGAGCTGCGGGGCGGTTGGGGTGCGGCGCCCTACCGGCGTTTGCCGGATATGGTCGAAGCCAGGTTCGGCAAGTCGGCACGTCCGCTGCAGGCAGCCTGCGTTGATCTGGCAGAGCAGATGGCAGCGCCGGGGCTGCTGATCATCGAAGCCCCGATGGGCGAGGGGAAGACGGAGGGTGCGCTCGCCGCGGCGGAGGTGCTGGGACGGCGGTTCGGCTACGACGGCGCTTTCGTGGGGATGCCGACGCAGGCGACCAGTGACCCGATGTTCGAGCGGGTGCTTCGCTGGGCGAACCGGGTCGACCGAGGGCTGCCGGTTGGGTTGCTCCACGGCAAGCGGATGTTCAACGCGCGCTGGAACGAGCTACAGCAGCGGACCCATTTCGCGGGAATCGACGACTTCGGCTGCGCTGACGAATACGATCTGACCGGCTCTGGTCGGTCGGTGCGTCCGGAGCAGGCTCCAGCGCAATGGTTTCTCGGCGCGAAGCGCGGGATGCTGATGCCCGTCACGGTCGGTACCGTTGATCACTTGCTCTACGCCGCGACCCGCACCAAGCACGTCATGCTCCGGCACGCCGGCTTGGCCGGCCGGGTGGTGATTCTGGACGAGATCCACGCCTACGACGTCTACATGTCGCAGTTTCTCCACGAGGCGCTGCGCTGGTTGGCGGACGCGGGCGTACCCGTGATTCTGCTGTCGGCGACCCTGCCGCCGAAGCAGCGGGAGGGCCTGATGCGGGCCTATCTGCAGGGCGCGCAGATTCGACGCACGGTCGACGTGCCGGCGGTGTCGGCGGCACTGGACTATCCCGTGCTGCATGCCCTCACCGTTGCTAACGGCGTTGTGGCTAGCGCCAACCGGACGACGCCATCGTGGCGTTCTAGCCTTCCGATGACGGTGGAGCTGCTGGAGGAGACTCCGACGGACGGCCCTGATGGGGTCGTGAACCTGCTCGATGATGAGCTGCGCGACGGTGGTTGTGCGTTGGTAATCCGCAACACGGTCGGCCGGGCGCAGCAGACCTTCGAGGCGTTGGCCAAGAAGTGGGGTCCAGATGAGGTGATCCTGCTGCACGCGCGGTTGACGGTGGCTGAGCGCGCCGCGCGTACGACGAGGGCCTTGGAGCTCTTGGGGCCGCCAAGCGCTAGCGGTACGCGGCCGTCGCGTTTGGTCGTGGTGGCGACTCAGCTGGCTGAGCAGTCCTTCGATGTGGACGCGGACCTGCTTGTCACTGACCTGGCGCCGATCGATTTGTTGCTGCAGCGTGTTGGTCGGGTGCACCGCCACATGCGGCCGGAACGCGTCCGTCCGCCCAAGGTGTTCGTCGCTGGCATCAAGTCGTACCCTGCTGGGCCGCCTGCCTTTCCGCGCGGTGCCGAGTTCATCTATGGGCGATACGCGCTGCTGCGGGCTGCCGCGCTGGTCATGGAGGCCACCGCTGGTTGCGGCTGGAGCGTTCCCGCCGATGTTCCCGGCCTCGTTGCGCGCGGGTACGGCGACGATGACTTCGTCCCGGCACCGTGGCGCGAGGCGACGTCCACCGCCCACGACGAGTGGCAGGCGGAGCAGGGCAATCGGCGCAGTCAGGCGGAGTTGTTCCTGCTGGCGGGCGAGAGCGAGCTGGGCGCGCCAACGTTGGCTGGATTGCATAACCGAGCGACCGGCGAGGCGCCCAGCGACGACGAGGTTGCTGCGGTGGTGAGGGACGGCTCGGAGTCCGCGGAGGTGGTGCTCGTCCGCCAGGCCGGCGGACGCTACCTCACCCTCGGTGGACGGAGCCTCGGCCCAACCGGAGACGCCACTGAGGGCGAGGTCGCCGAAGAGGTCGTCGGTTCGACGGTGCGGCTGCCGCCTCGGAAAGAGCTCACCATTGCAGCGAAGGGCCTCGGGCCGTTGCCCGGCTGGTACGGCAACGCGTGGTTGTCCAAGTCCTCTGCGCTGGTGCTCGACGAACGCGGCTCGGTTGTCCTCGGCAGACGGCGGCTCACGTACGACGAGCGTCTCGGCCTGCTAGATGAGCCAGCATGAGAGGACAGCCGACTTGGCCGAACCGCGCGGATGATCGGCGCTCTTCTGGCGCTGCCGCAACGGAGGCGATCACGACATTGATCATCGATGAGGTGCGGCGTCCATGAACCGTCACGATCCTGCGGAGTGCTGATGGAGAACTTTTCGTTCAACCTGGTGGACGAGCCGTGGATCCCTGTCGTCGAGGGTGGTCGTCCGCGGCTGATGTCGCTGCTCGACGCCCTGTCGCGCGCACATGAGGTCGATGGCTTGGCGACGGCGAACCCGTTGGAGACCGTGGCGGTGTTGCGGCAGGTGCTGCTGCCGGTCTACCTGGATTCCTGCGGCATCCCTGGCGGGGAGAGTGAGTGGAAGCGCCGGTGGTGTGAGGGCCGATTGCCGGACCAGGAGATCAAGGACTATCTCAACCACCATCGGGACCGCTTCGACCTGTTCGCCTCGCGACCGTTCGGCCAGGCCGCAGGGCTGCGGACGGGCAAGGACGAGTCCAAGCCGGTCTCGTTGCTGATCGCGTCGATCGCCACCGGTAACAACGTGCCGCTGTTCACGCCGCGTACCGAGGCTGCTCCTCCCGCGTTGACTCCGGCGGAGGCGGCTCGCGCCATGCTGGCGACGCAGTGCTGGGATACGGCGGCGATCAAGTCCGGGGCGGCGGACGACCCGCAGGTGAAGGGCGGCAAGACCACCGGTAACCCGGTCGGCCCGTGCGGCGCTCTGGGCATCGTGTTGCCCATCGGCCGTAACCTCGCCGAAACGCTGATCTTGAACAGCCCGATCGTCCGTCAGCCGCCAACGGACGACGTGCCGCAGTGGCGTCGGAATCAGCCGATGACCGGTGCCTGGCAGCCGCAGAAGAGCGCGCTGGGATTGTTGGATCTGCTGACCTGGCAGTCGCGGCGCGTGCGGCTCATCCCCGAGCGGGACTCTGGTGGCAAGGTTGTGGTCAAGCGAGTAGTGCTCACTGCGGGTGACCGGCTGCACCCGTTGCCGCAGGATGTGGAGCCGCACACCGCTTGGCGGCAGGTTGACAAGCCGCGGGCGGGTCAGTCTCCGGTGATGCCGGTACGCCACCGGGTCGGGCAGGACGCGTGGCGGGGCTTGACGTCAATCCTCGCCACTATCTCGGGGAATTACAGCCCAACGTTAATCCTGCAGCTGGCCGGTCTTGACATCGACGTACCGCTGCAGGTGTTGACCGTTGGTGTCGAGTACGGCAACCAGTCGGCGGTCGTCGAGGACGTCATCGTCGACATGATCCCGTTGCCGCTGGCCGCGCTCAAGCCGGGTGAGGTGCGGCAAGTCATCGAGTCGATCATCAGCGAGGCCGAAGGGCTTCGTCGAGCGGGCAATCAGCTTGACGACAACCTGCGACGGGCCAGCGGTGGGAGCCCGGTGCCGTGGGACAAGGGCCTGCGGGTGGGAGACGCCCTGATGCACGACCTCAACCCGGTCGTACGCCGCCTGTTGGCCGGTCTGCAACAGCAGCCCGATCGGTATCGCGAGGCCGAGGACGCGTGGCGGAGCGTGGCTCGGAAGCTGGCGTTCAGGGCGGCCGAGCCAGCGCTGGCCGCGGTGCCGCCAACGGCGTTTCTCGGTCGTGAGGACAAGAAGCAGAAAGACAAGCAGCAGAAGAGGTTCTACCGAGCCAGCGTAGTCGTGCGCTGGTACCACCGCTCGATCGACGACACCCTCGGCATCGAATCCTGATCACTCCTGAGTAGCGGAGTTTCGTAGATGACCATCAACAACAGCGAACACCAGAAACAGCAGCGACGGCGACACTTCTGGGAGCGCGACTTTCCCAAGACGGTGCCGGAGGGTAGGGATCTCGCGGCGCTACGCGTCGGACTCGGTCGCGAGTCCGGATCGGTCCCGGCCATGTGGCCGTACTACACCGTGCTGCACGCAGAAGGATGGATCACGCCCAAGCTACGGGCCGAGCATGCCGCCTTGGCGCTGTTCGCCGTGCACCAGCAGTCCCAGCCCCGCCTTATGCACAAGCCGGACGTCGGGCTGGGGTGGGCGATGGCCAACCTGCGCCGCAGCGACAAATTTTCCCCCGAGGCGGTTGACCGGCGCTTCGGTGCGGCGGCGACGGCGACCAGCTTCACCGAGGTGGTCGCGCACCTGCGGGGGCTGGTCAGTCAGCTCCGTACCCTCAAGCCCGCTCAACCGCTGGACTACACCCGGCTGCTCAGGGATTTGTGTGACTGGCAGGACCAGGAGCGGGTGCACTCGGTGCGGCGTCGCTGGGGATCGCAGTACTTCACCGCCGGCAGGGATGGGCAGACGCCGGCCGACCAGGACTCGGCCTCAGCACCGGCATGACGGCCTGCCCACCCCACTACTGAACGTCCTCCAGCAGACAATTGACTACAAGGAGACTCGGTGACCGACCGCCGCCGTACCTACATCGACATCCACGTCCTGCAGACCGTACCGCCGTCGAACCTCAACCGGGACGACGCGGGCAGCCCGAAGCAGGCCATCTACGGCGGCGCACGCCGCCTGCGGGTTTCCTCGCAGGCGTGGAAGCGCGCGACGCGTCTGGCGTTCAAGGACGAATTGGGCATTCCCGCGAGTCAGTTGGGCACGCGTACCAAGCGGGTGTCGACGATGCTCGCCGCCCGTCTGGCTGAGCGGGCCCGACTGACCGCGGAGGACGCCACCCGACTGAGCAACGCCCTGCTCGCCGCCGACCTCAAGGTGGCCGCCGGCAAGAAAGCTGAGGAGAGCGCCTACCTGCTGTTCTTCGGCCGGAGTCAGCTCGACGCCATCGTCGACCTGGTCGCCGATCGGGCCACCGAACTGACCGCGCTCGCCGACGACGCGCTGACCAAGGCCGTTGCTGAGTTGCCGGTCCGCGCGCAGCTGACGGGTAAGCACCCGATCGACGTTGCGCTGTTCGGTCGGATGGTCGCCGACATTCCCGCCCTCAACGTGGACGCCGCCACGCAGGTGGCGCACGCCCTCTCGGTGCACCCGGTGGAGATCGAGTTCGACTACTACACGGCGGTCGACGACGAGAAGTCGCGTGAGGAGGACGCTGGCGCCGCGATGATCGGCACGGTCGAGTTCACGTCCGCGACGCTGTACCGCTTCGCCACCCTCGATGTGCATCACCTCGCCGAGAACCTCGACAACGACATCGACGCGACGATCGACGCGGTGCGAGCGTTCCTGCGGGCGTTCGTCACGTCGATGCCGACCGGGCACCAGAACACCTTCGCTCATCGCACCGTGCCCAGCGTCGTCAGCTACATGGTGCGCACGGACCAGCCGGTCAACCTCGTTTCGGCCTTCGAGAACCCCGTTCGCAGCAAGTACGGCATCGCCGCCCAGGCCGCGCTCAACCTTGCCAAAGAGGTCAACCGAACCAGCACCTCCTTCGGCCTGACCCCCATGACGGTCTCCACCGTCTGGGACCCGACGTCCCTCGACGTCATCGGCAGCGAACAGGATCGCGGCCACGTCGCCGAGGCCACGCAGGCGTTCGGGTCGGCGTGTGGCCTCGACGAGAGCATCGACGCGACCATTGCCGCGGTGCGGCCCCGGCTGGACGGGTCTGCGGCGCTGCGATGACCGACGACTTCTCCTGCCTGGTCCTCCGCATGGCCGGCCCCCTGCAGTCGTGGGGTGGACGCGGCCAGTTCAACCGCCGGGACACCCTCGACGAGCCGACCAAGAGCGGCATCCTCGGACTGCTCGCCGCAGCTCAAGGGCTACGCCGTGAGGACTCGATCGCGGACCTGCTCGGCCTACGCCTCGGAGTGCGCACCGACCAACCGGGCTCACTGCTGCGCGACTACCACACCGTCAGCGATCACCGAGGCCGCCCGCTGCTGTCGGCCAGCGTGAATACCAAGGGCGCGCAGAAGCCGACGACGCCGGCGAAGCACACACACGTCACACACCGGTTCTACCTCCAGGACGCGGTGTTCGTGGCGGCGGTCAGCGGCCCGGTCGAACTGCTACGAAGCCTGGCGGCCGCTCTGCGCAGCCCCGCCTTTCCCCTAGCGCTCGGCAGACGGTCCTGCCCACCGACGATGCCTCTGCTCCTGCCGCGTGACCAGGCGGACCGAGTCGACCAGGACGTGCTGTGGGCTGGTCTGCCGGCCGACGTGCTCGCCCAGGTGCCGTGGCAAGCCGGCGACCGACACCGCGCGTCACGCTTCCCCCGCGACGTCCGCCCGGCGACGGTCGACCTGCCGGTCACCGTCGACGACGACAACGGCAACGACGTCCGCGTCGACGTACCCCACTCCTTCGACCCCCTGTACCGCGGGTTCAACACCCGTCGCACACGCCAGGAGTGGGCCCGCATCCCCACCGGTTGGCCCGGCACCGGCCAGACCGACCACGATCCCTTCGCTCTGCTCGGGTGGTAGCTCCCATGCCCTATCTGTCCCGGATCCGTCTCAACCCGCTCCGCACCAAGGCGCAGCGGATGCTCCGCAACCCGCAGGTTCTGCACGCTGCAATTCTCGGCGGCCTCAGCCGGCAACCGGTCGACGAACGCGTCCTCTGGCGCCTGGAGAATTATCAGCATCATCTCGCGGTCCTGGTCCTGACCCAGTCCACGCCGTCATGGGAGCACCTCGTCGAGCAGGCCGGCTGGTCCGCCGCCGATGAGCCGCAGGCCCTCACCAAGCCGTACGAGCCGCTGCTCGACCAGATCCAACGCGGCCGCACCTTCGCCTTCCGTCTGAAGGCCAACCCCACGGGCGCGACCAAGAAACCCGAACGCCCGTCCGAGGCGCAGTCCCTGCGACTCGCCGCCAATCGGCCCCGAGGCATACGCGTGGCACACCGCAAACTGCCCGACCAGATCAACTGGCTCGTCGAGCGACTGAACCGTAGCGGCTGCGCCGTACTTTCGGACACCGTCGACGGCAACGACGTCCCCGCCGTACGCGTCACCGACCGGGAACGGCTCCGCTTCCACAAGAACGACCACCGTACGCCAGCACCTCCAGTCGTCCTGGAGAGCGTCACGTTCGACGGCCTGCTGCGTGTCGACGACCCGACGCTGGCCCGAAACGCGTTACTCGCAGGCATCGGCACCGCCAAGGCGTACGGATTCGGTCTGCTTACCCTCGCCCCACCACAGCCCACCGAGGCGCCCTGACGTGTGGTGGCTCGCCGACCCGCAAGACCTGCACCGCATCAGTGACCGGATTTCCAGCGTCTACGTCGAGCGCTGCCACATCGACCGCGACGACAACGCCGTCGTGCTGGTCAACCGGGAACGCACCGTCCGAGTGCCCGCCGCGATGGTCGCAACCCTGCTGATCGGACCCGGCGCCCGCATCACCACCGCCGCCGTACGCCTGCTCGCTGATTCCGGCACTGCCATCACCTGGGTCGGCGAAAAAGGCGTACGCCTCTACGCCAGCGGAATCGGTCCCAGCCGCGGATCGCAACTCCTCCTCCGGCAGGCCTACCTGGTCACCCGCACGAAGGAACGCCTCGCCGTCGCCCGCCGTATGTACGGCATGCGCTTCCCCGGCGAAGACGTGAGCACACTCACCATGCAGCAACTACGCGGACGAGAAGGCGCCCGAGTCAAAAAGATCTACCGCGTCCACTCCGCCCGCACCGGCGTGCCCTGGGACGGGCGACTCTACAAAACCGGACAACCTTTCGAAGCCGGCGACGACGTCAATCGGCTCCTGTCCGCCGGACATAGTTGCCTCTACGGCATCTGCCACGCGGCGATCGTCGGGCTGGGCGCAAGCCCAGGACTCGGCTTCGTACACACCGGCGGCGCGACCTCCTTCGTCCTCGACATCGCCGACCTTTACAAGGCCGACTACACGATCCCGCTGGCATTTGACCTGGCCGCGCAAGGCCTCACGAGCGAACGAGACGCACGCATCGCCTTCCGCGACAGGGTCACCGACGGCAAGCTCATGACCCGTATCGTCCAGGACATCAAGACGTTGCTCCTCACCGAAGGTGACGACATCACCGACCACGACGAGCACGCACTCTGGGACGACGACCTCGGCTCCGTACCAGGCGGCATCAACTGGGCGAACGACTACGCCGACAACCTCGACGGCACCTCCTTTATCGGCGTCACCGGCCCAGATCTGAACGAGCCCAAGGTGGACTTTTGACCGTCGTCGTCCTCATCGCCGTCGCCGAAGGGCTTCGCGGTCACCTCACGCGATGGATGATCGAGATCGCCGCCGGCGTCTTCGTCGGCAACCCCAACGCTCGGGTACGAGACCGGCTCTGGGCGCTGCTCGCCGCGAGGGTCGGAGACGGGCAAGCCATCATGATCGAACCAGCCGACAACGAGCAAGGCTGGGCGATCCGAACCGCCGGGCGGGACCGGTGGGTGCCCGTCGATCTCGACGGACTGATGCTGGTGGCACGACTTCGTCGATAAACGCCCAGGTCAGCAAGCGTCGTCCCCGCCCGCGCGGGGGTCTTCCCCGCAGCGCCAGATCAGCTGCCGCCGCGTACGCGTCGTCCCCGCCCGCGCGGGGGTCTTCCTGGTGACGCCCCGGCAGTGTTCCTCCCACCATTGTCGTCCCCGCCCGCGCGGGGGTCTTCCGCCCGACTGCACCGCGATTTCACCGAACGCGCCGTCGTCCCCGCCCGCGCGGGGGTCTTCCCTGGGGGCGGTGGCGGGCGGTGCCTCCACACCCGTCGTCCCCGCCCGCGCGGGGGTCTTCCCAACCCCGCCCACCCCATCGACGACCGCACCATGTCGTCCCCGCCCGCGCGGGGGTCTTCCCTGCTGCTGGCCGCCCCGGACGAGTGGGTGGCCGTCGTCCCCGCCCGCGCGGGGGTCTTCCGCCGCAGGTATGCCTGTCCGACCGGCGTGCGACGTCGTCCCCGCCCGCGCGGGGGTCTTCCGCTCATCGAGGGTGGTGGGCGGTCGGCCACATCGTCGTCCCCGCCCGCGCGGGGGTCTTCCTCGCTCACGGCCAGGCCACCACGCTCGACCGCAGTCGTCCCCGCCCGCGCGGGGGTCTTCCCGCCACCCCAGCGAAACCCGCCGGGAGATTCCAGTCGTCCCCGCCCGCGCGGGGGTCTTCCGCTGGACCGCACTGGTCGTCTTTCCCGAGCCGCGTCGTCCCCGCCCGCGCGGGGGTCTTCCGTCGTCAACGGCGGACTGGTTGGCGTCGATGTCGTCGTCCCCGCCCGCGCGGGGGTCTTCCCGTCATCGTCGCCGGTCACCTCGACTGGGACAGGTCGTCCCCGCCCGCGCGGGGGTCTTCCGTAGTCGGCGTGGTCACGCAGCAGCTTCGATGAGTCGTCCCCGCCCGCGCGGGGGTCTTCCGCGATCCTCGGTAGAGTCGGCGCGCGGCGGCTTGTCGTCCCCGCCCGCGCGGGGGTCTTCCGTCGGCGAGGGTGCCGTCTGCCCAGCGCTCCCAGTCGTCCCCGCCCGCGCGGGGGTCTTCCGCACGAGGTGTCCGGCGGCGCGATCTGCGCCGTGTCGTCCCCGCCCGCGCGGGGGTCTTCCGAACGCCGCCGGGAAGAGCTGGTTCATGCAGGCATCGTCCCCGCCCGCGCGGGGGTCTTCCCTCTCCGAGATCGAGTTTTGGTACCCGGAGGTCGTCGTCCCCGCCCGCGCGGGGGTCTTCCGGACCCTCGGCCCACCCAGGTGGACGCTTTCTGGTCGTCCCCGCCCGCGCGGGGGTCTTCCCGTCCGCCGACCCAACGGCAAGCCCGGCCCGGCGTCGTCCCCGCCCGCGCGGGGGTCTTCCGGCGACACGTACGCCGGTCACGTCGTGCTGTGGGTCGTCCCCGCCCGCGCGGGGGTCTTCCGTAGGTCCCGACACCAGCGGTGGCCCCGGGCAGGTCGTCCCCGCCCGCGCGGGGGTCTTCCCCTGGACGCCGCCGGCCTGCGGTCGGACGTGGAGTCGTCCCCGCCCGCGCGGGGGTCTTCCCGGAGTGACCATGAAGGACGAAGAGAAGGCCGTGTCGTCCCCGCCCGCGCGGGGGTCTTCCCCGCAGCCCGTCACCGCCGACTACGGCACCCACGTCGTCCCCGCCCGCGCGGGGGTCTTCCTTTGCTCCGGCCACGTCCGGGAAAAAGGGCCTGGTCGTCCCCGCCCGCGCGGGGGTCTTCCGCATCCGGTGTTCGGCCGGTCGCGGGCGCTGCGGTCGTCCCCGCCCGCGCGGGGGTCTTCCGTCGTGGAGGTCCACCCCGGACACCCCGTAGGAGTCGTCCCCGCCCGCGCGGGGGTCTTCCCGGCCGTTGTTCCGTCGCTACCTGAGCAGCATCGTCGTCCCCGCCCGCGCGGGGGTCTTCCGCTTTCTACGCTCACGGCGATTGCATGTGGGATGTCGTCCCCGCCCGCGCGGGGGTCTTCCGCCGTGCCGGCCTGATTCACCATCTCCGCCATCGTCGTCCCCGCCCGCGCGGGGGTCTTCCGGCGGTCCTGGAGCAGCAGATGAACCTCCGGGAGTCGTCCCCGCCCGCGCGGGGGTCTTCCGGCACTTACACTCCCCGCTTCATCCCCGCCAAGGTCGTCCCCGCCCGCGCGGGGGTCTTCCGGTCAACGCGACGCAGATGGAGGTTGGGGGGTCGTCGTCCCCGCCCGCGCGGGGGTCTTCCGTCACCCGCACCGGTGTTGGTCCTGTGTTCACCGTCGTCCCCGCCCGCGCGGGGGTCTTCCGTGGATTAGCGCGCTCGCGGCGATCGTCGTCATGTCGTCCCCGCCCGCGCGGGGGTCTTCCGGCATGTACGCACTCGACCAGTCCTGGCACGTGGTCGTCCCCGCCCGCGCGGGGGTCTTCCCATGCAGGCCCTGACCGACGACGTCAAACGCCAGTCGTCCCCGCCCGCGCGGGGGTCTTCCTCAGGTTGTGGACGGCTGGGACAACGTGCGCGAGTCGTCCCCGCCCGCGCGGGGGTCTTCCGGCCGAGGCCGAGGCGGCGAAGGTCCCGAGCCTGTCGTCCCCGCCCGCGCGGGGGTCTTCCGTCCGGGTCGACGGTCACGGCGACCGTCAACGGGTCGTCCCCGCCCGCGCGGGGGTCTTCCGCCACGCCACCGGCACCCGCCGCACGGAGCAGGGTCGTCCCCGCCCGCGCGGGGGTCTTCCCGCCCCGGCGAAGATGACGCCCAGCCCAGTGCCGTCGTCCCCGCCCGCGCGGGGGTCTTCCGGCGGCCCGTCAGGACATCCTGTACGACTCGATGTCGTCCCCGCCCGCGCGGGGGTCTTCCCGCTGTCACGCCCGTGATGATGACCGCGCCGCCGTCGTCCCCGCCCGCGCGGGGGTCTTCCTCCGGGGCCGCTCACCACTCCCACGACAGGAGCGTCGTCCCCGCCCGCGCGGGGGTCTTCCCACCTCCAGCGTGTAGGTGTCGGCCAGGCGCACGTCGTCCCCGCCCGCGCGGGGGTCTTCCGGTCCACCGGTGCGCGCTGCCGACCATGGTGAGGTCGTCCCCGCCCGCGCGGGGGGTCTTCCGATCCGCTCCGCGTCGGGTGGCCTGGTCATACTGTCGTCCCCGCCCGCGCGGGGGTCTTCCGCACGACAGCCCGGCGGCCGACGCCGCCTGATCGTCGTCCCCGCCCGCGCGGGGGTCTTCCGGGCCGCATCCGTGACACCGTCGCCGCCCGGCAGTCGTCCCCGCCCGCGCGGGGGTCTTCCCGGGTCGCCGCGGTGCGTCGGGCGCTGCGCCGCGTCGTCCCCGCCCGCGCGGGGGTCTTCCGAACTTCGTCCGTGCGCTCATCGCCGCGTCCCCGTCGTCCCCGCCCGCGCGGGGGTCTTCCGGCCGTTCGTGCCGCTGGCGACACAGTGTAGAGGGATTTCAGTTTTGTCAGCCCGCCCGGCGGCCGGCGCCCTCTTGCTACGCCGGGAAGAGCGCGCGAGGTGCCGTACCGTCCGAGGGTGACCGTGGACTGGGGGCGGCTGACGCCGACGCTGCGGGCGGGGGAGTGGACCTGCCTCGGGCGCATCCGCCCGGTCACCGGTGGCGTCGTTCCCGCCTGTCCACGCTGCGACGCGCTGGCCCACCAAGTGCGGGTCGACAGGTCTGGCAAGCGCCAGTTTGTCGCGCCCGCCCCCGCGCACTGCTCCGGACCTGATCGGCATTTCCTGGGCCCGGGAGAGGTGATGGTGGGATGGACGCCCTGCCCCTGCCCGCCACCGGGCACGCACCGCGGTCACCACAGATGGACGTGCCGTCGATGCCCGTCGACGACCTACTACCCACCGGTGCTGGCGGCGACCTGACCGGCGAGCGATGCCGGGGAATCAGGGGCGCCGGCGTCGGGAAGCTGGGCCAGCACGTCCGGTGGCGCTGGCTCGACCGGCAGGGGGCGGGGCTCGGTGTGCTTGTCCGGGCCGCACCGGTTGAACGGCCCGTATTCGGCGGCGAGCGCGGCGAGGTGTGGGTCGAGGTGGTCGCGCCACCAGATGCTCATGCCGGTTTGGGGGTCGCTGACCCGCAGGGTTTCCCAGGCCCGCCAGAGCGCGTACAGGCGGGAGATCGCCTCGGGGTGCGCCCACCACCGCGGGCACCAGTTGATGCCGCTGGTGGGCCCGGAGGCGAGGCGCCGCTCGACGACGTGGGCGAGGTAGTCGCCGACGAACGCCTCGACGTTGCGGTAGACCGGTTCGGCGCCGGCCGGCTCGGCCGCCGGTGCCTCGTCGACGGGCGGGGTTGCGCCTGGGTCGCCGGCGAGCTGGCCGAGGAGCGCGCTGAGGTCGGCGACGGCGTCGGCGGCCGGCCCGGCGGTGGGCGTGGTCATGGGATCGGCTCCGGTGGGACGTCGGGGGAGAGGGTCCAGTCGGTGCGGCCGGTGGGGTCCCAGTGTGCGATCGACGCGCGGATCGCTTCCGCGTAGGGCCCGTCTTGCCAGGGGGCGGTGCGGGCGAGCGCGGGCGGGGCGCCGGAGGCGTAGACGACCATCCGGCCGCGGGGCAGGGCGTGCAGGTCGGAGACGTCGAGGATGCGTTGGCGGCGGGTGGCGTGCGAGACCGACCGCTGGCCCCATCCGGATCCGCTGCTGCTGGTCGACCGGGTGGTGACGTCGTGCTCGCCGATCAGCTTCGACAGCTCTTCGAGCCAGTCCGGGTCGGCGACGCCGCCGCCGTAGGTGCGGACGTTCGCCGCCGACCACAGTTTGCGCATGCCCTCGCGTCCCCACACGTCGACGCCTTGGGGGTAGGACTGCAGGATGGTGATGATCGGCAGGCCGTGGGAGCCGTAGTACGAGTACAGGTTGGGCAACTGTCGGAGCCGGCAGATGTTGGCGGCCTCGTCGAGGATGCTCAGCAGCGGCGGGTCCAGGCGACGGCCGGCTGAGGCGCGGGCGCGCAGCTCGCCGGCGCGCAGGACCGCGTCGGTGAGCGCGGCGACCAGTGGGGCGGGGGAGCCGGGGCCGCCCTGGGAGAGCAGGTACAGCACGTCGGTGGAGGTCACGAACGCGGACGGGTCGAACTCGGGGACCCCGCCACGGGTCGGCGGGGTCACCCACGCGGTGACGGCGGGCTCGGTGAGGCACATGAGCATCTTCTGGGCGCCGGCGTAGATGCCGCC
>NZ_JBFAHZ010000084.1:0-15523 GCF_040654415.1 Micromonospora sp. NPDC050695
CACGAGCCCGATCGGCCAGCATCGCGATCAACTGCTCATCCGTCACCGCACCCACCGGCTCGGCGGCCGGCTGTCCCACGGTCGTCTCGGTCGTCTCGGTCGTCATCTGGCGTCTCTCCCTTGATCGGTCGATCAGCCGTTATTTGTACAGTCCCTGCCCTGGCGACCAGGTACGACAAGCTCGCCGACTCCTACCAGGCCACACTCGACCTCGCCGAAACCCTCGACTGGCTCCGCGCCATACCCGATCAAACCCCATGATCCGCCAGATACGCCCTAGGTGTTGCGTCGGTTGAAGCAGAGCAAAGGACGCGCAAGTGACCTGCCGGTCTCTGCCGCCCGCACCGCCGGACTACACCGCGCCCGAACCCGCACCCCGCCCGCCCCCGTACCGCCCGGGCAGCTCCGTCGCGCGTGGACTCGTGCCATTGTTAGCGGCCGAGGGCCTCCACCACGTCGCCCACGACGACGACGGCGGGCGGGCGCAGCTCGGCGGCGACCAGGTCGGCGGCGACTGTGCCGAGTGTCGAGCGCAGCACCCGCTGGGCACCCGTCGTGGCCTCCTGGACGACGGCGGCCAGTGTGCCCGGCGGCCGGCCGTGCGCGATCAGCGTCTCGGTGATGGCCGCGAGGTTCTTCAGCCCCATGAGGATCACCAGCGTCCCGCGCAGACCCGCGAGGGCGTCCCAGCGCACCAGCGAGGCCGGCGAGTCGGGTGCCAGGTGCCCGGAGACCACGGTGAACTCGTGCGCCACCCCCCGATGGGTGACCGGGATCCCGGCCGCGGCCGGGGCGGCGATCGAGCTGGTCACCCCCGGCACGACGGTCACCGGCACACCGGCCTCCGCGCACGCCAGCAGCTCCTCGCCGCCCCGCCCGAAGACGTACGGGTCACCGCCCTTGAGCCGGACCACGAAGGCACCCGCCAGGGCACGGTCGACCAGGATCTGGTTGATCTCCTCCTGCGCGCGGGACGGGCCGTAGGGAATCTTCGAGGCGTCCACCAGCTCGACGTCGGGGCGCAGCTCGTCCAGGAGCAGCCCGGGGACCAGCCGGTCGGCGACCACCACGTCGGCCTCGGTGAGCAGCCGCCAACCCTTCACCGTGATCAGTTCCGGGTCGCCCGGGCCGGCCCCGACCAGTGCCACCCGCCCGGACCGCCGCCCCCGGGTCGCCTCGGTCGTGCCGGTCGCCTCGGTCGCGCCGCGCGTCCGGGCGGCACCCTCGGGCACGAGGCGGGCGGCGAGCAGGTCACGGATCGCGTCGCGGACGGTCATCGCCCGTCGGGGATCCCCGCCGCCGAGCACGGCCACGGTGACCGGACCGTGTCGGGTCACCGCCGGAGTCCAGGCCGTGGCGGCCGTCCGGTCGTCGGCCCGGACGCAGAAGATCCGCCGTCCGGCGGCGGCGACGCTCACCGACTCGGCGGCGGCCGGATCGTCGATCGCCACCTGGACCAGCCACGCCCCGTCCAGATCCTCGGGCGTGAACCGGCGTGGCGCCCAGCGCAGCCGGTCGGCATTCACGTGGGCGCGCAGCGCCGGGGTCAGCTCCGGCGCCACCAGCAGGACGTCCGCGCCGGCGTCCAGCAACGCCGGCACGCGGCGGGTGGCGACCGCGCCGCCGCCCACCACGACCACCCGCCGCCCATCGAGGCGCAGGCCCAGGGGGTACGGACTGGTGCTCACACCGCACCACCGAGCCGGACGCGCGCGATCACTTCTCGGCCACCCCGGCGGAGTCGAAGGTGGCCACCTCGTGCAGCACCCGGACGGCGCCGGTGACCACGGGCAGCGCCAGCAGCGCGCCGGTGCCCTCGCCGAGACGCAACCCCAGGTCGATCAGCGGGTCGAGGCCCAGGTGCCGCAGCGCCACCGTGGCGCCCGGCTCGGCCGAGCGGTGACCGGCGACCATGGCACCGACCGCGTCCGGGGCGAACGCCGCGGCGGCGAGCGCGGCGGACACCGCGATCACGCCGTCGAGCAGCACCGGTGTGCGGCGGGCCGCGGCGCCCAGGATCAGCCCGGCCAGCGCGGCGTGCTCCAGGCCACCGACGGCGGCCAGCACGCCCAGCGGGTCGGCCGGGTCGGGCGTGTGCCGGGCCAGCGCGGCCCGCACCACGGCCACCTTGTGCGCGTACGTCGGGTCGTCGACCCCGGTGCCCCGGCCGGTGGCGTCGAGCGGGTCGGCGCCGGTGAAGGCGGCGATCAGCGCGGCGGCCGGGGTGGTGTTGCCGATGCCCATGTCACCGGTGAGCAGGATGCGGGCGCCGGCGTCGATCAGCTCGTCGGCGATCCGGATACCGGTCTGCACCGCCGCCAGCGCCTCGTCCCGGGTCAGCGCGGCGGTCACCGCGAGGTCCCGGGTACCCCGGCGGACCGACGCGACGACCAGCCGGGGCACCGCCGGGTCGAGCACGGCCGAATCGGGCCCGGCCGCGTCGAGCCCGGCACGATCGGGCCCGGCCGCGTCGGAGGGCAGCGGGTGGGCCACGCCGACGTCGACGACGGTGACCGAGGCGCCGGCCTGCCGGGCGAACGCGTTGACGACCGCCCCGCCGGCCAGGAAGTTGCCGATCATCTGCCCGGTGACCTCCTGCGGCCACGGGGACACCCCCTGGGCGTGCACACCGTGGTCACCCGCGAAGATCGCCACCGCGGCCGGCTCGGGCAGCGGCGGCGGGCAGGCCCCGGCGAGCCCGGCGAGGCGTACCGACAGGTCCTCCAGCAGGCCCAGCGATCCCGCCGGCTTGGTCAGCCGGCCGTGCAGCTCACGGGCGGCCGCCATGGCCGACTCGTCCGCGGGCCGGATCGCCGCGATCGTGGTCTCCAACATCATGCCTCCATGATCTCGCGCAGCACCTCGATGAACGCGTCGATGGTGTTTCGGTCGCGTACCGCCACCCGCAGCCAGTCCGGGCCGAGCCCGGGGAACGTGTCGCCCCGGCGCACCGCCCAGCCCCGCTCACGCAGGGCGGCGCGTACCCAGCTCGCGCCGGTCAGGTGCAGCAGCACGAACGCGCTGGCCGGGCGGCCGACGACGCGTACACCGGGCAGGTCGGCCAGGCGCGCGACCAGGTGGTCGCGGTCGGCGGCGAGGTCGGCGGCGATCGCGCGTTCGGCCTGGACCGCGACGGGGCTGGCGCAGGCCGACGCGGCGGCCAGCGCCGGCGTGGAGACGGCCCACAGGGGTTGGACGGCGGCCAGCCGGGCCAGCAGGTCGGGCGCGCCGAGCAGGTAGCCGATCCGCAGGCCGGCCAGGCCCCAGGTCTTGGTGAGGCTGCGCAGCACGAGCAGCCCGGGCAGGTCGCGCCGCTCGGCCAGCGACTCCGGCTCGCCGGTGTGGCCGGGGGCGGTGGTGGTGTCGGCGAACGCCTCGTCGACCACCAGCACCCGGCCGGGGCGGGCCAGCGCGGCCACGGTCCGCGCCGGATGCAGCACGGAGGTGGGGTTCGTCGGGTTGCCGATCATGACCAGGTCGGCGTCGTCGGGCACCAGGCCCGGGTCGAGACGGAAGTCCTCGGCGGGGTCCAGCAGCACCCGCTCGACCGGGTGTCCGGCGGCCCGCAGGGCCGCCTCCGGCTCGGTGAACTGGGGATGCACCACGACCGGGCGGCGGACCCCGCGCAGGGCTTGGGCGATCAGCACGAAACCCTCGGCGGCGCCGGCGGTGAGCAGTACCTCGTCCGGGTGACGCCGGTGCCGGGCGGCGACCGCGGTCCGGGCCGGTGTCGGGTCCGGGTAACGGGCCAGGTCGGTGAGGGTGGCGGTGATCGGGTCGGCGAGCCAGTCCGGCAGTGGGGCCCGGCGGACGTTGACGGCGAGGTCGATCAGGCCGGCGGTCGCCTCCGCGTCGCCGTGGTGCGCGAGGTCCGGCTCGGCCCCGGCGGTCGGGGCCGCTGTGCGCGGCTGATCAGACATGTCCGCGATCCTGCCGGGAAGGCGGCCGGTGGGACAGCCGATCTCGACGTAAGCCGCGTCACCACTCGCGGGTTTATGAGTTCTTCTCATGCACGAATCGGAAATGTCATAACTTGACCCTGTGAGCAACCGACCCCTTGCTGCCGCTGGTCGACTCGTCCCTCTCCTCCGCGCCGGGCTCATCGCCGGAATCGTGATCGCCGCCGCCGCGTACCCGCTGGTCGCCGTCACCGGTCTCGGCGCGAAGGCCACCGCGCACGCCGTGGAGCAGAAGACCAAGCTGCTGACCACCGCCCTGCCCGCCGAGACCTCGTACCTCTACGCCCCCGACGGCAAGACGGTGCTGACCATGTTCTACGAGGAGTACCGGCAGTACACCAAGCTGTCGGACATGTCGCCGAACATCCAGCAGGCGATCGTGGCCGCCGAGGACTCCCGCTTCTACCAACACCACGGCGTCGACCCGAAGGGCGTGGCCCGCGCCTTCGTCGCGAACGCCCACTCCAGCGGCGTGTCCCAGGGCGCCTCCACGCTGACCATGCAGTACGTCCGGATGGCCCTGCGGGACAGCGCGACCACGCCGAAGGAGGTCCAGGAGGCCACCCAGCAGACCAGCCTGCGCAAGGTCAAGGAAATGCGGATGGCGCTGGACCTGGAGAAGGAGATGAGCAAGGAAGACATCATGGAGCGGTACCTGAACTCCGCGTACTTCGGTCACCGCGCGTACGGCATCTACGCCGCCAGCGAGATCTTCTTCTCCAAGACCCCCAAGGACCTCACCCCGGTCGAGGCGGCCACCCTCGCCGGGCTGGTCAAGTCCCCGTCCGAGTACGACCCGGCCGACTCCGACCAGAAGGAGGCCACCGGGCGGCGCAACTACGTCCTGGACCGGATGAGCCAGCTCGGCTACCTCTCCCCCGACTCCGCCGCCGCGGCCAAGTCCGAGCCGATCCGGCTGAAGCTGACCAACCCGCCCAACGACTGCGCCGCGATCCCGCAGAAGTTCAACAGCTGGGGCTTCGCCTGCGACTACCTGAAGAACTGGTGGAGCGCGCAGCCCGCGTTCGGGGCGAACCGGTTGGAACGGATCGACAAGCTGCGCCGTGGCGGCTACCGGATCGTGCTCAGCATCGACCCGAAGGTCCAGGACGCGGCGGAGAAGAACGTCGGCACCAAGGAGAACACCGGCAGCCCCTTCGCCAACGGCATCGTGGTCTCCGAACCCGGCACCGGACGGGTGAAGGCCATGGCGGTCAACCGCACCTACTCGCTCGACCTGGCCGAGAACCCGCAGAGTTCCAACCCCGAGGCGGGGCCGAACGTGAAGGCCAACTATCCGAACACGGTTGCGCCGCTGCTCGGCGGCGGTGACCTGCCCGGCTACCAGGCCGGATCGACGTTCAAGATGTTCCCGATGCTGGCCGCACTGGACTCCGGGATGACACTCTCCACGTCCTTCAACGCCCCGTACCGCTACAAGTCGTCCGTGTACGACGGCTGGGCGCCCTCCAACGCCAGCGGCGCGATGACCGGCGAGCAGACCATGTGGTCCGGCTTCGGCAAATCGGTCAACACGTACTTCGTGTGGCTGGAGGAGAAGGTCGGCGCGGACCGGGCCGTCCGACTGGCCGAACAACTCGGGCTGCGCTGGCGCACCGACGTCGACCGGGAACAGGCGTCCCCGGGCAAGGCGAAGAAGTGGGGCGCGTTCACCCTGGGCGTCTCCGACGCCACTCCGCTGGAGATGGCCAACGCGTACGCCGCCGTCGCGGCCGACGGCCGCTACTGCGAGGCGATCCCGGTGCAGGCGATCATGAACCGGGACGGCACCCCGGCCACGTACGACACACCCGGTGGCATCCACCGCGAGGTGGCCAAGCCCCGCTGCCGGCAGGTGGTCAGCGCGGACGCCGCCCGGGCGGCCACCGACGCGGCCCGCTGCCCCACCGGGGACCGGCCGGCACGCGGCGGCTGCGGCGGCTGGTCCACCGCCGACAGCGTCCGGGGTACGGTCGGCCGCCCGGTCGCCGGCAAGACCGGCACCACCGACAGCACCCGCTCGGCCTGGTTCGTCGGCTACACCCCGGAACTGGCGGCGGCGAGCTTCATCTCCGACCCGGACAACCCGTTCAACGCGGTCGGTGACGGACAGTCCCAGATCCCGATCAAGGCGGTCTCGGAGACCCTGCGCGACGGGCTGAAGGGACAACCCACCCGCCAGTTCACACCGCCCTCGGACGCCATCGTCGGGTGACCGTCGCTCAGCGCAGGTCGGCGGCCACGAACGACCAGAGTTCCAGGTCCACCCGGCCGCCGCCGACGAAACCCGCGTTGCGCAGCAGACCCTCGTAGCTGAACCCGGCCTTCTCGGCGACCCGGCGCGAGGCCAGGTTGCCGGGGGCCACCCGCAGCTCCACGCGCTGGAAACCGTGCTCCAAAATCAACGCGATGGCCACCGCGTCCACCGCCTCGGCGGCCAGCCCGAAACCACGCGCGTGCGGTGCCATCGCGTAGGACACCTCGGTGGCGCGGGCACCCCAGTCGGTGCGCCTCGTCCACAGCGAGCCCACCACCTGGTCGTCCTCACGACGCAGCACCGTGTAGTGGTCACCGTCGCCGCTGTCGCGCCGCTGCCGGGCCAGATCCGTGCACCAGGCGTGCCCGTCGATCGGGCCGGAGTCGTCGGCCAACGGCAGCCACCGCCGGGTCAGCTTGTCCGCGAAGATCTCCCCGGCCGCCGCCGCGTCCGCGGCGACGACCCGCCGCACCTCCGTACGAGGGGTGGAGACGGTCAACGCCGGGAAGCGGCGCACCGCCACCTGACCGATCACGCCGGCACCCCACCGGGCTGCGCGGGCACCACCTCATCCGCGGGCTCGGTCGCCGCGGCGGCGACCAACCGGGCCGCGGTCGCCGGATGACCGGCCCAGTGCAGGGTGAGCTGCGAGGCGTGCACGTTGCGCCACACGAACCCCTCCGGCGTGCCGCCGTCCCAACTCCAGGCCGGACGCTGACCGGCGCGCGGCGTCAGCACCGCCCGGTGCTCCTTGTGCCCCACCAGGACCGTGCCGGCCGCGGCGACCACGCTGTCCGTCTGGGCCGTCGCCTCCCGGTAGCCCACCACCAGGCCGTCCCGGCTGACACCGACCGCGTCGAGCACACCGCACATCGGCAGCCCGTCCAACTCCCGCGCCAGCCACAGCAGGCCGGCGCCCTGGGCGATCACCGGCCGCCCGGTACGCGCCAACTCGGCCACCGCGATGCAGAGCCGCCGGTTGGCCGACAACTGCTCGGCGTACGCCTCGGGCAGCGCGCCACCGACGACCAGCGCGCGGGTGCCCACCGGCAGCGCCTCGTCGCGCAGCGGATCGATCGTGACCACCTCGGCGCCGGCGGCCCGCAGCAGCTCGGCGGTCTCCGGCTGGCTGAAGCTGCCGCCCGGCCCACCGGCGAGCGCCACCAGCGGACGCGCAGCCGGGACGGCCAACGCGCCCAGCGCCTCCTGCGGCGACCAGGCCGGCGCCGGCAGCGGCGGGGCCGAGCGGGCCAGCCCGAGCAGCCGTTCCAGATCGACCGTGGCGGCGACCGCCTCACCCAGCCGGCGGACCGCGCGGACGGCGTCCGCGGACCCGTCGACCACCGGCGCCACGCCGTGCCGCCGAGACGGCAGCACCGCCGGCAGGTCCTGACGGCGCAGCGCCCCATAGACGGGCACACCCACGTCGTCGAGCGCCTCCCGCAGCATCCCCTCGTGCCGGGACGACGCGACCCGGTTGAGGATCACCCCGCCCAACCAGAGCTGCTCGTCGTACGAGCGGAACCCGTGCACCAGGGCGGCCACCGACTGGCCCATCGCGGCCACGTCGACCACCAGCACCACCGGGCTGCGCAGCGCGGTGGCCGCGGCGGCCGTGGACTCCTGCTCGGGGCGGCCACCGACCGAGTCGTACAGGCCCATGCTGCCCTGCACCACGGCGAGCCCGGCACCCGCCGCGCCGTGCGCGACCAGCGGGGCGAGACGGTCGACACAGACCAGCCGGGGATCGATCACCCGGCCGGGCCGACCGGCGGCGAGGCCCAGGTAGGCGGCGTCGACGTGATCCGGGCCGAGCTTGAACCCGGCGACGTCGACACCCCGCTCGGCCAGGGCGGCGAGCAGCCCGATCGCCAGCGCGTTCTTACCGTGCCCGGAGGACGGCGCGCTGAGCACCAGGCGCGGCACGACGGTCATCATCGACTCCTCGCGGGCGGCGGCGGGTACGCGACGGGCGACCGGGGGGTCGATCCGTCGGCGTGACGATACCCGCCCGCCCCGACGCGCGAGCACCGCCAACGGGGGCCGCGCGCACCGTCCCGGCCCGGTCGCGGACAGTGGTCCCGGTCATACGAGTAGCCTCGGTGCCGTGTACCGGTTCCTGCTGAGCCCACGCTGGCTGGGCGCCCTCGCGCTGACCCTGGTCGCCGCCGCCGTCATGGTGTTCCTCGGCAACTGGCAGCTGGACCGCTACCGGGGGCGTACCGAGGTCAACGAGCGGATCGACGCCGGCCAGCGGATGGCTCCGGTGCCACTGGCCGACGCGCTGGGCGCACCCACCGGCGGCGCGGGCAGGGCCGGCCCGGCTCCCGCCAAGGAGAAGGTCTGGACCCGGGTCACCGTCACCGGCCGGTACGACCCGACGAACACGGTGCTGGTGCGGGGCCGGACGGTGGACAGCCGGGTGGGCTTCGAGGTGCTCACTCCGCTGGTGCTCGCCGACGGCTCGGCGCTGCTGGTGGACCGGGGTTGGATTCCGCCGGCACCGGGCGGCGCGACCGCCCAGCCGCCGGTGCCCGCCGCGCCCACCGGCGACGTGACGGTGGTGGGTCGGGTGCACGAGACGGAGAGCGGCGCCGGCGCGGTCAGCCGGCGCGACGGGCGGCTGGAAACCCGCCGCATCGCCGTGCCGCGCCTCGCCGGCGAGCTGCCCTACCCGGTGTACGGCGCGTACCTGCTGCTGGACGAGCAGACGCCGGCCGCCAACCCGACGTTCAAGGCGGTGCCGGTCGGGCACGCCAACAACTGGCAGAACTTCGGCTACGTCGTGCAGTGGTGGCTCTTCGCCGTGATGGCGCTGTTCGGCTACGGCTGGGTGGCACGCCGGGAGGCCCGCCGGGCCGCCGGCATCGGTGCCGAGAGCAAGCCGCTGGACCGGGCCGCCGAGCCGACCCCCAGCGCGTCCGCCTGATCGCGCCCGGTCAGCCGGTCACCCGGCCGGCGTGGATGGCGCGGACCGCGTCGATGGTGTCCGCCTCGGCGGCGGACTTGTCGTCGCGGTAGCGCACCACCCGGGCGAACCGCAGCGCCATCCCACCCGGATAGCGGGAACTTGTCTGCACCCCGTCGAAGGCGATCTCCACCACCTGCTCGGGCCGGACCCGGACCACCCAGTCGCCGCGCTCCACGGCGAGGTCGAGGAAACGCTCGGTCTGCCAGCGCAGCAGCTCGTCGGTGAGCCCCTTGAACGTCTTGCCGAGCATCACGAAGTCACCGGTGCGCGGGTCGCGGGCACCCAGATGCAGGTTGGACAGCCACCCCTTGCGCCGACCGCTGCCCCACTCGACGGCGAGCACCACCAGGTCGATAGTGTGCCGAGGCTTGACCTTGACCCAGGCCGCGCCGCGCCGGCCCGCGTCGTAGGGGGCGTCCGGCGCCTTGACCACCACGCCCTCCTGGCCGGCGTCGAGCGCGGCGGCGAACGCGGCGCCGGCCTGTTCCGGGCCGTCGACCTCCATCCGCCCGACCAGCAGCGACGAGTCGACCGCGCCGGCGAGCGCGGCCCACCGCTCCCGGCCGGGCAGGTCGATCAGATCCTGGCCGTCGAGGTGCAGCAGATCGAAGAAGTACGGAGTGAGCACCGTCGCGCCGGTGCTGGCGGCCGCCGCGAGCACCGCCGGGGCGACCGGAGTGCCACCGGTGGTGCTGGGCGTGGTGCGCCGGGCGGCCCGGCTGGAGGTCTGCTGGAACGGCAACGGGCGGCCGGTCTGGTCCAGGCCGATCGCCTCGCCGTCGAGCACCAACTCCCGGCCGGGCAGGGCACGGACGGCGGCGACCACCTCGGGCACCCGGGTGGTGATCTCGTCGAGGCTGCGGGTGAAGACGGCGATGTCGGCACCGGAGCGGTGCACCTGGATGCGGATGCCGTCGAGCTTCACGTCGACGACCGCCGGCGTGCCGGTCGCGGCGAGCGCCTCGTCGACCGAGGGGGCGCTCTGCGCGAGCATCGGCGCCAGCGGCCGGCCGACCTGCAGGCCGAACCCGGCCAGCTCGGCGGCGCCACCGGAGAGCGCGGCCACCGCCACCGCGCGCAGGTCGCCGGCGAGCAGCAGGGCTCGACGCACCGTCGCCACCGGGACGTCGGCGGCTCGGGCCACCGCGTCGGCGAGCAGCCCGGCCTGGGCGCCCTGACGCAGCTCACCGCTGAACAGGCCGGTGAGCAGACGCTGCTCATCGGCGGTCGCCGCCGCGTACAGGGCACCGAGCAGTGCCCGACGCCGAGCCTGCGAGCCCGAGCCGTGCACCGCGGCGATCTGCGCGATGGACGCGTCGACGGCGGCCACCGTCAACGTCGGCTCGGCCGCCGGAGGCGGCAGGTCACGCAGGCTCGCGTAGCCCACCCCGGTCTGCCGCTGACGCAGCTCACCGGCGAGATAGCCGGCGCCGGGCTCCACCTCGGCCGGGTCGAGCCGGCGCAACGCGTCAGCCAGCAACTCCACCTTGGCCCGACGGCCGTTGGTGGCGGCGACGGCGGCGGAGGTGGCTGCCAGGTCAAGGAACCGCACGACGTTCATCCTGCCAGTCACCTCCGACACCGCCCGGGCATTGCCGTGCCCGGGCGGTGTCGGCGCGGTGCCGCCGCCCCCACGAGGGCGGCGGGATCAGGCGGAGACGGGTTCCTCGATGCGCAGCCCTCGGGCGCGAACCTCGCCGGCGACCCGGGCGAGCACCGAGTCGAGGGCGACCAGGGCGGCGGAGAGATCACCGAGCTGTTCGTTGAGCGTGTCCTCGGACCACGCGGAGACATCGACGTCCCCCAGCGCGCTGACGGCGGCCCCCAACCGGGCCATCACCTCGTTCGTACTCATGTTCGAAAGGCTATAACAACCCGGCCTGCGACACGCCGAAAACCCCTGATCAGGGTCGAAAGATGTCTAGATCCCCGCCTCGGCGACCTTGCCCAGCAACAGCGCCTCGGCGAGGCAGACCCGGGCGAACTCCCCCAGGTGCAGACTCTCGTTCGGGCCGTGCGCGCGGGCGTGCGGGTCCTCCACACCGGTCACCAGGATCGCCGCCTTCGGGAACATCTCCTGAAACGTCGCGATGAACGGGATCGAACCGCCGATGCCGATGTCCACCGGATCGGTGCCGTCCCAGGCGGCACGGAAAGCCGAGCGCGCGGCGTCGAACATCGGCCCGGACGCGTCGATCACGCACGGGTTGCCGTCGTGCTCCAGGCTGACGGTCACCTGAGCACCCCACGGCGCGTGCGTCTCCAGGTGGGCGCGCACCGCCGCGTACGCCCGCTTGGGGTCGTCACCCGGAGCGAGACGGATGCTGAGCTTCGCCTTCGCGGCCGGGACCAGCGCGTTCGGCGCCTCGCCGGTGGGCGGCGCGTCGATGCCGAGCACCGCCACCGCGGGCTTGGTCCAGAGCCGGTCGGTGATCCGGCCGGTGCCGATGAACCGCACACCCTCGGCCAGACCGGCCTCGGTCCGGATCCGGTCCTCGGGGTAGTCGACGGTGGCGCCCTCGCGGCCCACCAGCCCCTCCACCGCCACGTCACCGGCGTCGTCGTGCAGCGTCGCCAGCAGGCGGACCAGCGCGGTGAGCGCGTCCGGGACGGCACCGCCGAACATGCCGCTGTGCACCGCGTGGTCCAACGTGCGGACCTCGACGAAACAGTTGACCACGCCGCGCAGCGAGGTGGTCAACGCCGGCACGCCGATGTCCCAGTTGCCGGAGTCGGCGATCACGATGACGTCCGAGGTGATCTCGTCGCGGTGCTCGGCGAGCAGCCGCTCCAGCGAGTCGGAGCCGAACTCCTCCTCGCCCTCGATGAACAGCACCACACCGACCGGCAGCGCATCCCCGTACGCCCGCAGGGCCGCGACATGCGCCATGACGCCGGCCTTGTCGTCGGCCGCGCCCCGCGCGTAGAGCCGACCGTCGCGCTCCACCGGCTCGAACGGGTCGGACTCCCACAGCGACCGGTCGCCGACCGGCTGCACGTCGTGGTGGGCGTAGAGCAGCACGGTGGGCGCGCCGGGCGGAGCCGCCCGACGGCCGATCACCGCGGGCTGGCCGCCGGAACGTACGATCTTGACGTCCAGGCCGCAGCCGCGCAGCAGCTCGGCGACCGCCTCGGCGGAGCGTTCCACGTGCGAGTGGTCGAAACCGTCAAAGGCGATGCCGGGGATGCGGACGAGGCGTTCCAGGTCGGCCCGTACGCCGGGCATCTCCCGCTCGACGGCGGCCCGCACCTCGGACTCGGACATGATCGGTGAGGTCATGACCGGCATCGTATGCCGGCCTTACCCGGGCGTGCCGGCCGAGCCCGTACCGTCACCGCCGGAACCCGCCCGCGCGCCCGGCGCGGCCCGGCCGGCCCGCTGCGCGCGACCGGCGGCCTCGGTGGCGGCATCCATCCAGGAACGGGCCCGGCCGGCGGTGCCGCCCACCCACTCGCCGACGTCGCTCGCACCGTCGCCGAGGCGACGCAGCAACCCGACCAGCGGATCGGTGGACCGGCTGAACTCCTCCCGGTACGACTCGGCGGCGGCCTTGATCTCCTCCGAAACGCTGGTCGAGGCGTCGTCGTCGCGGCGCGGATAGTCCCCGGCCAGCACCCGCCCGTACGCCCCGGAGTCGATCCACTGCCGCAGCTGCGCCGCCCGCGCCACCGGCACCGGGTGCGTGCTCCACGCCGTCATCCGGATCTTGTGCAGGCTGTCGCGCAGGTCGCCACCGCCGGCGTACTCGGCGGCCTGCTCCAGGAACGCGGTCGTGTCGATCTGCGACAGGTCACCGCCACCGGCGAGCTTCATCAACAGCCGCAGCGCGGCCGCCGGGTCCTGCCCGGCGAGCAGGCCCGCCCGGTCGGCCGACAGCTCCGCCTTGCGCCACCACTCCAGCATCGCCGCGATGATCGCCCGCAACGCGAACGCCCCGACCGGCAACCAGCTCAGGTTGGCCGCCCAACGGGTGAGGATCATGAGCATGGTCTTGTAGACCGCGTGCCCGCTGCCCACGTGCCCCAACTCGTGGCCGAGCAGGCAGCGCAGCTCATCCTCATCGAGCTGCTGCACGCAGGCGGAGTTCAGCACGATGAACGGCCGGTCCAGACCGACCGCCTCGGCGCCCAGCCAGGGCGACTGCGTCACGTACAACTCGGGCAGCTCCGCCACGTCGAGCGCCGCCGCGGCCTCGGTGTAGCGCTGCCACACCGCCGGATACTGCCGGTGGTCCACCCGGATGCCGGACGCCAGCACGGACAGCCGGAAACCCCGCTCGTTCCACATTCCGAAGAACGCCCGCACCACGTCGTCGAACCCGCGCAGCTCGCGCAACGCGACGAGCGCGCCCCGGTCGGCCGGATGCTCCCAGGCCCGAGAGCTGATGCCGGTGAGGGTGATCCGGCGTCGCGCTGGCGCGTCCGCTGCCGTCATGGTGGGCTCCCCGTTCGCCGTAGCTCCTCGCATCGTGCCCCAGCCGGTGGCCGACGTCCATGCCCCGCTCAGCGGACCCGCACGTAGTACCGGCTCCCGTCCAGGGGCAGGGTCGGCGCCCCGTCGACCACCAGGTCGACCCGGGCGGCCGTGTCGTCGGCGGCGAAATGCGCCCGCTCCCCGACGTGCCAACGGCGCAACTCGGGCAGGATCTCCGGGCCGTCCCGCTCGACCGCCCGCGCCAGCCGCAACGACGCGGGCGCCGTGACGAACACGGCCAGCGTCACCTCCGGCGCCACGATCCGACGGGCCGCGCTGACCCCCTCCACCACCAGCACCGGCGCCACCGGCACCGGCACCGGCCGGGGCAGAAACCGTCGCCGCACCCAGCTGTAGCGTCGGTAGGCACCGGGTTTCCCCTCGCGCAGCGGAGCGAGCACCTCCTCGTCCAGCCGCGACCAGAAGCTGAACTGGTCGTCCCAACCGTCGAGCAGGTCGTCGGTGTGCACCACCGGAGGCCGGCCGCCGCCGGGTAACGCCGCCAGGGCGTCCGCGAGGTGCGCGGCGAACCGGCTCTTACCCGCGCCACTCGGCCCGTCGACCGCCACCAGCCGGGTCCGCCCCAACCGCGCCGGGCCCGCGAGCACCCGACGCGCCACCTCGGCGTACGCCTCGACGACCGCCACGGGACGCACCTCGTGACCGGCTAGCCCGGTCGGCCCGCCGACGTCCCCGACCTCGTCGTAGGCGTCCCCAACCTCGTGGCGGTGTGCGGCCTCGTGGCGGTGTGCGGCCTCGTGGCGGTGTGCGGCCTCGTGGCCGGGTGCGGCGTCGTCGTGGGCGTCCCGGATCCCGTGGCCGTGTGCGGCCTCGCGGCCGAGTGCGACCCTGCGGGCGGACGCGGCCTCCTGGCCGGGAGCGGCCTCCTGGCCGGGAGCGGCCTCCTGGCCGGGAGCGGGCCTGCCGGTTCCGGGATTCAGTGTGGCTCCACGTGTTCCGGCCGTGCGGTGGCCGATCCGCCGACGAACGGCCCGGGATGGCCCGTCAATCCGTGCCGACGTGCGCCGCCGGGGCCGCACCGCTGCGGATGCTCACCGACGAACAGTTCCCTGGTAACGAGTCCGTGCACGACCGCAGTATCCCCCGCCCTCAAAGGATCAGCGCCAAGATCGACTCGGTTTCAGCGAAGGTGGGGTATCCGAGCCGGCGGGACACCGCGCCTTCACTGAAACCGAGTCGATCACGGTGCCCGGGCCGCCCCCGTCGCCGGTCTGACCCGTCCGACTGACGGCCATCGCCCGAACCCGTCACGTCCGGGGGAATTGGGGCGGCGGCGGGTGACGCCGGGCCCGTTCGCCTCCCGGGGTGGCATACCAATCGGCATCATCGGGTGGTGCTCCGAGACGTGATGAGCCCCGGCATCGACGCCCTGCTCGAACAGGCCCGAGCCGGGCTGCACCGACTGACTCCGCAGCAGACCGTCGAGGCGGTCCGAGGCGGGGCGCTGCTGGTCGACACCCGTACCGAGACGCAGCGCCGTGAACAGGGCGACCTGCCCGGGGCGGTCGTCATCGACCGGACCGTGCTGGAATGGCGCCTCGACCCGGCCAGCGCCTGGCGCATCCCGGAGGCCACCGGGTACGACCGGGAGATCATCCTGGTGTGCCGGCAGGGTTACAGCTCCAGTCTTGCAGCCGCCAGCCTGCAGACCCTCGGCCTCCGCCGCGCCACGGACATGATCGGCGGCGTCGACGCCTGGCTCGCCGCGGGCCTCCCCACCACAGACCGCCCCGCCGACATCCGCCCCTAAGAGCGACCGGCAATAGGTATCCAAGATTCGGACAGTTGGATACCCGGGGGTAGCAAGCAGGCACGGGAGGTTGATCATCGGAGTTCTCTAC
>NZ_JBFAHZ010000085.1:0-14927 GCF_040654415.1 Micromonospora sp. NPDC050695
TCCTCACGATCGGTCAAGGTCAACATGTTGCGCACAGCGGGAATCCTGTCCCACCGACCCACCAAGATCAAATGCTACGACCGCCTGAACTCGCCCCTACCTGACGCACCTGGCGCAGAAAAGTATGATTAACGGTCGAGTTAAGAATCTGACGGATTACCTCGGGGCGCGGGCGGCGGCCGCGCACGGAACAGGAGCGGGCAACTGCGAAGACCAGGCGGCCGTCGCGTTCGCTATCGCAAACACGCTCGTTTACAATGCTAGGCAGAAAGGCGAGATTCATCCTCAGGTCCAGATCGCTTTCGTTTCGGTACCTGAGCATCGGTTCACGGTTGTTGGCATAAAGGACAACCGCGACCACCAGTTCGTGGTGGATACCTGGCTAAAAGGGTCTCGAGTGGTGGCTGCACACGAATACAATTTCCCGTTGGACACGGCGACGTATCAGTGGCACACCGCCGACGGCAGGAACCTGGCAGCTGATGCGGTAAGCCGCGGCCTGGTCGACCCGCAGGCGTTCAGCAAGGTGCACAAGAACCTCAAGATGCACCCTGCCACCCTGGCGAGCTTCCTGAGCCCTCAGACACATGACGAGCACATGCCCGCCCCTACCGCCCCCCGGCCAGCAGCCGCCGCCCCCCAGCATGGGTACGTCCCGATGAGGGGTGTGAGCTTCTCCCACGTCACCACACCTGCTGCCGCTGCCACCCCTTCTCACGCAAACCCTTACGCTGCTCACGCCGCCCCTCCCGCAGGGCCTTTCTACCCGTATGGTCCCGCCGCCGGCGCCTATGGCCCTCCCGTCGGTTCTGCTCCTCCCGCCGCCGGCGCGTACGGCGCTCCCGCCGGCTATGGCCCTCCCGCCGGCGGCGCTTACAGTGTCCGCGCCGGCTATGGCCGTCCCGCCGGCGGCGCTTACAGTTATGGCGCTGGAACGTCCACCTATGGCGCTGGAGCGTCGACTTCTCGGCACTGAAGATCGCCGGTTGTCCATGTGCAAGGGCCTACGGCGGCGGCGAAGGTGAGCATGTTCGCCAGCGCCACGACGATGACCGCGACGCCGACCTGGATGGCGAGTACGACCCAGTCCCAACGCAGCACCTTCCCGGAAACCCCGCACCCGGCACCGAAGCCCGGGATCACCGGTCCTTGCGCAGCAGGACGGTCAGGGCCTCTCCGTCGGCCGTGCCGAAGGTGCCGTCGGTGGGATGTCCCAGCGCGGCGCCGAGGGTACGCACGTGCAGATCGACCACCGCCTCCACCAGGTCGGCCAGCACGGACACCGTGCTGCGACCCCGTCGCCAACCCACCACGCACAGCCCGAGGCCGAGGATCACCGCGGGCCACCACAGCAGACCGAGCGCCAGATACAGCAGCCCCCAGCCCACCCGTCGGGCGGCGGCGGCGAAGTCGGCCTGCGCGAGGGCAAGCGGGTCCCGGGTCTCCTCGGGCAGCAGCAACCACAGTCGGGGCCAGGCGGCGGCGAGGTCCAGGCCGTAGCGGGCACGCACCCGTACCGCCGTGGCGAGCATGCGGTCACCGATCCACGTCGGCCGGTCCGGTTCGGTCAACGCGATCCGGTCGCAGGCGCGGGCGAGCGCCTGGGTGTCCGGCAGCGGTCCGGCGGCGTCGCCGGATCGCAACCGCCGCGCCTTGTCCCGCAGGGCGGTCTCGTACCGGTCCATGGCGGCGTTCCACCGGCGCCGCCGCCGGCGGGTCACGGCATCGCCGACCCGACCCCAGTCCTGGGTCCAGAAGGCCACGACCAGGCGTTCCAGGCTCTGGGCGGCCATCGCGGCGACGACGCTGGCCAACACGACACCGAGCACGATCAGCAGCGCGGAACCGGTGCCCCGTGCCGGCGCCCCGAGGGCAAGCCGCTCCACCTCCTGCCGCAGCAGCCGCAGGTCCCACCAGTGGGCGTGCCCGAGCCGCACCGCCGCGGCGGCCACCGCCACGAACACCACCCCGGGCAGCGCCAGTCCGGCGAGCCACCGCTCGGCCAGTTTCCCGCCGAGCGAGGCGATGAGGGCGTTCACCGGTCCATCCGAAACGCCGGCAGCGGGCAGTCCCACACGGCGCAGCGCGGCGGCGGGCCGGCGTCCGGCCGCGGGATCTCCACCCGGTCGCACAGGTCGCCGGGGCACACCTGGACCACTTCCGGGCGGCGGCCGCGAACGCCAGCCAGCGGCAGGTAGCGGTGCCCCCGGGCGGGTGTGTCACCACCGACCAGCCCTCTGGCGCGCATCAACTCGGTCACCTCGGCGAGCACCACGTCCACGCCCTGGTCGGACAGCGAGGTGTCCCGCAGTCGCGTCAGGGCCTGGGCCGGCTCCGGCCCGAGCAGGTCACCCACCTGCGCGATGTCCGCGCAGATCCGGGCCAGCCGGGCCGCCCGGTCATCGTCGAGTCGCCTGTCCGGCACCGATTGACTCACCGGCCGATTATCTCCTGTCGATGTCGGCGCGCGACTGGCATGCTGGGGAGCGTCGCGGACGGGGAGGTGCGCCGGTGAGTCGCTGTGCGAGGGAGACGGTCGAGCACTGGCGTCGTGCCGCGGCCGGGCAGCCGCGCGGCGACCGGCGATGGGCCGAGGCCCAGGTGGAGCTGGGGGCCGCGCTGCTCCGCAGGTACGGCGCGGACCACGCGCGGGAGGACCTGATCGAGGCCACCGTCGTGCTGGAGGCCGCGATCCGCACCATGGCCGACTCCTTTCTGGCTGAGGAGTTGGGTACGCCGCACGGCGTCCTCGCGCTGGCCACGTACACCGATGTGCTGCTGGCCAGAGCCCGGGTGGAGAACGAACCGCAGCTGCTGGACATCGCCGAGCGATATCTGCAGTTCGCCGACGACGCCTCGGCCGACCTCGCCACCAGCGCGTTGCTGAGGCTCAAGACCTGCCAGGTCTATCGGGTCCGGCACGACTTCGACGGCTCGGTCGACACGCTCTACCGGCTCACGGCCATCGCCAAGCTGGCCGAGCGGTGGATCAGCGAGGAGAATCGGCCCGCGTTGCGCGGCATCCACGCGGAGGCGCTGTTGCGTGCGTACCAGCTCACCGGGGTGGAGGACTACGTCGACGAGGCGTTGGAGCTGGTGTCCTCGGTGGACGCGACCGGGCCCAACCAGGACCAGATCGTCGTGCTGCGAGCACGTTGCCTGCTGGCCAGGGCGGCCGGGACCACCCACACCGCCGATGCCGAACGGGCCGTCGCCGTGCTGCGGGAACACACCCCGCAGAGCAACGCCCCGCGGTTCCTGACCGGGCAGACGTTGCTCACCCTGGTCGACCGCACCGGCCGCGTCGAGTTGCTCGGCCAGGCGTGGCAGGAGTTTGCCGCCGTGCTGAACACCGTGCCCGAGCGGCATCCGGACCATCGGACGGCGCTCGCCAGCCTCTCCACCGTCGGCATGAAGACGCACCAGCTGACCGGCGACATCTCCGCGCTGGAGACGGCTATCGGCCTGCTGCGCCGGGCGCTCGCGCTGTCCGTACGCGGCGAGGCCAACCACGCGTTGTACCTGGACCAGTTGGGCTACAGCCTTCGGTTGCTCTACGACGCCACCGGTGAGCCCGCCTACGTGGAGGAGGCGCTCGACCTGCTGCGCAGGGCGCTGGACGCCCTGCCCGCGCGCGATCCGCAGCGGGTCGAGACCGGGTTGTCCATCGCCCAGGCGTTGCGGGCGACCTACCTGCGTACCGGTGATCCGGCCCTGCTGACCGAGGCCGCCGAACGGGCGCTCGCCGCCGGCCGCACCGAGTCCGGCGCCGTGCCGGTCCGGATCCAGGCGTTCGACAAGGCGGCCTACTCGCTGACCGCGCTGAACCGGTGGGAGGAGGCGACGGATGCCTTCGACGAGGCCATCACGTTGCTGCCGCGGCTGGCCTCCCGCGGGCGTACCCGGCACGACCAGTACGCCGACCTCGGCTCGACGGTCGGGATGGCGGCGACCGCCGCCTCCTGCGCGATCGGCGCCGGGCAGCCGGAGCGGGCCCTGGAGCTGCTGGAGCGGGGCCGGGGCCTGCTGCTGCACCAACGGTTGACGGCGGACGGCGAGTGGGCGGCGCTCCAGCGTGCCGACGGGCGCCTGGCGGCCGACTTCCAACGGATGCGCCGGGACTTCGAGGCGCCCGTCCCCGAATCGCCCCGCCCCACCACCTTCGGCCGGGACCGGGAGACCGAGTGGAACGTGCTGCTGGCGACGATCCGGAAGCTGCCCGGCCTGGGCGACTTCCTGCGTCCGCCCAGCGCCCGGCAGCTGCTCGACCAGGTCGACGGGACCGTCATCGTGCCGATCGCGAGCGAGTTGCGGTGCGACGCGCTCATCCTGCGCCAGCACCGGGTGACGGTGCTGCCGCTGCCGGATCTGTCGCTGGCCGACGCGATGACGCAGCTGGGGTTACTCCAGGAGGCCACCACCACGGCCTACGATCCGGCGGCGGACGCGCGCAGCCGGCTGCGCGCCCAGTCGGAGCTCGGCGGCGTACTCGATTGGTTGTGGAATGCCCTCGTCGGGCCGGTGCTGGACCGGCTCGACGCGCCGGGGGCGGCCGGGGAGCTGCCGCGCGTCTGGTGGTGCCCGGTCGGCCCGCTGGCGTTCTTCCCCCTGCACGCCGCGCAGGCCGACGCCGGCCGGTCGGCCCTCGACCGGGTGGTCTCCTCCTACACCCCGACCGTGACCGCGCTCGCCCGCAAACGCACCGCAGCGCGGCCGTCCCGGCCGGACGCCCGGTCCTGCGTGGTGGCGATGCGCGCCACCCCCGGCGGCCCGGGGGCGTTGCCCAGCGCCGAACGTGAGGCCGAGTCGGCGGCGCGGGCGCTGCCCCAGCCGTGGCTCGGGCTGGACGCGACGGCCACCCGGCAACAGGTCCTGGACCGGTTGGCCGACTCGGCCTACGCGCACTTCGCCTGCCACGCGGTGGCCGAACCGCACGACCCGGCGCAGGGCCGGCTCCTCGTACACGATCATCAGGACAGCCCACTCACCGTGACCGACGTGTCCCAGCTGGACCTGGACGCGGAGTTCGCCTTCCTGTCGGCCTGCGCGACCGCCCAGGCCCCGTTGACGCTGGTCGACGAGTCGCTGCACATCACCGGCGCCTTCCAGCTCGCCGGGTTCCGGCATGTCATCGGCACCCTGTGGGAGGTCGACGACGCGGTCTCCCTCGCCCTGACCACCGCCTTCTACGCGCACGCCGACCCCACCGGGTCGGCGGCGTACGCGCTGCACTCGGCCGTGCGGGGGCTCCGGGACCGCTACCCGCTGGCGCCGACGCTGTGGGCGGCGCACATCCACACCGGCGGCTGAGCGGCACCCGTCGGTGTCAGCGGGTCCGCCGGACCAGCGCCCGGGCCTTCTCCGTGTCGGGATGAGTCGGGCCGTGCGCGCGTTCGCAGCCGGCCAGCGCGGCCCGCGCCTCCCGGCCCGCCCGCCGGTCGCCCGCCTCGACCAGCAGCAGGGCGAAGAGCGTCCGCATCTCCAGGGTCGCGGGATGGTCGACTCCTCGGCCCCGTTCACTGTCCGGCAGCGTATCGGCCAGCAACCGGATCGCCTCGTCCCGCCGGCCCACCCCAGCGAGGGCTCTGGCCAGGGAGTGCCGGGCGTGCAGGGACACCCCGTCGGTGGTGCTCAGGGCGCGCCCGGCGTCGTCGGCCAGCGACCGGGCCGCGTCGACCGCCTCGGCGGCCCGACCGGAGTCGAGCAGGACGACCAGCAGGTTGCTGTGGGCCTGCAACGACACCGGGTTGGTGGGGCCCAACGTCCTGGTCAACCGCCGGACCACGTCCCGCAGGGCACGCTCGGCCTGCTGGCTGTGGCCCTGCAGGTGCTGGATGCCGGCCAGTTTCATCTGGCAGGCCAGAGTGTCGGTGTCGTTCCTGCCCAGCGTCCGCGCCATGCCGTCGGCGACCCGCCGCAGCAGGGGCTCGGCCTCGTCGAGCCGACCCAGCTCGATCAGCAGCCAGCCGAGGTTGTTGCCGCTGCGCAGCGTCTCGGCGTCCGCGTCGCCCAGCACCCGACGCCGCGCCTCGTAGACGTCTCGTTGCACCCGTTGCGCCTCGGCGTGGGAGCCGCGCTGCCACAGCGCGAAGGCCAGGCTGTGCTTGCTGCGCAGGGTGTCCGGATGTTCGGACCCGAGCGCCGAGCTGCGCAACCCGACGACCACCTGATAGACGGCCACGGCCTCGTCGATGTCGTTGGTGCGCATCAACTCCTGCGCGTAGCGGGTCCCCGCCTCCAGCGTCCGCGCGTCGGTCGCGCCGTACTGGTCGTGGAAGGCGTGGTACTGCAACCCGAAGGCGGTCGGACCGCCGATCGTCGTGCTGACCGGGCGACGACCGCCCCCGGAGACGGTGATCTCGATGACCGGCCCGGGCGTCGATTCGCGCGGCGGCTCGTCGTCGCGTTTACGGCTGCGGTTGAACCATCTGCCCACTGCCCGCACCTCCTGCGCTGTCGACGGCCTCACGGCCCGTCACGGACAGCAGACTACGCGTCAACGGCCATCAATGGGTGAGGCCGACCACCGTCCCACACCGGCCTGACCCTCGACGACTCAACCTGACCATTCAAGATCTCTGCCGCTGGTCGCCTGAGCCTTCGACCCGTGCAGGGTCGGAGGCTCAGGCGACGCGGCGACGACAGCCGGAGCCGCCCGACGCACATCATCGAGCCAGTGGTCGGGCGTCTCGGCGATCCGTTGTCGCCGGTCGGTCAGCTCGTCGACGCAGCGAGGGACTGCTCGACCGCGGCGGCGATTTCGGCAAGTGCGTCGTGGCGTGCGTACTCATCGCTGAGTTCACCGGCGCGTTTGCGGTACCGCGGGTCGTCGAGCACCGTTTCGACCGCCGACCTGATGGCTGCCTCGTCGGGACGTGACGTCGCCAGATTGATGGCTGCGCCGGCCCAGGCGACGCGGGCGGTGACCTCGGTCTTGTCCTCGCTCTGCCCGGCGAGCACAAGCGGGACGCCGTGCACGAGTGCCTGCTGCACCCCGCCATAGCCGCCGTTGTGCACGAGGAGGTCGACGTGCGGCAGCAGGAGGTCGAAGTCGATGAACGGGGTTGTCCGCGCGTTGTCCGGAACGTCGGAGAGGGCCGCGTCTCGCCCGGTCGCCACGACAACCAACACATCGAGGTCGGCCAGGGCTTTCATGGTCGGCTCGATCAGCTCACCGAAGTCGCGGTTCGCCTGCGTCCCCTGCGACACCGCGATCACCGGCCGTGCACTGTGGACGACGTCTTCCCACCACACCGGCGGTGGCCCGTGGTCACGCCGAGCCCCGATGGGCAGTGCGCCCACAAAGTGCAGACTTGCGGGCGCGTCGCTACGCGGGTATTCGATTTCCTCGATGGAGAGCTGAAGGTACTGGTCGGGAAGGGTCACCACGCCGTCGAGGATGAACGGCGGTGGATGTGCCGCGCCGAGGCCGCGTAGCACCTCGTCCACGCCGCGTTGGGTGTGTGGTAGCCCGCTGTCTCGAAAGACGCGGTTCAGTTCCTGGTTGCGCCGCCGGCCTCGCGGGGAGGTGTCCGGAGGCAGACCTGAACGAAACGGCGCCGTGTCGACGCTGGTCATGGTGATCGGCAGGACGCCGATCCCCAGTACGGGAACCCGCCTGGCCACCGGCACCCCGAGCAGTGCCGGCCACATACCCATGAACATGGTCTCCTGCAATACCACGACAGGCAGGCTTCCGGCCTTGGCTATCTCGTTCTGCATGGTGTGGTGCTGTGCCGCGAGGGTCTCGACGAAGACGTGGGACATGGCGAGGTCGAACGCCTCGTCCCGTGGCAGGGCGAGGAGTTCGGGGTGCCGTTGATGCAGGGTTCGGGAGTCGACGTCCGCCGCGCCAGAAAGCGGGGCGAAGTGGACGCCGTCGCGTTCGACGCCGTCGCGGTACGCGGAGCCGGTCACGAAGGTCACGTCGTGACCCCGTCGGACGAGGTCGGCGGCGATGGCCCGCATCGGAACGATGTGGCCGTAGGAAGGGTGCGCGCCAACGATGACCTTACCCACTGGTCACGCTCCTATGATCGCCGGTCAGGGCACAGTGCATATTGATCAAGAGCAATTTTTTCATGGAGGTCGCCTCCTCGGTCAGCCAGCCTGCGGGATGCCGTTGGCCGGGGGTGCCGCGCGAGGGGTGTCGTACTCGGTCACGGGAGCGTCCGCCTCATCCGTCTGGTAGGTGGGGCCGAAATAGGACTGCACTCCGTTGGTGACCCTGGTGAACCGCTCGCCGCCGTACCCCGAGTGGTCGGTCGGCGAGTGCCGCAACAGCGCGAGGCCCGGCCCCTGGTAACCGCCCCGCTCGACCGCCTTGATCAGCGATTCGCGGGTGAGGTCCCGACCGGCGGCGAGCAACTCCTGGACGAACAGGTAACCGATCGACATGCCGAAGATCGCATTGCCATCCAACGGCGCACCACCGTTGTACTCCTTGTTGACCTTCGTGAAGAGCTGGATCCAGGGGTCGGCGGTCTCGGTGTAGAGCGGCAGGTAGTTGAGCCCGACGAGGCCTTCGGTGAGCTTCGCGTCAGCACCGAGCTGCTTGGCCAGCGTCTGGTAGTCGCCGCCGGTGTTGAACACCAGGAAGCTCGGAGTGAAGCTGAGCTGCTTGGCGACGCTGAGCGAGCGGGCGGTGAAGCCCGGGATGGTGGCGAGCACCACCACCTGGCAGCCTTCCTGCTTGAAGCTGCTGATCTGCGGCTCGACGTTGGTGTTGCTCGTGACGTACGTCCGTTTGACGGCCACCGCGCCGAGGACCTTTTCCAACCCGGCGAGACCGTCGCGGCCGAAATCGTCCTCCTGGCCGAGGAAACACACCTTCTGCCCCTGGTACTGGGACTTGATGTGGGCGCCCAGCACCTTGCCCTCCACGACGTAGTCGGGTTGGAAGGCGAAGGTGTTCGGATACTTGGTGGGCTGATCCCAGTTGCGGGTGCCGGAGGCGGGGAACAGGTCCGGTACGCGGTTGCTGTTGAGGAAGTCCAACACCGAGGTGTGGGTCGGGGTGCCCAGTCCGTTGAGGATGGCGAACACCCGGTCCTGCAGGACCAGTTGCCGCACCACCTGCTGCGTGTTCGCGGGGTTGTAGCCGTCGTCCTTGATCTTGTAGGTGATTTTGCGACCGTGCACGCCACCCTGCGCGTTGACGTAGTCGAAGTACGCGCGAGTGGCGGGGGCGATCGTGGAATAGCCGGCCGCGGCCGGACCGGTCAACGGGGTGTGCGTGCCGACCACCACCTCGGTGTCGGTCACCCCGGGCACCGCGGCGGACCCACCTGATCCGTCCGCGCCACAGGCAGCCGTCCCCACCAGTATCAACGCCGCTGCGGCCGCAGCCGACACCCGCCTGACAGTCAACATGATCAACCTCTTCCTCCGTCCGTCGCCGGCCGGTGCTCGCATTGGTAGCGATGGTGTCAGGGGGTCTCCGCCCCGGGGTTGGGCCGTCGTGCGCGCCACCGGTCGGCCGCGGCCCGCAGGACGCGTCGTTGCAGCCCGCTCACTCCGGTGGGCGCAACGGCCATGACCGTGATGAGCATCAGTCCGAACGCCGCCGTCGGCAGGTTGCCCTCCCAGCGCTGCGCCTCGCCGGGTGGGAACGAGAACAGTCCCGTGACCGACTGGGCGAGGTCGGGCAGGGCAACCAGGAGCAGCGCTCCCCAGATCGCACCCGTCAGGCTGTCCAGGCCACCGATCACGACCGCCATGAGCAGGAACACGGAGAGCGTGAGCGGGTACGAGCCGGGCGAGGCGACCTGCGTCAGGACCGCCAACAGAGCACCACCGAGGGCGGCGCATCCGGCGCTGACGGTGAACGTGACAACGCGGGTACGGGCCACGTCGATCCCGCTCAGGCTGGCCGCGACCTCGTGGTCTCGTACGGCCCGCATGTCGCGGCCCAGGCGGCTGTGGACGAGATTGGTGAGCAGCAGAATGGTGGGGAGGGTGATCGTCCAGGCCAGCCAGACCTGCCAACGCTCGTACGGGAATGTCGCACCGAGGGCGAGTGGCGGCTGGGCGGCCTGCACCGGCAACCCCTGCTCACCACCGAGGAGGGCGTCGAAGGTGGTCGCCAACGACGGGACGATCACCGCCACGCCAAGCGTGAGCCCGGCGAGGTGTGGCCCCTGCAACCGGGCGGCGGCGAGCCCGATCACGGCACCGGCGGCGACGCCGACCGCCAGCGCGCCGAGCAGCGTCACCACCAGGATCCAACCGGCGGCCAGCTGACGTCCGCCGAACGCGTCCTGGATCAGCGCCACGGTGTACGCGCCGCTGGCCATCAGCGCTCCGTGACCGAGGGAGAGTTGACCGTTGAGCCCGGTGAGGACGGTGAGGCCGGCGGTGGCGCAGAGATAGGCGGCGATGGTGGCGAACTGGAAATTGCGGAACGGATCCAGAACCTGACTGGCGATGAGCACCAGCAGAGCGGCCAGCGCCGTGAGCAGGACGCGACGCAGTGGGCTCGTTCGAAGGAGCATGTTCATACCCGCCTCACCTTGGCCCTGGTGATCAGCCCTTCCGGCCTGACGAGCAGCACCGCCAGCAGCAGGAGCAGGGTGGCCAGCGGGCTGAGGTCACCACCGAGATATCCCGAGACGTACGACAGCGTCAGACCGACGGCCAGCCCGCCGACGACCACGCCGGGTGGGCTGTCCAGCCCACCGATGACCGCCGCGGTGAACGAGGCGACGAAGACCAGGTCCATGGCGTGCGGATGGAGCGCCAGCTCGGTTGGAACGACAAGCATGCCGGCGATGGCGCCCAGGCCCGCGGCCAGCGCCCAGCCGAGGGTGAGCATCCCGCCGACGTTGACACCGAGCAGCCGCGACACCTCGGGGGCGAACGCGCCGGCCCGCATCCGCAACCCGACCGGCGTACGGCCGAACAGCCAGGCGAGCGCCGCGACGGCGGCGGCCACCGTACCGATGACGAACAGATCGAACGGCGAGAGCAGCACGAACTCACCGACGGTGATCGCCGTACGGTCAAACGGGGCGGGTGTCGGCAGGTACTCGTTGCCGTAGGCGATGCCGAGCACCGCTTGGATGATGAGCACCAACCCGAGCGCGATGATCACGGAGTTCAGGTGCGACGCCGTCCCGGCGGCCAGGCGCATCACGCAGAAGTCCACCGCCGCGCCCAGAACGAGCCCCGATGCCACGGCCGCGCCGAATCCGGCCCAGTACGAACCGGTCGCCGCGGTCACGCTGTGCGCGACGTAGACGCAGGCCACCGCCATCGCGCCCTGGGCGAAGTTGACGACTCGGGCGGCCCGCCAGATCAGGACGAGCGCCAGCGCGAAGGCCGCGTAGGCCGTCCCTCTCGCGAGGCCGTCCAATGTCAGAAACACGAACCGTTCCAACAACATCCCTTTCCGGGCCGGGTGCGCGAAGCGTCGGCGGGTCAGAACCCGAGGTAGAGCTGACGAAGGTGCGGGTTGTCACGCAGGTCTTTCGCGGGGGCCGTGAAGACCAGTTGCCCCTGCGACATGACGATGCCCCGGTCGGCGACCGACAGCGCACCGCGCAGGCTCTGTTCAGCCAGTAGTACAGCCACGGCGGACTCGTCGCGAAGCCGACGCAGGAGGGCCATGGTCTGTGCGACGGCCTTTGGCGCCAGGCCGAGTGACGGTTCGTCGAGGAGTAGGAGCCGGGGCCGACCAACGAGCGCTCGTCCCAGGGCCAGCATTTGACGCTCGCCGCCGGAGAGCTGATGCCCCGCGTGTCGCCGCCGCAGGGCCAGTGGCTCGAACATCTCGTAGACCTCGGCAACAGCCCGGCGGGCGTCGGCGCGGTCCCGGCGCCACAGGCCGCCGAGGCGGAGGTTTTCGTCGACGGTCAGCTCGGCGACCACGCCGTGGCCCTGTGGGACGTGCGCGAGGCCGTGCCGGACGCGCCGCTCGACCGGCACCTCCCGCAGGTCCACGTCGTCGAAGCGCAGCTCACCGGCAGCGGGGCGGATCAGGCCCGACAGCGCGCGCATCAGGGTGGTCTTGCCGGCGCCGTTGGCGCCGACGACGGCGGTGATGCTGCCCGGTTCGACATCGAAGCTGACGGAGCGCAGAACGGGCGCGGCATTACCGTAGCCGGCCACGAGGTCCCGCACGGTCAACAGGGGTGCGGCGCTCATGCGGCTGCTTCGACGGTGGCGCCCAGGTAAGCCTCGGCGACTCTCGGATCGTCGCCCACCTGATCGGGTGTGCCGGTGATGAGCACTCGACCGAAGTTGAGGACGACGACCTCGTCGCACACTCCCATCACCAGATCCATGTGGTGTTCCACGAGGAGGACGGAGCAGGGATGGTCGGCTCGTCGCGGCAGGTCTTGGATCAGCGTGCTGAGCTTGTCGATGTCTTCGGGGCCGAGTCCGCCGGCCGGCTCGTCGAGTAGCAGCAGTCGTGGACGTGCCGCCAGCGCCCGGGCCAGTGCCACCCGCTGACGAATGGCGTAGGGCAGCGACGGCGGCGATGCGTCGGCGAACCCGCTGAGGCCGAGTTCGTCCAAAACCTCCCGCGCGTGATCGCGTAGTCGCCGCTCGTCGCGCCCACTCCTGGGCAGCCCGAACAGAGCGGAGGCGAAGCCCGCACGAGCCCGGTTCGTCGCGCCGGCCATGACGTTCTCCAGCACGCTGAGCCCGTCGAAGAGGCCAACGTCCTGCAGGGTGCGGGCGACACCGAGCCGGGTGAGCTGGTGTGGGCGCAGCCGTCGAAGGGCGCGCCCGTCCATGAGCAGCCGCCCGGTGTCGGGCCGCAGCAGCCCACAGATGACGTTGAACAGCGTGCTCTTTCCCGCGCCGTTCGGACCGATGACGCCGACCACCTGCCCGGGAGGCACCCGCAGCGACACGTCACTCAGCGCGGTGAGGCCGCCGAAGCGGAGACCAACACCTTCGAGCATCAGGCCCGACGAGTCCATCTTCCACTCCATTGCCAACTGGGAAGCGGCCGTCCTGCATCGCGGCTCCGGACCAGTCCACAATAGACAGACTGAATTGACTGACTCTGGAGGACCACTGGATCGATCCTGAGCTGCGGCATCGTCGAGGTGGCCGGGGTCACTGGCCTGCCCGGCGAAGCCGCCTTGACCACCCGGCCAGGTCGACGGCGACAGCTTAAAGAAGATTTAAGAGAAAATGATTCCAAAAATTGTTATCCGTAGCCCCTACGTCGGCCGCCAGCGGATACGCGGCGCTGCCCTCTTGAATCTTCTTCCGCACGTTGATGCCGATACGCTGACCGCTCATACTCTTTTCGGCATCAGCCCTATCCTCGACCCGAAGGAAATACTGGTAATGCGGACTACCGCTGCGCACGTCGCACCGCCGGACCCGGCGCTCAAGCGTCGTCGCCTCACACGCATCACGCTCGCCTCCACCGTCGCCGTCGCCCTCGCCGGCAGTGGCATCTACATCGCCGGCGCCCAGGCCGAAGAGACCGCCGTGCCCGGCCGAGTCCAGGCGGAGGAGTTCGCGGCGCAGTTCGGGGCGCAAACCGAGGGCACCGGCGACACCGGCGGCGGCAGGAACGTCGGCTGGCTGGCCAACGGCGACTGGCTGCGGTACGACGGCGTGTCGATCACCGGCACCGACCTGACGGCCCGGGTCGCCGCGCACAACACCGACGGCGGCACCGTCGAGCTGCGCCTCGGCGCGCAGTCCGGCACGCTGCTGGCCAGCTTCCCGATCGCCGGCACCGGCGGTTGGCAGAAGTGGACGACCGTCACCGCGAAGGTGTCCACGGTTCCGGCCGGCGCGCAGACGGTCTTCGCTGTCATGCGGAGCACGTCCCGGTCGGACTTCGTCAACCTGAACTGGTTCACGTTCGGCCCTGCGGCCGGCACGACGCCGAGCGCTTCGCCGACGCCGAGTCCCGCCGCGTCGACGCCGACGCCCGCGCCGGCCACCCCGGGCACGCCCACCACGCCGGGCACGCCCAACACGCCGGGCACGCCGGCCGCGGGCTGGGTGCCCGTGGACCAGGCCCGGTGGGCCAAGGAACTGGCCGCCTTCAACGCGATCAGGCCGAAGGCGGTGCCGCCGGGAACCACCCGCGTTCCCGAGTTCCACACCGACTGCGAGGTCGCCAACTCCGCTCCGGACGACCCGATCGTCGTACCCGGCCTGCCGGGCGCCTCGCACATGCACACCTTCTTCGGCCCGAAGATCGACGCCTTCACCACTACGGACAAGCTGCTCTCCGCGAAGACCACCTGCAACGCCCCGGGCGACCTGAGCGCGTACTGGACCCCGGAGTTGCGCAAGGACGGCAAGGCTGTTCCGATCAAGAGCTTCCGCGTCTACTACGGCTCGCGGGTCAAGGATCCGTCCACCGTGAAGCCCTTTCCGCCGGGCCTGCGGATGGTCGAGGGTGACGCCAAGCGGCAGGTCGACACTCCGAAGAACGGCGGCGGCAACCAATTCTGGTGCGCCGGCAGCGCCGAAACCGGACGCAGCGCAGACGGCAACTGGCCGGTCTGCGCCCCGGGCGGCAACCTGATCTTCCAGCTCGTGTTCAAGGACTGCTGGGACGGCAAGAACATCGACTCGCCCGACCACAAGTCGCACATGGGCGACCCGGTCAACGGCGTCTGCACCGGCAAGTACCCGGTGGCCGTGCCGGACCTCTCCTTCATGGTCAACTACCAGTCGCTGGGCGGTACCGGGCTCAGCCTCGCCTCCGGCAAGGCGTCCTCCATGCATGGTGACTTCATGAACGCCTGGGATCCGGCACACCTCGGCGGCCTGGTGAAGTCCTGCCTCAACCAGAACGCCAAGTGTGGCACCGAGGTGACCTTCGCCGGCGGCTGACCTGCGAACCCGCACCGACGAAACGGGCGGCCGGACCCCGGAAGCACCGGTGGGTGACGCCGGGCACGCTCGACGTGGCCAGCACGCAGTCGTGGTCACCGTCGAGG